>JAQBVM010000430.1 GCA_027623095.1 Verrucomicrobiota bacterium
GCGACGAGGGCAAGCCTCGTTGGATCGCGCGCGACCACATCCGGAATCTCAAGGGACACTGGCATGGGCTACAAATCCAGACTTCAACGGGGCCTCAACGAGGTGTTTTCAACCGTCGTCGAGGAAAGCAATATTGCGAGGGTGAATATCGGTGAGATAAATCCCCAACAACTCAAATCGAAAAATCACCTTCTCCACGGCGTGCCATCGTTCCTCAAACATTTCCAGCTTATCCGAAGTTGACGCGCTTCGGCGTAGCGGCCAACCTTCTGGGGAATCAATTCATCCACAATTTTGATGCAAGAGGAAGCCGGACATTCAGCGGAAGTTCAGATGCGATTGACGGTCAATGGATCGACCTTTCCGATTTCCCACATGGGGCCCGATTTTGTGCGACTACGCGAGTCCGTCGAACAACCACCGTGCAACGGCAATATCTCGCTCGTGATTGACGGCCACGAATCGGTTTGGTCAGTTCACCTGCCACAGGGCGTTCAAAGTGGCGCCTCTCGGATCGCGGTCGAAAGAATCAGGTAAATTTCATTTCCGTACCGTTAACGATTCCGTAGTCTCTTTTCCAGAGTGGATTCGTTTCTGGAATTGAAAGGAAAAGCGAGGATGGACTTCAGCCAATTCTTCACAAAAGCCACCCGCGTCGCACCCTATCCCTACCAATGTCGGCTAGCCTGTGGTCCTGATGCTGACCCGGCCCGCTCGGAAACGTTGTGTCACAACTCCGAATGCCGTTCACAACTCATCAACATTCCAACCGGCTTGGGCAAAACCGCCGCCGTTGTACTCGCCTGGCTTTGGAATCGGGCGGGCAGGGAGAATGGAGAATGGAAAAGGGAAAATGGAGAACGTTCTGCCGCCGTTTCTGTTTGGCCCCGGCGGCTGGTCTATTGCCTGCCAATGCGAACGTTGGTGGAACAAACCCAAACCGAAGTTCATAAATGGCTGCAGCACCTGCTGAATAACGCGGCCAATCTTGGCATCTCCGGTCAGGCGCGGCAGGACTTGGAATGGTTGCACGAATATTCGCCCGTCATTCTCATGGGCGGCGAAGACGCCGGAGAATGGGATATTCATCCCGAACGTCCCGCGGTCCTCATTGGCACACAGGACATGCTGTTGAGTCGCGCCTTGAACCGCGGCTACGGCATGAGCCGCTACCGCTGGCCGATGCACTTCGGCTTGCTGAATAACGACGCGCTTTGGGTGATGGATGAGACGCAATTGATGGGCGTGGGCGTGGAAACCAGCGCACAGCTCGACGGCTTCCGCGCTCGCGAGGAAAGGCGAACGCACGGGAGTTGCCCGACTTGGTGGATGAGCGCCACGCTGGAACAAACTCGGCTCGCCACTGTGGATGCTCCGGCTGGCGGCTGGCCAAGTGTCACACTCAGCGAAAGCGAACGCGCGTTGGGTAAAGCGCACGATTTGATCGAGGCGAAAAAGGCCGTCTCGCCTTGCCCTGTCACGCTCGCCCCTGCGAACAAAGCGAGCTACGCCAAGGAACTCGCCGCACTCATCAATGAGCGTCACCAACAAGGCCCGCTCACGCTTGTCGTCGTCAACCGCGTCAACCGTGCTCGTGAAATCTACGAAGCCCTCACCAGAGGGAAAAATCCACCCCGCGATCCGAAGCAAGTCGCGCTCATTCACTCGCGCTTCCGCCCTATGGATCGTGCGCGACACACGGAGCTTTTGTTTGGCGAGGGTGATCGCATCGTCATCGCCACGCAAGCAGTCGAGGCGGGCGTGGATGTCTCGGCGCGGTTGCTCATCACCGAGTTGGCACCGTGGTCGTCGCTCGTTCAGCGCATCGGGCGCTGCAACCGCCAAGCAAAGATTTCCGATGCGGAAGTGCTGTGGGTGGATGTTCAGCCGAAAGACGAAAAGGACGACCTGCAACTTCCCTACACAAAGGCCGAACTGGATCAGGCGCGCGCCGCCATCCGCGAAATCACCAATGCCTGCCCTCGCATCCTCGGCGGGATCGTCGTTCGAGAAACCCCCGTTGTTCGGCCCGTTATCCGTCGCCGCGATCTCGTGGATCTTTTCGACACGACGCCCGACCTCTGCGGGCAAGACCTCGATGTCTCCCGCTACATCCGCGATGGTGAGGACAATGACGTGCAGTTTTTCTGGCGGGAGTTTGAAGGCGACGCGCCGACCGACAAAGCGCCTCCGCCGCAGCGATCGGAACTCTGCCGCGTTTCCATCGGCGAGGCGGCGAAATTTCTTGGCAAAGCCGACGCTTGGACTTGGAACCCGCTGGATGAAAAATGGACGGAAGCCAAACGCCCGCGCCCCGGTGCCGTTTATCTCGTGAGCGTCGCCAGTGGGGGCTACCACAACGACCTCGGCTGGACGGGCGACGCAAAGCACAAGCCCACGCCGCATTCTCCGCAGGAAGGCACGAGCGAATCCTACGCTGGTAACCGCCTTTCCTTCACCCGCGACTGGCAGACGCTTGCCGACCACTCGTCGCTAGTCGTCGCTGAGATGAAGGCCATCGCCACCGCGCTCGCTCTTAATTGTGAGGATGCCGCCACACTCCACATCGCCGCGCAGTGGCACGATGTCGGCAAGGCGCATGATTGTTTCCAGGCGATGCTCCGCCTCGGGCCGTATCAGCCGGAAGATCCAGCGGGGTTTTACGCAAAATCGAAAAACCCATTTTCGTTTCGCCATGACGACAGAACGCGCCTCGGCTTCCGTCACGAACTCGCTTCCGCTCTGGCCTGGTTGCTTGCCGGGCCGCCCGATGCTCCCGAGCGCGACCTCATTGCTTATCTCATTGCGGCACACCACGGGAAAGTCCGTCTCTCCATCCGCTCGCTGCCAAACGAACCGGTGCCAGGCGGCGAGGAACGACTCTTCGCTCGCGGGATCTGGCACGGCGACACACTCCCCTCCGTCACTATCGGCGACATTACTACACCCGCTGTCACGCTCGACCTCAGCTTTATGAAAATGGGTGCTGGCGAGCATGGCCCGTCATGGCTTGCCCGCACCGTTGCCCTCCGCGATCGCGTCGGCCCGTTCCGCCTTGCTTATCTCGAAACAATCCTGCGTGCCGCCGACGCCCGTGCGTCCTCCGTAAATGCAGCCACCACCAACTGACATTCTGCCATGCCCGATCTTATTCTCTCCGGCTGCTCGCCCGTCCCGCTCGCTCACTATTTGAAGGCGCTGGCAATTCTCCGCATCGTCGCCGAGTCTTCGCCGGAGCGCGCAGGAACCACCGCCGCTTGGGCCTCTGACCAGCTCGTGCTGAACTCGTGTTTCGATGCCGATGCGCTCGTCGCGTTCTTTCTCAATGACTACCGCCCCACCGCTGTCCTTGCCCCTTGGAATGGCGGGAGCGGGTTTTATAGGAGCGATAAACGCAGCGCCATTGACGCCATAAAGGATTCAAAAGCAGGACGGTTTAACGGCTACAAAGATGCCATCTCGTCCGCTAGATTGGTGCTGGCGAAACAACTCACAAATGGGCGGAAAACGACGAGATACAGGTCTCAGGTCAAATCCACATTGCGGAAAGTCAACAGGCAGACATTCGACAGGATCGGCAAATCTGTCCTTAAAGGCTTGGCTTCGAACAAGCCTTCAAAGAAGACAGACGCAATTTCAAACCTTGTTTTAGATTTAGCAAACGACAGCGCCGTGATTGCCAAAATCAACGGTCCGGAGGTTACAAGCAAACAGCTCCTAGAGCTCTGGAAGGTGGCAGGATACAAAAAGAAAAAGGGAATCGTTACACTGATCAAGGATTCTAGAGCTTTTCGCGAGGACGCCAGGGGTTCTCGGGAGAAAGCATTGAGCAAGCTGCTGGACGTTGAGCTATGCAACACAAAGGCAATCTTACTTGCCGACTGCCGCAACACATTCCCCGAAGATGCGCTCGACTGGCTCGATGCCGTATTCGTTCTCGGGCAAGACGGCGCGAAATTCCCTCCGCTGCTCGGCACGGGCGGCAATGACGGGCGGCTGGAGTTCACGAACAATTTCATGCAGCGCATCACTGAAGTCATGGATCCGGCCACTGGTGCTCCCACGGCAGACTCGGAGCGGTGGTTGCGTGCCGCATTGTTTGGGACGCCTGCGCCCGGCTTGGGGGTGAAGGCTCCCATCGGCCAGTTCTTCCCCGGCGCGGCGGGTGGCGCGAATGGCACGTCTGGCTTCGATGCTCCATCGGCGGTGAATCCGTGGGATTTCATCCTCATGATCGAAGGCGCGTTGCTCTTCGCCGCCGCATCCGTGCGGCGGCTGGAAAGTGTGGACGGCGGATTGTTCATCTATCCGTTTTGCGTGCGACAGGCCGGAGTTGGCTACGCGAGCGCGGCGGGTTCCGATGAAAAGGATGCGCGGTGCGAAATGTGGATGCCGCTCTGGAACATACCCACGACATTGCCAGAGATGCGGGCGATTTTCAGCGAAGGGCGGGCGCAAGTACGCGGGCGGGCGGCTCGCAGCGGGGTGGATTTTGCACAAGCGGCG
>JAQBVM010000431.1 GCA_027623095.1 Verrucomicrobiota bacterium
AAGGACAAGGATCATTTCGACCTACCTTCGCCATAGCGTGTGTATTCCTGCCGAACTTTATTTATACTACGGCTGGTTCGTTTATCACCCGCCGGAAATTCCTACGATTTGTAATCCTTAAACCGTTCATTAGCAGCCGCTCTCTGCTTGAATATACGACTGCCGGTTCGTATATTCAGCGCCGGTAACCCGGCTGCCGACGAGGGAAGTGGCGAGCGCCACTCTTCCAATTGAAATTCTCGTTGCATCCCATGCATGCGTTCTCCTGATCGAGAATGACGCTACGCCTGTGCGGACAGGATTCAAGGAAGAAAACGGAGCCGGCGAACGGAAAGGAAAACATTCTCTTCACGGAGCCGACACGCGGTAGAACCGCTGAGGCGTGCCGGACACTGCCGCATCCAGGAACACTCCAATGCCATCTGTATAGGTCATTGCACCCAACCGTTGCCAGGTCTTCATGTCAGCCGAAGCGTCCACAGTCCATCCGAGCGCCCGTGAATCGATAAGCTGAATGATGACAAAACCGTTGTCCAACCGTTCCACTTCGAGAACTGGCGTGACCTTGACGATCGCCGTCGCACTCGTCGTAGTGCCACCGCCATTCTGCAAAACCACATCGTATTTACCCGCGCTGGCGTGTTTCGCATTCGACACCGACAACGTCGCATCTGTAGCCCCGGTGATCGGTGATCCGTTGAATCGCCATTGGTAAGCCAGCGATCCAAATCCGTTGGCAGACACCGCAAGCGTGACTGAACTCCCGTCGATCACGTTCGTCCGCTGGGGTTGCGCCGTGATCCTTGGAAGCGGTTTGCTGTTCGGATCAGTCGGAATCGATCCTCCCTCATATTCGTCCCCGTCAGTGAACCCATCGCCGTCCGTATCGGGATTGTTCGGATTGGTGTAGAAACCACGTTCCAACACGTAGCCAAGTTGTTGCCCCTCGTTAATGTCATCCCATGCAAGGCCAAACACAGTGTTAAACCACAAGTAATGCTGCTGCCCACCGGAGTTGTCGGGTTGCCCTAAATACCATCTTGTAAAACTCCACGGTTCTCCGGTTACCCATTTCCACTGTCCTTTAGCAAGTTCGTCCGTTCCACCCAACCATTTAGAGAGCAACTCATTTCCAAAAGCATTTGTTAACAAATCCATTTCCGATTGACTCGTGATCGTTGCTAAATGCCCACCGCGTTGCTCCGCGTCCGCCTTCGCGTCGTGCCAAGAGAACTTGCCATAAACGATTTCGTATCGTCCGGTCCCGTTTTCAAAACTGTCGCTCAGACCGTCACCGTCCGAATCGCGGAAAAGCGTAAGACGAGCTGACTTGCTGAGTACGGTTCCCGTGTCGTCTGTGACTTCGACAGTGTAGTCTCCCTCGTCGAATGCGGTGATGTTTTCCAGAATCAAGCTTGTCGAAGTACTCCCACTAATTCGCGCACCATTGAACCGCCACTGATAGCGCACCATTCCCTTCCCGCTTGCTTGAACAAGAAAAGTTGCCGTCCCACCCGACTTCACCTCGACATCTTGCGGTTGTCTCAGGATTTCCGGCGCTGGTGGAATGCTGCGAGTGTACACCACATGCAAACTTCCAACGTCGTCGTCATAAGTTCCCGGCACTCCGCTAAAATTCGGAGCATCAGCAAAACCCAAAAACAGGCGCGTTGCCCCTGTCGGCACTAAAAACCTCTGAGGATCACCAGTTCCGGTTCCAATAAGACCATCTCCGATAAAGAAAGTTTGATTAGTCGAAGGCGCTAGATTAGCGAAACTGTCATTTGAAAAGTCCAGAGCCGGTGGTGCCGTGCAACAGGACGGATCTTGATCGTTGACGAAAACACCGATTAGAAACATGGACCTGGAACTGTGC
Organism: Verrucomicrobiota bacterium; assembly: GCA_027623095.1. Taxonomy (GTDB): domain Bacteria; phylum Verrucomicrobiota; class Verrucomicrobiia; order Limisphaerales; family SIBE01; genus JAIPJX01. The sequence continues at coordinate 1,877 of JAQBVM010000431.1, forward strand.
GTGATCCCTGATATTCCTGCGTACCCACCCCCCATCTGGGTGCCGCCAACGAGAGAACCATCCGGTCCAAAGAAATCCCCGCCACCATTGTATGAGACCTCGCCCGTCACTTGAAAAATGATTACTTCTCCTGCTGTGACAATTACGGATGGGGGGAGGATGCCCGCGCCACCACCGGCAGGACCGGGTGGCGACGGGTGGCCTGCACCGTAGATGTTGGCCTGAGCAGAAACGTCAAGCTGTCCGGCCTGTCCAAAGACCGGCAGTTGCGACATGAGAGATGTCCCACCGAGAAGGAGAATGACGAGTGATTTTGATCTGGAATTTTTGATGGTTGTCATAATTTCTGTAACGGTTGGATCTGTGGCGAAGTCAGCGAGCCACGGGAAGAAGAAGGCGCGAACTCAACGCGCCCTGGTCCGAGGCACCGCGAAGCGCCTGTCACAGAAGACACGCCAAGCCGCGCCAGGTTGGCGCGTGCTCGGTTGGTTTCTGTGACGGGCTTGGAAAATTCGCGGTTTTCGGACCAGCCCGTAGCCGAAGCTACGCTAAATTGTTCTTGGTACGTTTACATAGTCTCCTGAATCTGTCTTTTGCTACATCAAGTCACTGAATCGAGCAAGGCTTGGTTTTGTAAGCAGCCGGTCCTTCGGGAAATCCATCCGTCCAGTTGTCGAAGGCTGACTTTGACCTTTCCGCGATCTATTCGCAGGAAGTTTCGGAAGTTGGCTATTCACCGGATTTCTCAGACCTCTTCAACTGTCCCGCCCAACGCGCAGCCGCTCGCACGATGCGAACTTCAGCGTTCATTTCCGATTGAATGCGAGTGAAGTCTTTCAGGTATTCCCCCAGCACCCGGAGTGCGTCCTCACCCATCTCGCGACCCGCGAAAAGCTCTGGCAACGAGTCGGCGAAGTTCAATCCAAGCTGGAGAGTCTGGGACCGCAACGAAACGCCGAGATCGTGATTTGTCAGAAGCAGGCGGCGCTCCGAATGTCCCGACTGACCGCAAGCGTCCAAGAACCAAGTCTTCGAGCCGGTCGAATCAACGTGAAGCAATTGCAGCAGTTTCTTTTCGAGATGCCAGAGATCACGCAACGAAGATTCCGAAACGTTGAGCACTCGCAGGAAGACAACCGTTCGAAGGAATTCCAGATAGGCACTCGAATAACCAGCGCCTTCCGATACCGGCAACTCGAACCGCGCTTGTAATCCGTGGAGATAAACCGCCGGACGGTTCAACGCCTTTGCCATGTCGCCGAGAGTGTTCATGCTCCTGAGAAATGATTAATCGACCCTCGATTCACCTGACATTGGGCGCGGAACAATGATTGCCGGACAATCTGTTCCAGGGGCGTAGTTGCTGGCTCCGCTGCTCCTTCACAGTCAGTCTCCGCTCGTCCCTCGCTCCGCCTCGCCTGCTCCGGGCAGCTCCGCTCCCTTTCCCTCTGCTCACTGACCTGGGGCGAGCACCGGACGGAACCCAATAACGTAGTTCCTGCCGCCCGGGTAGCCGTAGTTGCGGTCCGCTGACTGGCAGCCCCTGGCGTAGTTGATCCAACTGCCGCCGCGAAACACGCGGAACGAGCCCGAAGACGGACCCTTCGGATCGGTCACACTCCCAGCAGGATAATCACCATACCTATCCAAACACCACTCCCACACGTTCCCGTGCATGTCGTAAAGTCCAAAGGCGTTCGCCGCGTAACTCCCCACCGTCGTCGTCCGCTCCAAGAACGTTCCGTTCGGATTATTCACAGTCCCCGTTCCTCCAGCGTATTCACGTGTCCCATCGAAATTCGCCATCCCCGACCGTAAATCGTTGCCGTAATGAAACGGCGTGCTGGTCCCAGCACGACACGCATATTCCCACTCCGCTTCCGTCGGCAATCGATACTCCCACCCCGCCTGCAACCGTCCCGCTGCTTTCTCAGACGCCGTCAGCTTCGCGCAATAACTCATCGCTTCATTCCAACTCACCTGCTCCACAGGACGGTTCAAGTTACTCGGGAAACCACTCGGATTGTTCCCCATCACCGCCAAATACTCCCGCTGCGTCACCTCATATTTGCTCATGTAGAAATCCTTCGTCAGCGTCACCGTGTGCTGCGTCTCGTCGGAATCTCGCTCCTTCTCCGTCGCCGGACTCCCCATAGTGAATGTTCCTGCGGGGATGCGAACGAAACCTTCTGGAATGAACATCGCGGTTGGCTCATCGAGTTGTTGAATTTGGAAGAATCGCCCGACTTCAACTACGTCCAGCTCCCGTTCTTCCAGTTCGGTCTGTGCGAGAAAAGGTTCTCCAACGGGTACCCACGTTTTCAGATCTTTTGTCGCGCGGAGTTGATATGTCTTTCCAACGGCTAGATTCATTGTAACGCGAACCTTGCTGACTTCTATAGTCAGGCTAGGAGTGGCAGATTGCCCCGTCCCCATGCAGGCTAGGCACAAGGCTGTCAGCAGTATCCATGATGGTGAGATCGTGAACTTTGAATTCATTTTGAGAGATTGAATAACAGCAAGTGGAAGGTAAGCCGATTATTGTCGGGCTCAACGCTCAGTTTCTCTTCTGGCACTCCTCACTCCTATTGTGAATTTGATAGACGCACCGCAGCCAGCCAAGGAGGT
>JAQBVM010000062.1 GCA_027623095.1 Verrucomicrobiota bacterium
TGGGTCCGGCGCCACCCAATCCAAATACGTCGCCCGCCGCGAGACGCCGGTTTATATCGCCGAAAATTGCACTCAATGCATGGAGTGCATCACCGCTTGCCCCGACACGGCGCTTCCAAATACCGCGCAAGAAATTGGAACGATCCTGACGACCGCGGCGCGCAACTATGTGACGGACGGAGGCGAACGACAGAAACTTCTCGCGGAACTAAAGGGCGTTGAAACCCGAGCCCGCGCTCGCATGATCGGGGTTATCGAGAAAAAGGAGAAAACTCCGTTTAAGGACATCATTCGCGACGAAGTTTTGAACCTCACTCAAATCTCCGAATCCGCGCGAACCGAGTTCACCGGAATCATCAATACACTTCCCCTCGCCTACAATAATGTCCCGGCCATTTTTCGGAGCCTCGAAAAGAAATCACCCGGCGCCGGAGGAGTGTTTTCCATTTTTGTTTCGGATCTTTGCAAGGGATGCGGCGAATGCGTTGAAGTTTGTGGAGACCACGACGCGCTCAGAATGACGGTTGAAACGGAGGACTTAAACGCGAGTCTGGCGACAGCCCAAATCTTTTCAAGACTGCTTCCGGACACAAAACAGAAGTTCCTTGGATTATACAACGACGGCGAACCTCAGAGCTCCAGGGAAGCCACATTGCGCAACCACCTTATGGTGCGCCGCAATTACGAAGCTCTCGTCTCCGGCGACGGTGCCTGCGCGGGTTGCGGAGAAAAGAGCATTCTCCGAGCAGCCGCCTCCGTGACCGAGGCGTATATGCGCCCACTGTATCACGCGAAAGCAGAAAGACTCCGCGGCAAGGCGGATCGGTTGGAATCTGAAGGAGTCGCCAAACTAGCGAATCTTCGATCCATCAACGAAGAGGGATACAAGTTATACAAAAGGACGATCGCCCACATTATTTTTGGCCTTGGAGGAGAAAACGAGGAGGACACGACACAAAGAATCGAAGCGCACGGCACAATCACCGATGAGGAATTGGTTGGAGCGCTCTGTGCCGTGATGCGACAGGACGCTTTTAACCATAGCGAGCTCCAGGCAGTGGATGGCCGCCTCGCGAACGGCATGTCGGTGATGTTCATGGGTGCCAGCACCGGGTGCAATACCGTCTATGGTTCGACGCCTCCGTCCAACCCGCATCCCTATCCGTGGATGAACTCCCTGTTTCAAGACGGCCCGACCGTTGGCTGGTTGCTAGGGGAATCATTGATCATGCAGCACGCGCGCAGATCCGTTGTGCCCGAACGGCTGTGCGACGCACTTTTGACGAAGGAGAACGACGTCATTTCACGAGCGGAAAGTTTCTCTTACACACACTTTGATGACGCGCTGATGACCGACCAGGAAATTCGGGAACTGCCGAAAACTTGGGTGATTGGCGGTGACGGCGCTCTGGGCGATATCGGATTCCAGAACGCTTCCAAAGTTATTTTGCAGAATCGGCCGAACATCAAGATTCTCATGCTGGACACCCAGGTTTATTCGAATACAGGTGGCCAAAACTCGGACTCATCGACCATGCTGGGCGGTTACGACATGAACCAGTTTGGGATTGTCTCCCAGGGAAAATTGATCGAGAAAAAGAGCGTCGCCGAGACATTCACTTCGGGCCACGGATCTCCGTTCGTCGCGCAGGTCAGCATGGCCAACGCGGCGCGGCTTTACAAAGCCATACTGGATGGCTTGGAATACCGCGGCTCGGCGTTTTTCCAGTGTTACACAACCTGCCAGCCTGAGCATGGAGTCTCCGACGACATGTCTGCCGAACAGGCCAAGTTGATTCGGGACGCGCGTGGAATGCCGGAGTTTGTATTCAACCCGACCTTGGGCGAAACGTCGCAAGAAGCTCTGGAGCTCAAAGGAAATCCGAGCGTGAATCGGGATTGGTGGGAAACCAAGTACAAATGCAACGGAGAGAAATACAACTTCACAGTGGCGAACTGGGCGCTCACGGAGGGGCGGTTTCGCAAACACGTTAAGTCTATCAAAGAGGAAAAGGCGAAAGAGCTCATTCATCTCGACGACATGCTGTTGTGCATTACCCAGGACGACGTCGTCCAAAGGCGATTCTTCAATGCCTCACATCGCTCCTTTGTTCCGGACTTCGGAGTCTATTTCAAGGCGGAGGTTGACGGTGTGCTTCGTTACTATTCGGTTTCCCGGCAGATGGTTTTATTCGCGGTCGAGCGCCGGAAATCGTGGCGAATGCTCCAGAGCAAGGCGGGGGTTGTGAATAAAGACTATGCGGCGCAGCGGTCGCTTCTGAAGAAAGTCGATGCCGGAGAGATTTCGTCCGCAGATCTCAAGACGCGAGGACGGGAGTTGCTCCAGGCCGAACTAGCAGCATCTACATAGAACACACCGCCATAAAACGGAACGTTGCTCCGTTTGGAATTCCAATCAAAGTGCATTGAACTTCGCGAGTGCGGAGTCATTGTCTGAGTTTGTCCACCAACTGTATAAACCTATCAGGCTATGGAACCGTCTAATGCATCCGTCGTTTGGCTCGCCTACGTCTCCTATCCCGTAACGACAGCGGTCTATTACGAACGCGCATTGCGCCGCAACTGTCGGGTTGTCACACTTGGCCCGAAGATTGGCCCTGAAATCATCAAGGGGTGGAACTTGGAGGCGATGAAACTGCCGGTCTTGGACCATGACGTGCCGCTCTCGTTCGAACCGGATATGAAGGAGGTCTTTGCAAGCGCTCGCGAGAGGTTTCCTGCTCCCGATCTATATCTTTGGATTGAATCCGTTCCCGGACATTTCCCGAAAAATCTCGATTCGCTCAAGTGCCCGAAAGCATGCATCCTCATCGATTCCCACCTGAACCTGGATTGGCACGTTAAATGGGCTTTAAATTTCGATCATGTCTTCATCGCCCAGCGTGAATATCTCGAGGCGTTTCGGCGACACGGTTGCAAGAGCGTGCATTGGCTGCCTTTGGCCTGCGATCCGGAAGTTCATTCAAAGAAATCTTCAGAGAAGGCGTTTGACATCGGATTCGTCGGCAGCGTCTTCGAAAACAGTCAACGAGCGCACCTCCTCAAGAAGCTTGCTGAAAGGCGATTTCATGTGGAGGTCGAACGTTGTTTCTGGCATGAGATGGCGCTTGTATTCTCAAAGTCCCGTGTGGTCTTCAACAACGCCGTCCGGAATGACCTGAACATGCGCGTGTTCGAGGCTCTCTCGACCGGAAGTTTTCTCCTGACCGACGTGCCGGCGAAGAGCGGACAAAACGAACTATTCGAGGGTGGGGTTGATCTTGGCATCTACGACGAAGCCAACATTGTCGAAAAAGCGCGCCATTACCTGATCCGCGAGGAAGAGCGCGAACACATCGCGCGCCGGGGCCAATCCATGGTCCATAAAGCGCACACCTACTCCCACCGCGTCGGAGAGCTTCTGCAAGTCATGCTCCATGGAAAAAGCCGAACTCCCAATGCTTCGGAATGGAGGGAACGCTCGCTTGTCGGATTGCCTTCGGACGGAAAATGGAGCTCTTCTCCACCAAGCCGCCCGAAGGGCCGTTCCTTCATAATTCCTGTAATAGACGGCTCCGAAAAGGGCAGACGCGAGTTCGGCGCGCTCTTGGAGGATCTTAAGCGCATCGAAGGTGAAGTAATTGTCATTTTCAATTCTCCGGAAGCTGCGGAAGCATTTCGAGACCATCCACGGATCGATATTTCCGCTAGCCTCAACATAAACTCCGGAGTCTCCCGCGCATGGAACATCGGTGTTCATCTTTCGTCACAGCCCAGCCTGTTCATTCTGAACGCGGATCTTCGCATCGGCCCCGCAGCCGTGGAGGGACTCGAGAAAGGGCTCTGGGAACTGCCGGCAGCGGCCATAGTGGGTCCCGAGGGTTCGTTCTTCGGATTTTACACCTACGAAGATATCATCTGGTTTCACCGAGAAGCGCGGCCCAGTTCACCTCAGCTCGTCGATGCCGTTTCGGGCTTTTTCTTTGCGGTGAAACGAGAACTGTTTCTTAATCGCGTTTTGCAATTTGAAGACCGTTTTACGCCGTGCTTCACGGAGGAGTGGGATCTCGGACTCCAAGCACGACAGGCGGGTTACTGCAGTTATGTCGTTCCGGTGAAAGACTATCAGCACGAATGGGGAATCTCCTCACAACCGAATCGCACGATTCGATATCTAAAGAACCAGCAGGCTCGCGCCCGGGAAATCATTGCCCGAAATCGAATTCATTTCTGGCGAAAATGGCTTGTGATCGCCGGAGAACTGCAACTTCCGCAAACGGAGCCAAACGGCCCCATGCATCGCTCGGCAACAGGGTCGCAACTGCTTCAGAGCAAGATCGTGGAACTCTCCGCTGGAGGAAACCCACCGAAGTGATATAAGAACAACCTGCAAGAGTTTTCGATCAAGATTCCGAATCTCCCTAGCGAATGCCTCATGGTTTGTCATGGTCCTTGGATGCGGCCAGCAGCCTTAACGCATCCCGGACTCGAAGTACCACTTCGGTCCAATCATCCTGCCGGCTTTGGCGAAATAGTCGCATCGTGGGGTACCAAGGGCTGTCTTCCCGATCAAGCATCCAACGCCACTCCGGAGCAAACGGCAGCAAGAGCCACACGAGTTTTCCAAGCGCCCCGGCAAGATGCGCCACGGCAGTGTCAACGCTGATGATCAAATCGAGTTGCTCGATCACCGAGGCGGTTAGCGCAAAATCAGTCAATTGCGGCGCCAAATCCTTAACCTTTCGCCGACAATCCGTGAGATAAAGCTGACGGCCAGCTGGACCGATCTGAAGACTGTAATACTCCACATTCGGCAGATCCCAGAATGGCGAGAAACGGTCCAGTGTAATAGACCGGATCAGATCCGTCTCAAGTCCAGGATTTCCGGCCCACACCAACCCAATCCGCAGACACCCGGAAACACTCCGCCCAACCTCAATTTGCGCGTTATTGGACACTCGGAGGTACGGAACATTGTTTGGAATCGTGTGAAGTGTCGTACGGAAAATTGATGGGAGACTGAGTAACGGTATTTGGATGTCGAATTGCGGCAATTGGTCGCCTAGGGCGACAACTTTCAGCACTGAAGAATGCGTCTCGACCAATCGTTTGACAGAACGGGGGCATTCGACAAGGACCCGCCCGCCTCGATTCTCAACCAGGGATGCGTACCGAACAAATTGAATCGTGTCACCCGCGCCCTGCTCAGAATGGAGGAGAATTGTCCTGCCATTGAGATCTTCGCCATTCCATCGGGGTTGTGAAAAACTTCGAATCGGAAACGCGCTTTGCCCGGTGCGAAACCGAGACTCGTAGTGTCTCCAGCCACTCTCGAATTGGCCCAGTAGAAGTTGGGAGAATGCCAGTGAGTACTCCGCCTGGGGATCTCCCGGCCGATGCTGCAGTGCTCGATCGAGAAGCACGATCGATTCATTTGCGCGCCCCTCCAAATACCGGAATTTTGCAAGTTTCACCAGCGAGTCAACGTCCGCGGGATTCGTTCGCAAGGATTCATTACAGATTGTCACGGCTTCATTCTTGAATCCCAGTAGAGTCCCGACAATGCAATCGGCCAAAGCGGGGTTCAACTGCACGCCGTGATTAAAGCTCAAGACGGCTTCCGGAAAACGATTCAAACGCACTAGAATGGATCCCTTCAAGAAGTAACCGTGAAACTCCTCGGGCTCGATACGAACGGCCGCATCTGCACAGACCAACGCCGCATCGAGATTCCCCGCCTCCTCCAAAAGTTCGCCTAACTTCAAATGGCCGGCCGCGCACCGAGGAAAATCAGACACGAACCGCCGCAGACAAGTCTCCGCATCTCCCAAACGCCCGGACGCAGAGTACGCTTCAGCCAAAGCCAACAGCGCATCGCGCCGATCTGATTCGAGCGGCGAATTATTCGGAATCTTCTCGTCTGAAGAACCCCCGATCGATGCCTCCTTCATTTGCGGAAATTCATTGAAGAATCATCTGTGCCTCCCTTTTCCGTCCAATCAACGATTCCGCTTCCTCTCCAATCTCCAATGCCACTGAGATCGAGCTTGGGCCGGTGAATTGAGTGCCACACAGGCGAAACCGTCCAAGAACGAATATTCCCGATGAAGAGGAGCGGATTGTTCTCTCTCTCCTCCACCCTCCCATTCACAAAACCACGATGCGCGAAGATTCTCATGATGTTCGAAATCGGTCCTTCATTTCTTTACCAAAGCGGGATCGTCACATCATGCAGAACACAATTTCAAGGGTAATTTCCCCGCGATTGACAGCAATCCTTGCCTGAAGAATCCGACGAGTCGAAACAACGGTATCCAAATGCCCCAACAACGGTTCAAACGCGTTTCTGAGTTCGCGATCCGTCACGCTGCGCTCCTTGCCAATCACAATCCGCATGGCATGATTCCCGCGTGAAGATCACCGTCACTCAGTTGACCGATCAATTGATTGCATCGTACGCGCGCGCCGGTGGAATCAATCACTTGGACGGTGTCAACCTTCCCGCGAAGAGCGCCATTGCGACAATCACAGTCGATTTGCTGCGACTTCTATTCCCGGGATTCTTTGATGAAAAGACGATCCACTCCTCGGAGATCAAGATGGAGACGGCGAATTTAATGGATTCAGTGCAAGGTCGTCTGGAGGATGAAATCCATAAGAGCCTCGAGTACAGCGGCGATGCAACACCCCGAAACCGAGATTTGCGCGGCGAGGCCCGGGAGTTAACCGGCGAATTCCTAAGCAAACTCTCCGCGATTCGCGAGCTTCTGCAAACCGACGCGGAAGCCGCATTTAACGGGGATCCGGCAGCTCTCAGCAAGGAGGAAGTGATCGTTGCCTATCCTTTCATCGAAGCGATTGCCGTTCAAAGAATGGCGCACGAGCTGTACCGGAAACAAATCGCGTTGATTCCAAGATTGATGACCGAATGGGCGCACAGCCGGACTGGCATGGACATGCATCCGGGCGCGAAGATCGGCACTCACTTTTTTGTGGACCACTGCACCGGCACGGTAATCGGTGAAACCTCCGAGATTGGCAACCACGTAAAGCTGTATCAGGGTGTCGGGTTGGTTGCGCGTTCGTTATCGGGCGGGCAAAAGCTACGCGGCACGAAACGGCACCCGACAATTCAGGATCATGTGACGATTTATTCGGGCGCCACAATCGTCGGAGGAGAAACCGTCATAGGCGAGGGAAGCACGATCGGAGCCAACGTTTTCTTGATGCACAGCGTGCCTCCCCACTCGCTGGTCCTTTACGAAGAAGTAAATGTCAAAGTCCTGCAAAAACGAGGCCGCGATCCTGAAGCGGCGGACTATCAGATCTAACGGCATGGGCCGGGCGCGTTGGTTGCCGACAATTCGGCAGACTACGAAATAATCCCGTGCGCAACGTTTCCATGCACATCCGTCAGCCGAAAATCGCGCCCGGCATAACGGTAAGTCAGTCGCGTATGGTCGATCCCCAGCAGATGCAGAATGGTCGCATGGAAATCATGCACGTGAACTGGGTTTTCGGCCACCGCCATGCCCAATTCATCCGAGGCGCCATATACAGTGCCACCCTTCACTCCGCCACCGGCCATGAGCATTGAAAACGCGGTGTGATGATGATCGCGCCCCGTTTTGGTCTTTTCATCGCGTTGCTCTGAATACGGGGTTCTGCCAAACTCACCGCCCCAGATCACCAGCGTGTCATCCAGCAGTCCACGCGCCTTCAGATCCGCGATCAGAGCGGCTGTTGCTTTGTCACTATCCAGACAGAGCTTCGAGTGCGTTTCATCGTGATTGCTGTGCGTATCCCATGGCTGATTGTTCTTGGTCGTGTAGTACACGGTAACAAAACGCACGCCGTCTTCGACGAGCCTCCGAGCCAGCAAACAGGAACGGGCGTATGGGGTCTCGCCGTACATAGCGCGAATCGACTCGGGCTCCTTGCTGATGTCAAAAGTATCAAGGGCGGCTGACTGCATCTTGTAGGCGGTCTCCATCGACTTTATCTGCGCATTGAGCTCGGTATCACCGTCGCGCAGATTGAGATGCCGCTGATTCATCTTCTGCAGAAGATCGAGCTGCTCCCTCTGTTCCGAAAATCCCAACTGTGGGTTCTTAATGTTCGCAATCAGCTTATCCACCTGCATATCCGACGTTACAACGCTGGTGGCTTGAAACTCCGCCGGTAAAAAACTGTTGCTCCATAGCGCCGGGCCCACAACGATCTTCGGGCTCGGACGCAAGACCACATAACCGGGAAGGTTCTCGTTCTCGGTTCCCAGTCCGTAAAGGAGCCACGACCCCATCGACGGCCGAATCGGCTGAATATTTCCGGAACTCATTTGCAGCAGCGCCGGTTCATGATTCGGCACATCGGTTCTCATCGACCGAATTATGCAGCAATGGTCGATGACCTTCGCAATGTGGGGAAGGCTCTCGCTGACTTCGATACCGCTCTCGCCATAGCGTTGGAACTTGAGAGGTGAGGGCATGTAACCCGAGCCTTTGGATTTTTTATACAACTCGCCGCTCGGTTGCTGGCCTTGGTATTTCAAGAGAGCCGGTTTCGGGTCAAACGTATCGACATGCGACGGACCGCCGTTCATGAACAAGAAAATGACGCGTTTCGCCCGGGGAGCAAAATGAGGCTTCTTGATCGCTGTCGCGCCGCCGCCCAGAGCGTTTTTGGGGCTCAAAAGTCCCGCCAAACTCAACATGCCAAATCCAGCGGACATCTGCTGAAGCATTTGGCGTCTTGTTAAAAATAGGTTACATGATCCGGAATTCATAAGAGGCACTCCGCGCTTAATCCAAATACATCATCTCATTCGCGGCGAGCAATGCCTGCGCGTACTGCTCCCACCGCGACATTTCCCCGGAACCGGGCTTATCGAGGAACTCCACAGCCCACCGTGTTTCATTCGGCTCGGGAACTCTTCCATACAGCATGCGGTAGGCGTTCTGAACCCTTGCGTCAGTGTCATCGGAAGGATTGGCAGTAAGACGCGAAGCAAGTGATTTAGCCTGCCGCAGTATAAAAGGACTGTTCAGCACAAAAAGTTTCTGTGTTGCCGTTGTTGTGACCGGGCGCCGCGAGCTGTGAACATTCGCGTCCGGATAATCAAACTGAACAAGAAAATCATTCAACTGAAGCCGGCTAACCCGTCCATAGACGGTTCGCCGCAAATTCCCTGGATCGTCCAGTTCGCGAGATTTGCCCCCTATCCATTCCAAGTCTCCCGAAACAAAGAGTACCGCGTCCCGCCACTGTTCCACCTCCAAACGGCGTCGGTGCATTCTCCACAAAAACCGGTTCCCTTCGTCAATCGACGCTTTTGCTGGATCTGATCGCGAGGACTGCCGAAATGCGGCGGAAAGTACCATCTCCCGGACCAACCATTTGACCGACCACCCGTTCTCAGTAAAACGCATCGCGAGATCGTCCAGAAGATGGGGATTGGCCGGTCTGCCTCCGAGGTTCCCAAAGTTGCTTGGAGTCGCTACCAATGGATTCCCAAAAACGAGCATCCAGATACGATTTGCCATGACTCTCGCGGTAAGCGGATTCTGCGGATCCGCTATCGCACTCGCCAGTTCCAGGCGCCCGCTTCCCTGCTCAAACGGGACAGGTTGACCGTCGCATAATATTTCCAGGAATCTCCTGTGAACCTGAGGCCCCTTTTGGCCAACGTTTCCACGGAGAAACACATTAAGATCCTTAACCTCGGATTCCTCGACAATGTGCAGCATCTTGGGGTTGATAGATTTGGATTTCTTATCGTCCTTTTCCTCCTTCTTGCCTTTCTCTTCAACTTCACCGTCAGCAGTTTTGTTAACCATCGTCGTGCTCGCAAATACGCCCGCAAGCCCGTAGTAATCCTTCATCGTGATGGGATCAAACTTGTGATCATGGCAGCGCGCGCACGCGACTGTGAGCCCGAGAAACGAGCGAGTAACGGTATCCACTCGATCCTCCCACTCGTCCGCCATCACTTCGAGCCTTCCTCGATTGTAATACTTGGGGCCAATTCCAATAAAACCGAGCGCAGGCAAATCGCTCTTCAGGGTGTCCCCCATCAGATCGGCCGCCAACTGAAGTTTGATGAACCGGTCGTAGGGCACATCGTCATTGAATGCGTCAATTACCCATTTGCGATAGTGATGCGCGTTGGGATAAAAATTCTGCGCATCGTCGCCGACCTGATGCGCCTGGTCTTCCGCATACCGGGCTACGGTCAGCCACATGCTTGTGAGCCGCTCTCCAAATCGTGACGATCCCAGAAGTCTTTCGACCATCAGCTCGTAGGCATCTGGGGAATTATCTTGCAAGAATCGATCGATTTCCTCTGGAACCGGCGGAAGGCCTGTCAGCGCATACGTTACTCTTCGGATCAGCGTCTGCCTCGAAGCCTCGGGCGACGGCCCAAGCCCCTCCTGTTCCAGGCGGCTCAACACAAAATAGTCGATACGCCGCCGCGCCCAATCATTTTTCTTCACGACAGGCGCAAGTTGTTTGATGGGAGACTGAAACGCCCAAAACGCACGGGCTTTTCGCCAATCATCGGCATTCTCCAATTCAACCGCCAAAAGCCGCGACGACGGACTAACGAGCAAAAAGGACGAAAACAGTCGAATCCAAGAAAGTGAAAAAATACGCAGGTGTATCTGTAAGAAATTCACGGTTAAGTTTGAAATTGGACCAAGAGTGACCTTATCCCAGACCTGTATCCGGTTTCAAGGACCGATTTTTCACTCCAAGCCGGAACTGCCATTGGGGCGAGACTACAGGCCCGTCCGAAACACACTCGTGCTTGACTTTCGGGATGCTTGACGAAATTGTCCTTCCGACTATCAAACTCGCTTATGTCTAGTAAATCCGGTTTGTCCGACCAGAATTGGGGCAAGATTCTCATTGTTGATGATGAGGATATGGTGCTGTCGGTACTCAAATCCCAATTGCAGCCGGAAGGTTACCATATTTCCACCGAAAAGAGTGGCGTAAAAGCGCTGGAACTGCTTCAACGGGAAACATTCTCAGTGATTTTGGCGGATCACGAAATGCCTGAAATTTCAGGGATGGATTTGCTCAAGAAAGCCAAAGAGTCAAATCCGCAAGTGACACGGCTGCTCATTAGCAGCGGTCTCTCAATGGCCGAATTAACGGAGGCGATCAAATCGGAGACAATCTATCGATTCGTAACAAAGCCGTGGTTGCGCGAGGAATTGCTCGTCACACTGCGCAATGCAATCCTCCACAGCAAACTCGTTTCAGAAAACAAGTCCCTCCACGAGAGGAACATACAACTGAATCTAAAGATTTCGAAAATGTCGGAGGCGGCGGCAGATCAACCGGGAGAAGGAGACCCGAGTGACGGCTCCGACACGATCACGCTTGATGATGTATTTGCGACATCGGATTCACCTGGCGGCGCCTCCGTTCCGCCGCCGCCGGGCGTCGAGCTCGCAGTTGAAGCTTTCACAAAGGTTCTTTACACGTTCCATCCGAATTTGGGGAATACCTCACTCCGCGCGGTGGCCCTCTGCCAGACGCTTGGCGAAGTTCTCGAACTTTCTTCCGACGACCTGAAGAGCCTCCTCTGGTCCGCTGCCCTCCACGACATTTCTTTGGTTGGGATCGATCGAGGAATCGTCCGCCGTTGGTTGCGCGGCCCGGAGAAATGCACGGACGAGGAGATGGTGCTAATCAAGAGGCACCCCGTGCAATCACAAACGATGCTGGAGGACTTCCCGTACTTCCAGGAGGCTGGCGAGATTATCCGTTCGCATCACGAGAACTGGGACGGCACCGGGTATCCCGACGGTCTAAAAGGTGAAATGATTCCGTGGCTTTCCCGCCTTCTCAACGTCGTAATCACCTATTGCAGCAAGCATTCGGCAAGTATTCAGGCGATGAGTGAGATCGAGAATGGAAAAGACACCCTGTTCGACGAAGATGCCATCAATGCTCTGGCGAAAGCGGCTCCGCTGACAAAAATGCCGCGAGGCGAAAGGGAAATCCTTCTCATTGAGCTGAAGCAAGGAATGGTTCTAGCGCGGGAAATCTACAACGCGAACGGGTTCTTGCTACTTCCGAAAGGCAGAGAAATGACCGAGGCTTCCATCAACAAGGTGTGGAGCATTAATCGAGTTACACCGATTGACCCGTTGGTTTTGGTGTATTGCTAACCGCACTTATCTCCGCGCCAGGATCCTTTGCCGATCCTGCGGATAATTACCGGTTATTTTCCCATTTCGCGAGGTTCCACGCCGAATATGCCGCATACCTGGTCACTGGAAATCGACATTGGAAATTCCTTCGATCCAAACATAGAATGCCAACGTGTCGGAAGCTCCACCCCCAGATCACGTTATTGAGGAATTGCTCTCTTCCGCTCAAAAAGCGCTGCACCGAGGAGAGATTGGCGAAGCTCTGACCCTATACCAATCGGCGTTGTCGCTCGACCCTGGGCACGGGATGGCGAACTACTGGCTCGGGGTTCTGGCGATGAAGAGCTTAGAGTATCCTGAGGCGGCCGCCTGTCTTGAAATGGCGGTCGCGAAACACCCTGATTTTCCTGATTTCCAACTCGATCTTGGCTTGGCGTATAGAGCATTGGACCAAGGTGCCAGAGCCGAAGTCTGCTTTGCTGCTGCTCGGCGTAACGCACCCGATTATGGGCAAGCTCAACTTAATTTTGCGGCGAATTTTGAACGTGAAAGTCGCTTCAATGAGGCAGTCGAGGCATGCAAGCGCGGCTTGGCCCTGTTTCCGGAAAGCCTGGAGCTGCTTCAGAAGCTGGCCAATCTACATTCCCGAAAACAAGAGTGGTCCGAAGCGCTCAGCGTCTGGGAACGGATTCTCGAGCTGAAACCCGCCTTCGCATCAGCGCATTTTGCCTTTGGCGAGAATTGCTTTCGGGCAGGGGAATTTGAATTGGCACGCAATGCCTTTCAACGAACGATTGATCTCGAACCGGGCACTCTCAACGCAAGACTGAACCTGGGACTTGCTTTCCAGAAACTCGGCGAGTTCAAGCCTGCCATCGAGTGTTTTCGGCACGCGTCGGCGGCGAGTCCGGAGAACTGTGAGATCCACAAGGGACTGGGCGATCTGTATCGGGAACTGGAACAATGGCCTGAAGCGATCGCGTCCTGGCAGACCGCAGTCGATTTGCGCCCCAACTACGCCGATGCCTGGCAAAACCTCGGTTTGGGTTTGGAATGCCAGCATCGACTTGACGAGGCGCTGGCTTGTCATCAGAGGGTGGTCCAATTGCTGCCAAATGACGCGACTGCGGTGCGTTATTTGGGAATGGTCTGCCAAGACCTAGGCCGGCTCGATGAAGCGCGGGACTGTTACCGAAAAGCACTCCGACTCGCGCCAAAGGATCCCGAAGTGCATTGGCAGTTGTTTTCGTTGCAAGCATCGTTGGGAGAATTTCCGCAGGCGTGGGAAGAGCATGAGTGGCGCTGGCATATCAAAAGCCGCACAACTCCCAAGCGCAACTTCGCTCAGCCCGTATGGGACGGCGCTTCGTTGCAGGGACGCACTCTGCTTCTACACGCAGAACAGGGATTTGGAGACACGATTCAAACCGCGCGGTATGTGCCGCTGATCCGTGAGCGGGGTGGAAAGGTTCTTCTCTGGTGCCCTCCGGACTTAACCTTCCTGCTCGGAACGATCGCAGGCGTCACAAGCGTCTTTTCCCAAATGCGGCCGGAGATCCGCTTCGATACGCACCTGCCAATGATGAGCCTCCCGCACGTTTTCAAAACGACTCTGAAAACAATCCCGGCCCAAGTCCCCTATCTGAGAGCGCCGGCGAATGCCAAAATTTCGTTCCCGAAGGTGTCAGGCCGGAATCCAAAAATCGGGTTGTGCTGGTGTGGATCCCTGAGCCAGCCAAACGATCAACGTCCGATTCCGTTCGGACTCTTGGAACCAATTGTTCATATGGCGGGAACCGACTTCTTCAGTCTTCAAAAAGGCGCCAGAAGCCTATCCGCTCAAGAAGCAAGTTGGGCCGGGCGAGTATCCGATCTCAGCGAACAGTTAACCGACTTCGGTCAAACGGCAGCGGCCATTGAGAATCTGGATCTCCTGATTACCGTGGACACCGCAATTGCGCATCTGGCCGGAGCACTGGGGAAACCTGTCTGGGTGTTGCTATCATTTGCGCCCGATTGGCGGTGGATGCGCGATCGCGAGGACTGTCCCTGGTACCCGACCATGCGACTTTTTAGACAGTCGAGTCCTGGAGACTGGAAAAGTGTTTTCGAGAAACTTGGGGCGGCACTGGCCACGTGGAACGCTCAATGGCATTGGTCCGCGACACTGAATTCCTGGTTGGGAAAAGGGCTTGTTCATCACCAAGCCGGCCGCCTCGACCAGGCCGAAGATTTTTACCGGCTCGTCCTCGAGCGGGATCCCGAACATTCCGATGCGATGCGGTTCATGGGGGTGCTGTTTCGACAGCGAGGCGATCTTGAATCGGCCCGCATTTGGATGGAGAAAGCCTTGCAGTTCGGACCTTCCTCGGCTCAGGTTAACCACGACTTGGGCCTGATTCGATTCGAATTGGGCCGAATCGAAGAGGCGATTCGATTCTACCGGCGGGCTCTCGAGATTAAGCCGGACTTTCCGGAAGCGCATTACAATTTAGGCAACGCGTATTATGCTGCAAAGCGAGCGGACGAAGCAGTGAACGCGTATTCCAGCGCTATCGCGCAGCAGCCGAGCATGGCGGATGCATACTACAATCTCGGACTGCTAGCGCAGGAAGAAGGCGAGATCGAACGGGCGATCAGCCTCTATGAAGCGGTCATTCGATTGGAGCCGGTTCATACAAACGCAATGCTCAATCTGGGGTTGGCTCTGAAAGATACAGCCCGCTTGAATGAAGCGGAACGCTGCTTCCGAAGACTCCTGAATCACGATGCAACCCATTATCGGGCGCGGGTAAACCTGGCCTCGGTATTGACTTCGAAAGGGGAACTCGACGCGGCAGAAACTCTTTGCCTCGAAGTACTTTCCTCCGAGCCAAACCTCGCGGAGGCCTGGCTCAATCTCGGCGTGATTCGACAAGCTTTGGGGGAAATTCCGTCCGCAATTGAGTCATTCGAGCGGTCGCTCGCCTTGAAGCCGGACTACGCGGACGCGCGCTACAACCTTGGAATTGCCCAGTTGTTGTCCGGAAACCTCGAGTTCGGGTGGATGAATTATGAAGCTCGATGGCTCTCCAACGTTCCGGTCTTTGCAAAGCGTCCTTTCTCGATGCCTCTTTGGAAGGGAGAAGATTTGAAGGGACGCACGCTGCTCGTGCATTCTGAACAAGGATACGGGGATACAATTCAGTTTGTTCGATTCCCCGCCGTTGCTGCAGGGCTGGGAGCAAGGATCGTTCTTGAATGCCCCGATTCACTGGCGCGTCTGCTCAAAACGGTCCCTGGGATCGCACGCGTGGTTCCGACCGGTGAACAGCTTCCGGATTGTGACTTTCATCTGCCACTGATGAGCTTCCCGTTTTGTTTGAAGACGACCCTGGAAACAATTCCGAATGACATTCCCTATCTGGGAGTTCCCGATGCAACGGAGATTTCGACTCCTGCAAGATCGAAATCAAGAATCAAAGTGGGCTTGGCCTGGGCTGGAAATCCAAGTCACGGCGCGGATCGAGCCCGGTCGATTCCATATGGCGAGCTCTGGCCCCTATGGTCGTGTTCGGGAGCCCAATTCTACAGCCTCCAGGTTGGCGTCGCAAATCAAGCGGGAAATCGCGAGAAGAAAAGAATGCCAATCATCGACTTGGAGACACAGTTGGTTGACTTCGCGCACACTGCCGCGGCGATTCAGAAAATGGATCTTGTCATCTGTGTGGACACGGCAGTCGCACACTTAAGCGGAGCTCTGGGAAAGCCGGTCTGGATACTTTTACCCTTCGCGCCCGATTGGAGGTGGCTAACCGAACGTACCACTAGCCCATGGTATCCTCAGGCTCGCCTTTTCAGACAGCGCAAGCGAGGCGACTGGAGCTTCGTTATCAATGAAGCAGCCGCGGCTCTTCGAGAATTCATAAGACAGGAGTAACACGGAAAACGTCGTGGACAAGGCTTCGGAAATTCATGAAGAGGGTATTCGGCTCGCGCAACACGGGAATTTGGCGGGTTCTCTTGAACGATTTGAGGCCGCGCTTCGGTTGAATCCGGCTGAACCCATTTGGAACTTTAACCATGGACTGGCTTGCCAGAAACTCAAGATGCTGCCGGAAGCTGTCGCGTCTTATCGAAAAGCTGTGGAACTGCAACCCGGATTCTTCGATGCGTGGAGCAATCTGTGCGCGGCGCTCAAAGCCTTGGGCGACAGTGAAGCCGCGGTGGAAGCGGGCCTCCGCGCCGTGCGTTTGAGCCCCGCGGCCGGTGGCGGGCACCTGAATCTTGGAAACGCGTTGAAAGCGTGCGGAGACTGGAATGGAGCGGAGGCGTCTTACCGCCAGGCTCTCGTTCTTGAGCCTGGAAACACGCGAACGCGCCTCAATCTCGCAAACACGCTTCGGGAAGAAGGACGTCTGAAAGAGGCGCTGGTTCTGCTTCGGGAATCGCTTAAGCGCAGTCCCAATTTTGCCGAAGCACACAGGGATTTCGCGTTTGCCCTGCTTTTATCCGGAGATCTGCGGGACGGCTGGATTGAAAATGAGTGGCGCTGGCAGACCGAGGATTTGATCCGCCATCGGCGAACGTTTCCGCAACCCGAGTGGACCGGAGAAACATCGCCGGGGAGCACCTTGTACCTTTATACTGAACAGGGCTTTGGTGACGCTATCCAGTTTGCGCGATATGTCCCTTTGGCCGCAAAACGTGTCGGCAAAGTGGTTCTCGAATGCCAGCCTGCTCTCGTACAGCTTTTGCGGACGGTTGACGGTGTGAGCCAGGTAATCCCTCGAGGCGAGCCCGCTCCGATCTTCGATTACCATTTGCCGTTCCTGAGCTTGCCGAGAGTTTTCGGAACCGAGCTCAACTCGATTCCGACGGAAATACCCTACCTGAAAACCTCAAATCTCGAGATTCTTGATTCGTCGGCAAGCAACCGTTCATGCGTAAACGTCGGTCTGGTTTGGGCGGGAAATCCATCGCACTTAAACGACGCATGCCGGTCAATCCCGATCGAGCTATTGAAACCATTGTGGAAAGTCGATTCCATCCAATACTTCAGCCTTCAAGTAGGAGACCGCAGCCACGACCTCAAGCGGCTCGATTCTGGCCTCCAAATTAAAGACCTTGGTTCTCATCTGAACGAGTTTGCAGCTACTGCCGCCGCGATCGAACGTCTGGATCTTGTCATAACAGTGGACACCGCTGTCGCACATTTGGGCGGAGCTCTTGCGAAGACAACCTGGCTGCTGCTTCCATATGCCCCTGACTGGAGATGGCTCTTGGGGAGAGGGAACTCTCCGTGGTACCCGACCATGCGCCTGTTTCGTCAGCCTAGCCACAGGGATTGGCCCGGAGTGATTCAACGAGTGGCTCTAGAACTCGAAATGTTTGCGAAATCCAGGATACCACCAACCTCGTCGCAACGATCTTCGCGTTGATGAAAATGATTCCGAACCGCGCCTCCTTATCGTCCGCTCGGGCGGGAACCGGACTCCTTCACTCCATGCGGTCCCAACACCTCGTGCAGGGTCTCGAGCAGTTTCTCGATCGCAAACGGCTTCTTTAGAAACGGAATCTTTCTCTTGAGAAGCTCGGGGAGTTTGAATTCCTCGTTCATTCCGCTCGCCGCAATCACTTTGACCTTGGGATCGATCTGATACAGCGCTCGAATCATCTTTGAGCCGTCCATGTAAGGCATCGAAAGATCGGTAACAACCACTGATATTTCATGCTTGTGCTGTGTGAAAAGGGCGAATCCTTCGGTTCCATCGGAAGCCGTAAGAATTTGATATCCATTCTTCTTCAGCGTCGAGGCTGTGATGTCGCGCATCACTCGTTCATCATCGACAATCAACACCAATTTGCCATTTCCAGACGGCAGAACGAGTGGCGGATCCGAACTTCCGACTGCGCCAGCCGATTCGATCGCAGGCAGATAGATGGAGAATTTGGTGCCTTTTCCTAATCTGCTGCTGACATCAAGGAATCCGCCCTGCCTCTTGACAATTCCCAGAACTGTCGAAAGACCAAGGCCCGTGCCCTTGCCTGCCTCTTTGGTTGTGAAAAACGGGTCAAAAATCCTGTCAATAACGTTCTCAGGAATCCCAATCCCGTTGTCCGTGATTCGGAGCATGACAAATTCTCCGGGAACCGCCGGCGGAAAACGGCTGACGAACGACTCGTCCAGCGTCATATTGCTCGCTTCGATCTGGAGAATTCCTCCGTCCGGCATCGCATCGCGGGCGTTCACACAGAGATTCATAATGGCCTGGTACAACTGGGTCTTGTTTCCGAACACGAGCCCCACGTTCTTTCCGAACTGAGTTACAATCTGAATTGACCTCGGGAAAGTGTCCTTCGCCACCCTCTGAAATTCGTGCAACAACTGTTTGATCTGAAGCGGAACACGTTCGCCCTCAGCGCCTCGCGCAAATGAAAGAATCTGATGCACCAGAGTTCCGCCGCGCCTCGCGCTCGCCTCGACCGACCTCAACAGATCCTTTTGCGCCTCGTCCTTCACCTCGTCGAGAAGGTTCTGCGAAGCCATCAGAATGGGCGCCAAAACATTGTTCAAGTCATGGGCAATTCCGCTGGCGAGAAGGCCGACCGTTTCCAACCGCTGCATCCGCAGAAACTGCCGCTCCAATTCCTTCTGTTCCGAAACATCGGTGCTGACAACCAGAATCTCCTCCTTGCCTTCCGGATTCCGAATCAGGGTCCAGCGTGTCTGAACGATCACTTTCCGGTCCAAATTGGTCGCGTGCGTCTCTTCGGCGCAGTACTCGCGTTTCGCGATAATCGCCGCCAAATTCGCCGCAAATCGTGTCACATCGGATGGGTAAAGGAAGCCTCCGAGAAACTTCCCTTTTGCCATTTCCACGGACCAACCGTACAAGCGCGCGGCGCCTTGGTTCCACGTCATGATCTGCCCCTCGATATTGCAGACGACGATCGCATCGAAGGTCATGTCGAGCATTTCGGTCCGGCTGCGGACATGCTCCTCGAGTTTCAGGCGCGCATTGACCTCAGACTCGAGTAACTTGGTGAGGCGGGCCAATTCCAAAGTAAGATCATTAGCCCTTCGCTCCAAGTGGTCGTGCGCCGTATTGAACTCAACGTCTGACTGCATGGTGTGATGAGATCTTTAGTAAACCAGACTGATTGTCTTGCGGCAAACCGCGCTGTGTTCCGTTGCAACTACGAATGAATCAACAAAGCGCCCCATAAATCAAGCCTTCCGTGCTCCTAGGCAAAGCAGACGCATCCCAGTAGTGCTCGGGCGCAAACGATCCGTCGCGAATTGAGAGTTGAAAATTGGCAATCCTCAATTGAAAGCGCGGCACATGGTGTCGGCGGAATTGTGCACTCGCCGTATCGAAGCCACCTGATCGTGACCGGGGCGTTGGAATAGCCGAAACCAAGTTTTCAATTTTCAATTTCTGAGAACCACGAGTCTGCGAAGTAGCCGCGATGCCCCTTCAATTCAGCGAGCTCTATCGCATTGCCGGTTTCCTGCGTTCGTCCCCGGCGGCCTCCCAAAGAACGGGCATCTACTTTTGAGCACAGGCAGTGTACAAAAAAGGAGGGCGACTCTCTGTGAGTGAACCGCCCCTGCCTCCTTCATTGAAGACTCTTTTGAATATTGTGGCTGGCCTAATGAGTAATACCGTCAGCAAGCGGCGTGCCGTTTCAGTCCTGAGAACACACAATCACGGAAAGCGCCTCAAAACTCCTTTTCATCTTTGTGAATCGCGCTATTCTGCGCCATGTCATTCTTGAATTTGGGAATTTCCGATACAGTCGCCCAAGGGGTCAAAGCGATGGGGTATGTCGATCCGACACCGATTCAACTGCGCGCAATTCCTCTTATTTTGGAGGGGCGCGATGTGATTGGAAGCGCCCAAACCGGAACCGGTAAAACCGCCGCCTTTGCCCTTCCAATCCTCACAAAACTTGGACAGCCTTCGAATGTCTCTCGCGCACTGATTCTTGAGCCGACACGTGAACTTGCCGCCCAGGTTGAAACCGCGATTCGCGACTTCGCACGCTTCACCGAAATCCAAGTGGCCGTCGTTTTTGGAGGTGTTGGCTATGGGAAACAGAACGATGCGCTCCAGAAGGGAGTTGATATTATCGTCGCGACTCCCGGCCGTCTCCTGGATCACCTGGGCCGCCGAACATGCCGGCTTGATCAAATCGAATACGTGGTGCTCGACGAAGCCGATCGCATGCTCGACATGGGATTCCTGCCGGACGTCCGCCGAATCGTCGAGAAATGCCCGCGAAAGCGCCACACCTCACTATTCTCCGCCACAATTCCTCCGGAGATCGATTCTCTCATTCGATGGGCGATGAACAAACCGGAGGTCATTGAGATTGGAATGCGCCGATCTCCGGCGGAAACCGTGAAGCACGTCGTCTATCCGGTGGCCGAGGATCAGAAGATTGATCTTTTGAGGGCCTTGCTCGACCAAGTGAATTACAATTCTGTGATTGTGTTCTGCAGGACTAAGAACCGTGCCGACCGCATCGGCAATGTGCTCAAACGGAACAATCACTCCGTTGCCATTCTGCACTCCAACCGGACGCAACGCGAACGTGAACAAGCTCTTCGCGGTTTTCGGGATGGCCGGTTTGAAGTATTGGTGGCAACCGACATCGCGGCTCGCGGATTGGACATGCTCGAGGTCAGCCACGTGGTCAATTTCGATGTTCCTCAACATCCCGAGGACTATGTGCACCGAATCGGACGCACCGGCCGGGCACAGGCTACCGGCGACGCTTTCACACTCATGGTCGCCGAGGATGTGTGCCACATGGCCGCGATCGAGAAGTTCATCAGCCAAAAGATCGAGCGGGTAAAACTCGACGGCTTCAACTACCAGTACACGACACTTTTCGATGAAGGAAAGAACGATACCAGGACCCCGCGCGAGCGCCAAGCCCGCGGAGTTCGCCTGAGCGGCGGCTACTATTGCGGACCGACTCGGCGGCGGAAACGGTAATCGAATCCCTTCTCTCGTTTTTTCAATGACACGATGAAGAGGCTTAGCCCGCATCTACCATCTCATCCATGACTACGGGTCCCTTTTGTCCTCTCAATCAGAATGAAAACCCTCCTCTCTCCCATTCTTGGAATACTCGCCGCCGCTGCAACTTCGGCGCGTGCCACTCCGTCTTCCGGCTCGACCCCGAAGCCCAGTAACGAACCGAAGACAAATTCAGCAAGCCGTCAGAGTGACAGATGTATTTGGCATTAAAACTGAAACGCCGGGTCTGGTCCGATTGCCGCAACGCCGACCGCGGAAAGGAAGGCGGGCGGTAGGGGCATTAAGAATAGACACATTCTTGTGGAGTTCCCATGGTCGAAGTCGTGGCCCGATAGTTACGACTTGGAACGTTTCACGAGGAAGTTGCGGACAGCTTCATCCTCGCTGAGGCCAATTGCGCGAGAATAGGCGTCGAGGGATTCGGGGTGCATTCTCAAACGCGCCAGCAAATGCGCGCGCACGGCCCAGTAGGATTGGTAGCTCGCCACGGCATCGGCGGGGATTTCGTCGAGTGCTCGCAATGCGGCATCCGGGCTGCCCGCTTCGGCGATCGCCGCCGCCCGGCTTACCCGCGCGCCAGCCGTCGGCGCGCGCCGGATGAGTTCATCGTAAAGCTTCACGATGACATTCCATTCCGTTCGTCCGGTCAGCAAACGCCGGGAATGAACGGACTGAATGGCGGCTTCCAACTGGAAACGTCCGGAGCTCCCGAAGGTGGATGAGGTGATTAGTTCGCGTTCTGCTTCCTCCAGCATCGCCCGCGACCAAAGCGCGGTGTTCTGCTCCGACAACGGTACGTACTCACCGCTCGCCGAACGGCGTGCCGGACGCCGGGCTTCGCAGTGCAGCATCAACGAGAGCAGTCCACGCGGCTCCGGCTCGCCGGGCAGCAAACCTATCAACACGCGCGCCAGCCAGATGGCCTCGGCCGTTAGACCGTGAATCTGCGGATCGCTGCCACTGGCATCCTGCCAGCCCGTTCCGTAGGCCGCATAGATTGTCTCGATCACAGCATCTAACCGGCCGGTCAGTTCATGCGCATCCGGTACTTCGAATGCGATTCCCGCGACACGTATCTTCGCCTTCGAACGAACCAGTCGCTGGCTCATGGCGGCCGGCGCGATAAGGAACGCGGATGCAATTCGAGCCGCATCCAGGCCAAGCACGGTTTGCAGCATCAACGGTGTTCGCGCCGCGGGATCTATTGCAGGATGCGCGCAGATGAAAAGCAGCTTGAGCCGTTCATCTGGAATGGTTTCACCGGTTCCTTCTGCCGATGCATCTTCCATCAACTGTTGGATGATGGGAATCGAGCGGTCGCGAACTTCCGCGCGCCGCGATTCGTCAATGAGTCTGCGTCGAGCCGCGGCGAGGAGCCATGCCTCGGGGCTTTTCAGGGACACCGTCGCGGGGCCACGTGGTGAGCGCGGCTCGGAGCGCGTCGCTCAATGCG
Source organism: Verrucomicrobiota bacterium (assembly GCA_027623095.1). GTDB lineage: Bacteria > Verrucomicrobiota > Verrucomicrobiia > Limisphaerales > SIBE01 > JAIPJX01. The sequence continues at coordinate 22,650 of JAQBVM010000062.1, forward strand.
TCCTCGGCTCCGGCCACATCCCGTGACCGGGCCGAGAGATACGCCACAAGCCTCCCGTAGGAATCCCGGGCCACGGCTTCGACGGCGGCGAGGGCGTCCATTCCGCCACAAGCTCAGCCGCCGCACATGTCCAAGACGGGCCGAACCTCTACAGCGCCGTTAACCGCGGCCGGACAGCGCGCCGCCCACTCGAGAGCTTTGTCGAGACTGGCAGTTTCGATGATCATGTAGCCACCGAGTTGTTCTTTCGCATCGGCAAAGGGTCCGTCCTGAACTTGGCGCTGGCCATTGTGCATTCGGACGACCGTCGATGTCTCAGGTGGTTGGAGGGCGTTACCGGTTCCTTTGCTTGCGCCGGCTTCGGTCATCGCCTTCGAGTAGGCCATCCAGGCGGCCCAGTAGGGGCTGGTATCGGGGTTTTCATTGCGCCGTGCGAAGTCGGCCTTCGATTCGTAGAACATGAGCATATATTCCATAGTGAGTTTCTGTTAAGATTTTGTTTTCCGCACGGGACCATCCCATGCACCTAGATGACGGGCGAGCAAAACGCATTTCGACAAATTCCGCATATTTTTCCGGAAGGGAAGCCGCCTCCGATTTTTAGAAGAGGCTGGCAACGCTGAGCACTCTGCGGGCCTGGGCTTAATACGGAAATCTGAAACGATTCCATACGCCCCGCTGACCGAAGAAACGTCGTTCCAGAAATTCCCTGCACATCATTGTCGAAAACCTTGTCAACTCATGCTTCTCTCCCGGCGGACGCAGGCAATGCCTGGCCGGAGCGAACCTCGACATCCGAGGTATCTCTGTTGAGGCTTTCTCCAATCACGCGGTCCGTGACCTCGTCTAGATACTTCGCCAAGGTCTGATCCAATTGGACGAATTGGGGCCAGAGAGTTTCATCAACAAAACTTGTGGAAACCCTTGCCATGACTGTCGTGTAGCGCTGCCGAGCGTAACGATAGGGACGAATGTTGTAGCGGCGCAGCAAGGCCACGAACAGCTTGTTCGACCAGGGATTGCGGAGCGTGAACGTGTATTCGATCGGAGGATCGGTCTCTTTTGAGTTCTCGAGCCGCAGGAGAATTCGATCTCGGGCCTCGCCTGCGGCGGCCTTTTCGCCCGCAGTTGCCGCCTGGTCTGCGAACAGCCTTTCAATCCTCTTAAGTTTTTCGACAAGACTTTGATAATCGGTAGCTTCCATGCGGTGCTTGAATGTCCTGGAGAAGACACAAGGTAAAGCCTGAGTTATTGGAAGTTATTCACAGAGGCGTCGATCGACTGGGGAGTAATTGAGGATTTGCCCGGGTTATATCGCCCGCCAGGAGTTTTAAAATCATGCGAGTCACATGTCGGTCTGCCGCCGCCCGAAACAACACAACCAGCAATTAGTATTGCTATGTGATCGGCGCGCAGGGAAGCTCAATCATGAGCAACAGTCTCCAACAACATGGCATCAAGGAAATCTATAAACAACTCCGTTTAAGTATGAAGAACAACGGCCTTGAAACGATCAAGGTCGAAGTCACCCGCAGGGCTGGAAAATTCAAATTCAACTTTACCGGCTCGTCGGAACAGGTTGCGAAGGCTGAGGCGATTCTTGCGGCTTGGGCCTGATCCTGATTCACGGCAGATCTTTCGAGCCAGGAAGATGTTTCTCGCGTTGGGCGGTCTCCGAAACCTGAGAACCTCAACTCGCGAGCGATAGCGCCGAGGATTCTAAAACTTCAACGTCACTTTCCCATACACCATTCGGTCGGAAGCCACATTCCGATCGATAGTGGTATGAGGCGAGAATTCACGATGGTGAGGCGCGAGAAGGCTGCGTCCAACCACGGAAAGTTCGCAGTGGGGGGAGAATTTCCAGGCCAATCGTGTGTCGAGCTCCGTGTAACTCGGAATCCCAATCACGGGCATGTCCGAAACATGGCGAACCCCCACGCCCCATTCGACCTTTCGCCCCAGATCCATATCGGCCCACAGTTTCACTTGATGTTCGGGATCACCGCGCTCGTCTCCCTCCGAAAAGCTCAGCGCGGCGGTCCGTGAATGCAGCTCGATTTCAAGCAAAGAGTAACTCGCCCGGATTCGAGCCCAATCGACGGGTTGCCATGTGAGGGAGGCTTCCGCACCGTACGCCTCTCCGTAAAGACTGTTATCTACCATCAGCGGAAGGACGAGGTACGGCACGTTCTCGGCGTTGACATGCAACTCGATTGGCGCGGGCGGTGTGTTTCGCAAATGATCGTATTGATGGTAGAACATTGTCCAATCAACCGCCAGGCGCGGATTGATCATAATTCGATGCCCAATCTCGTACGCGATCAGGTCCTCGGATCTGAAATCCGCACTGCCATCGGCCCGAATCAACGTCGGCAATCGCAATGCAGGAAATCCGAAAGGTGGATCGACAAAAAAACTGAGATCCCGAACCGTTCGAGACGGCGTGCGAACAGCCCGCGACACGGCTCCCCAGAGCGTATTCCGGTCGTTCGGTGTCCATGCCAATCGCACGCTCGGCTGCAATTCGAAACCTGTAAAATCGTTGTGCTCGATTTTTGAGCCGAGCGTCAGCCGCAATTGGTCCGGCACCAACTCAATCTTGTCCTGTAGGAATGCGCTGGCTAGTTGAAGACCAACGCTCGGATCGCGCATCCGGAATTCAGATCGATTCTCAATGTCGTCCATCGAATACCGGTAACCGGCGCCCCAGACGATATCCTGCCGCTCTCCGATCGAGAAACGATGCTGGACATCGAGATCGACCGTGTTCCGTTTTTCCAGGGCCACACCAAAATCACGATCGGTGCCGTCGTAGTATGCTTGCACTTCCAGTTCGGAGTCGGCGGAAAAAGAATGTGTCCAGCGCCCCAACAGGTTTCTCCCCTCGGTTGTTTCCGGATAATTCTCCGTGATCATTCCCGGCGGAGAGAAGGACGGGACGCGGAGCAAACTGTTGAGTTTTCCGGCGTAGTAATCTCCTTGCAGCGTCAGGCGGTTGATCGCGGAAGGCTCCCAATCAACACGAAAGCCGCCTTGGGACATCCACCAAGCGTCGTTCGCGCCAATGTCTCGATCGGACCGCGTAAACTCGTCATGATCGGAGAACATGCCGTAAACCCGATAAAAGGCGTTTGTCCCGATCCTTCCCCCGTATCGCACCGTTCCGAAGCCGCGATCCTCAAGACCGCCGCCGCCGCTCATCAGGACTCCCTGGGTCTCTCTCGCGGACTTGGTTATGATGTTGATAACACCGTTGACCGCGTTAGCTCCCCAAAGGGTGGCGCCGGGGCCGCGGATTACTTCGACTCGGTCAATGTCCTCGAGGACGGTATCGGCTTCCTCCCAAAAGACTCCGGAAAACAGAGGCGTGTAAAGGGTCCGGCCATCGCGGAGCACCAGCAGCTTGTTCGCAAAAATATAACTGAATCCTCGTGTTCCAACGGCCCACTGGTGTGAATTCGCCCGGCCTACATACAAACCCGGAGTCATTCGCAACGCCTCCGCGATTTGATTGACGCCGGACCGCCGGATCTCGTCTCCTGTGACTACATAAACAGCGGCGGCAGCGGCAGACAATCTTTCGCCGCCGCGCGAGACTGTTGTCACTTTGATTTTCCCCAATTCCTCCAAGCTTAACTGGAGGAGATCGACGCCGGGCGTCTGCTCTCCAGAATCCTCTGCGCCACTCGCGAGCGCGCCAAGCGCAAGGAGGATCAATCCCGAAAGAACTGCAAAAGCCCGGCTCGATCGGAATCGACTAGGAGGCGATCGCACGCCGCCCCCGAGGGATGACTCCCGAAAGACGGCATCTCGGTTGCGTCGAGGAACGGAGAACTGGAGGCGCATGCGTCCGCCTCGGCTGAGTGGTATTCTCGCGTCGAACATGCGGTTCTCCTGACCGAAGCTTGCGATAGCGCCTATTTCACAACCGGGCGCAGGACCATATTCCGAAAGCTGGCGACGGAATGATCGCCCTGAAGGTAGATCGGCCCCGGACGAAACGGATCAGACCACATAGCTCCGCCGGTGCAACCCAGGACGGGTTGGTTATCAATGATCCGCTTCCCGTTCAAAACCACGGTCGCATGCCTGTCCACGAGGGTGATGTCAAACGTTTGCCATTGGCCCGCCGGCTTTTCCGCGGCTTCAGTGGGAGTAATCCGGCTGTAAATTGCACCCATATTATGCGAGTCAACCTTTTTGCCATACGTGTCCGCGACCTGCACTTCATAGATCCCGCGAAGATAGATTCCGCTGTTGCCGTCGGGCGCCACGTTTACCTCCACGGTGAAGTTGAAATCCTCAAAGTCCGCTTCGGTTTGGAGGTTCCCGTAGTTTCGATGCGGCTTCCCCTCCTCCTGCACCGGGTTGTTGCTCAGAACTCCGTCTTTCATTTTCCACCCGTTTGCAGCCTTCGGATTAATTAGTTTCCATCCGTCCAGATTCTCCCCGTTCAGGAGCCTCACGGGCTTGCCGTATTGGACCTTCGACAAATCAGGCGCCGGCGGCAAAGACGGCGTCCGTTTGCCTGTGAATTCGGCTTTGCCAAACTCCGGCTGGTTTGGCCGGCTCTTAACGGTCGTTAACAGGAGATTATCCCCGTCACGGGTGGCTTTGATCGTCTCGGTGATCACGACGGGCGCAGACGTATTCCCTCGAGACGTTCGACTCCGCCTGGTCAGCACGAGCGTGCCTTCCGAAACTCGGGCTTCGTCCACAGGCAGCACACTGCCTCCGCCCCACAGAATGCTCGCCGAAAGTTTGTCGTGATCCTCAGTCAAGCCGAGCCACCCGGCCGCGCCACCTGGAATCGTCAACGCCCAATGACCGACGAACGGGTTGGCGGAATCCGCCGACTGAATCGCGTGCGGCAGCGTTAGAACCGCCGCGCAGAGCAAGCACAATTGTTTGGTTTTCGACCGTATTCCTAAGAGTTTCATAGCATTTTGGTTAGTGACATTTGTTGCAGTTGAATAACCTGAATCATTACAGCCCGCTAAGCATAGACCCGCGTTTGCTTTGCAGACAAACAAAAATCCGACATTCCGGGGTCTTGCGGTCATGCCGTCGGAATGATCGCGCCGTGGCCGGTCATTTTGGGACCCCCAGGTGCGCATCTCCGAATGAGGATCGTTCAATCTTGGGAAAGATCGATGAGATTG
>JAQBVM010000432.1 GCA_027623095.1 Verrucomicrobiota bacterium
AAGAGCCCGTCACCCAGCGATTGCCATAGCGGTCGTATCCGTAGTCGAGGGCCCAACTGCTGGGTTCGGAGGCGAAGTCGAGCCGGTTCACTCCGTCGTAGGTGTAGGTCTGGATGAGCGCGGCGGGCAGGAGCGGCGCGTTGATCGTTTGGGTCAGGAGGTTGCCGTTGTTGTTGCTCGTGCCGTAGGTGTAGCCGAGATTGAGCAGGTCGCCGGGGCCGGAGCAGTTGGTGGTGGCAGGGGTCGCGCCGAGGCGCATGGCGGTGGGCTGCAGGCGCGGGTTGTAGCAGCTTTGCTCGAAGCGCCCGTTGCCTAGCGTGAGGCCCGACACGGCCCCTTAGCTGATCGCCGAGGCGTAGGGTGCGGTGGCGGCGGCACTGAGGGGACGTCCCGCAGCGTCGTAGGCGTAGTTGACGACGCGGTTCGAGGGATAGGTTTGACTTTGCAAGGTTCCGTCGACATTGTAGCTGTAAGAGAAGTTGTAGCTGAATCCGCCGGTCACTTGGGTGCTCGCCTTGACACGGCCCAGGGCGTCGTAGGCGGTGAAGTTCGTGGCCGAGACCGAGGAGCTGACCGAGCTAAGGAGTCCTTTGGAGAACGCGCCGGAGCTGTCGTAGGTGAAAGTGACGGTGGGCGTGATGCCGTCAGACCAAAAGGTGAGTGGAAGGTGTGAAGCAATTCATTTTTGGACCGGGATTTCGCTAAGTTTTTTCGGCGGCCCGCCCTTTTTTTGGTTGACGGAGTTTTTGAGTTGGAGGAGCATTCGGGCAGCAGAACCCTGCATCGCGGCCTGACACTCGATGGGGAGGCTTTTCCCGGCCCGTTGTTCGCCGTCGGGGCAGCGATTCAGCCGGTCGGGATCAGCTCCGGCGCCAGCTGGAACATGCGTTGCAGGTTGAACGCTAACGCCGCCCAACAGGCTTCGCACTTCACCTTCGCCAAGCCTCTCGTTGAGAATCGCCGCAACTTGAATTTCGTCTTGATCCAAGCGTTTGGAAACTCCACTAGCGGTGCCCGCTTCTTATAAATCGCTTGCGCTTCCCGTGTGCCCATCTTCGCGTCAAAGAGTCGCACCGCCTCGTCATAATCCTGAATGGAGACGCTTCTCCCGTGACTTTTCAGCTTTAAATCCGGACAGCACAACTGCTTTACCGGACACTCCCGGCAGTCCGCCGCCCGCGCCCGATAGACCGACACCGTGCGCCCTTTCGGGCGTTGTGTTTGCTTATGCTCCAAGCGCTTGCCTTGCGGACAAACCAGCATCTTCGCGGCCTCATCCCAAACAAACTTGTCGGCCCAATCATCTTCATGACGCCGCGTCCCGCGTCCGCCCGGCTTGGGGTTTCTGCCCGTCCAACTGCCGTAGTAGTCGATGCCGCGTTCGTCCATCTCCACGACCGACGCATGGTTCGTATCACCCCCGTCAGCCAGGGCTTCGGAGGGATACTTCCGATGCCGTTGCTGGAGCCGGTCCGTCGCCGCCACGAGCTGCTCGGAGTCCTGCGGATCGTTGACCACCTCGACATCGGCGATCAAGCCCTGGGCCGCGTCGGCAGTAATTTGCACGTTGTAGGCGGGCGCCACGCCGCTGTCGCTGGTCCACATGAATCGCGCCTCCGGGCCGGTCGTTGATGCTTGCGGATCCTTGCTCTTGTTGTCCTTCCTGGCAGCCCGCAATCGCTCGATTTCCTGCAGTGCTTCCTGCAACTTATCTTCTTTTTGTCGGGCCGCGCGCTGTCGTGCTTTCTGTTGTTTTTGGGTGACTTGTTCTTCAGTCTCTTGGCGCTCGAGTTCGTCCAAATGCTCACGCACGAACTGGAGATATTCCTCGATCTTGTCCTTCTGGCGAAAGCTTTTCTTGTTGACATCGGCGCGAATCTTGGTGCCGCCGGCGGCTACGCGCTCGAGTTTCACCAAGTCCATTTTGAGCAGCATGGCGAGCAGGTCCTCGAAGAGTTCGCGCAGTGGTTGGCCGTGGCCGGCGCGGAAATCCGGCAAGGTGTGATGATTGATCGGACGCAGCCCGGTGAGCCAACGCAGAGCGGGTTCGTAGTCCATTTGGCGCTCGATTTCGCGGGCCGAATGAAGGCCTTTGGTGCAGGCGTAGAGCCAAACCGAGATGAGCACTTGCGGCGCGCGGGAGGGGCGGCCGGCAACGCCCTCGACGGCGCGGATGTCGCGCTCGAAACGGCTCAGATCGAGCGAATCGACAACGCGCCAGACGCGCCGGGCGACATGATCGGAATCGATCAGGCGGTCGACATCGAGCGGCAGCAGGACGTGTTGGGAACGGCCGATGGGGAGCTAGCGCGGGGAACGCTCGACAGACATGACTTACTATATCAAAGTAGTTTGCTTCATAGAGTATGATTCGCCGTTATTTATTCACAGCTTCCAGGTGGCTTTTTTCGCCGCCCTCGGACTTTCACCACGGGCTGCTAGCTGGCATTTTTCGCCACGCCGTTAGAAAAGCTGGCTCTGTTGTCCGCTGCTTTCACGCCCGGCCGGTGCATTCGCCACAGACGCCGACGATTCGGAATCTAGCCCGCCAGCGACAGCCGGAACGCGGCCATCTCCTCGGCGTTGCGAACCAGCAAGATGTCGCCGGCCAGCACCGGGTGGTTCCAGGTCTTGCCCTCGATTGCCGGGAACCGCGCTAGCTCGGTGAACTGGCCGGGGACCGCCGCGACCAGCGCCAGCCCGCCTTGCTCGGAGAGCACCAACAGCAAGTCCTGGTCGGGCAACAGAATGAGCTGGCCGCTGCCGTAGCGTCCGCCTTTCCACTTGCGCTTGCCATCCTCGACGTCGATGCACGCGAGGATGCTGCCGTCGAAGCCGAAGGCATGGCCATCATGGACGACGAAGTCGCCAAAGTAGGGTTTCAGCCGGTTCGACGTCCAGCGCTCCTTGACGGTCCATCCGCTGGATTCCTGCGCCACCGAGATGCGGCGCATGCCGCTTGTCTCGCCGCCGCTGATCAGGATGTCACCGCTCGCGGTCAGGGCCGGTTGCACGATGCGGGCGCCGCCCGGCCACCGGTGCTCCCAGAGCAGCTTGCCATCGGCCGGCGCGACGCTAGCCGCGCCGGGTTTGCTCATCAGCAGAATCTGTTCGACTCCGTCGATTGTCACTCGATGTGGCGAGCTGTAGCCATCGCCGCCAGCCGGGCCGAACCAGCGCGGATTGCCGCTGGCCAGATCGTAGGCGGCGAGCGTGCCTTCGACGGCGACGATGACGAGGTCATCAACCACCACCGGCGAACTCGCGAAGCCCCACATCGGGATCTTCGCGCCGGAGTCGGACGCCGCGTTGCGCGACCACACGAGCGTGCCGTCGGCGGCGTCGAGCACGGTCAGGATTCCGGTCGCACCGAATGCGTATACGTGACCATCGCTGAGGGTCGGCGTCCCGCGCGGACCGGCACCGGCATTCGCCTCCCAGAAGCGGGCAGGGTCGCGGTGTCTCCACACCGGCTCGCCGGTGGTCACTTTGTAGCAGGCGACAACCTCGTCCTCTCCGCGCTGCTCCTGGGTGTAGAGGAGATCGCCGCGAACGGCGAAGGACGACCAGCCCGGTCCGGCCGGCCGTCGCCACAGCTCGACCGGTGGTGACGCGGACCAGTCGGTCACGATCCGCACACCGGGGATCGTGCCGTCACGATTGGGTCCGCGAAAGCCGGGCCAGTTCGCGCCTGTCTCGATGACTGCCGAAGGCGGCGGAAGCGCCGTAGGCTCCTTGCCGGCTCGCGCCAGGAGCCGCTCTTCGGGAGTCTCCGCCCAGCGCCACGCGAAATCATGACGGCCCTCGCTGGTAAAGCCACCGGTACGGAGGAGCGTCCACACTCCGCACGCGAGCACGATGGCCGCGACCATCGTGGCGCGCCGAAGCCGGTCAGAGAGATGACGGCTGGCCACCGCCCAGATGACAAAAGCGAGACTGAGGAGAGGAGTGGAGTAGACGGCGAACATCAAGCCCATCATCGACGTCGCAATCGACTCGTCAAGGAAGCGCGACGTCAAGACCAGCGCGACTATCATCAGGACGATGGCGCCCCAGCGCTCCGAACGAGGCGCCCGGCTGAAGAACGCCCACCACACGACGATAGCCAGCCAGCCGAGGAGTCCGCCGATCACCCCGAAGGCGAAGGCATCGGGCACGAAGACGGGGACGCCAAATCTGGCCAGCCACTGCAGCGCCACGATGACAACGCCGGGCCACAGCCAGAGCGGCTTGCGGCGAGTCGGTTCGCTGGTCTGCGTGATGTCCATATCAGACTCTCCTAACAGTTGCTCCGGCAGGGGTAGACTCGCGCGGAGGCGGAGCGATGTTCCGCGAGAAGTCGATTTGATCGGAAGCGTCTTTTTCCACTACAAAGGTCCTTTCGAAGATTGGCGAGGGCGGCATGAGTCCGCGCCCGTGATAACCACTAGCCTGCATTTCTTACCCCCTGGCGAGAAGAAGTGCATGAGCCGCCCGTCACGCACTG
>JAQBVM010000433.1 GCA_027623095.1 Verrucomicrobiota bacterium
AAATTGTCCTTTCGACAGTCGATTCAAACCACAGTTCTCGAACTCACCTACACGGCATGGGACTTGGAAGCGTTTGCCCAGGACTGCGGATATGACGGACCTCCGTTCCGATGGGATGCGGAGCGTCGGTTTTTGCTGCGGTGCGAGCTGGACGCTGCCTATTTTCATCTGTACTTGGGCTCGCCAGATGATTGGCGTACTGAAAATGCTCAGCTCCTCGAGATGTTCGCCATGCCCCGCGATGCCGTCGACTATATCATGGAAACCTTCCCCATCGTTAAACGCAAAGACATCGCCCGCACCGAAGTCAAAAACGACTCCGGTGATGTCATTCAAGAAGGTCGCTACATCACCAAAGACACCATCCTCGAAATCTACGACGAGATGGCCGAAGCCATCTGCACCGAGCAACCCTACCACACCCGCCTCGACCCACCACCCGGCCCGCCAACCGACGCGGAAGGCAACTTCATCCCTATGGCCAAATGGGACCACAACAACTGGCCACCGCACATTCATCCGCTAAGAGAGGTGAAGACGCAATGATTGCGATAAACCGGCCATATACAAAGATAATAAACGGAACGATGCAGTTTGTGATTCCCGTTTTTCAGCGGGATTACAGTTGGACTGAGCCCCAATGCGAGCAGCTCTGGAATGATGTTCTCCAGATTGCAACAGCCGAATCGGATCGGGGCCATTTTCTCGGCTCGGTTGTCTATATCGCGACTGGCGACAGTTCGGCCGGGTTCACTCGCTGGCTGCTGATCGACGGACAGCAGCGGATGACAACGCTTGCATTGCTGATGGCTGCTCTGCGTGATCACATTTTTGAAATCGAATGGAAAGGCGATGCAGACGGGCCAACTGCGAAGAAGATTGACGCGTATTTTCTCAAGAACCCGGAGGAAGAGGGAGATCGATACCACAAGCTCGTGCTCCGTCGCCATGATCAGGCTACTCTCCGGGCTCTCCTCGATCAGGACGAGTTGCCAAAAGACCCATCGGAACGGATCGTAGAAAACTACGAGTTCTTCCGTGAGCAACTCACCGATGCTGATCCGGCCGAAGTGTATCGGGGTATCGGACGACTTGTGGTTGTGGACGTGACGCTAGACCGGGGAGCCGATGATCCGCAGCAAATCTTTGAGAGCCTCAACTCAACCGGAATGGACCTGAGTCAGTCGGACCTGATCCGCAACTTCATCCTCATGCGGCTGCCTGAGAAGGAACAGACTCGACTGTACGAATCGTACTGGAGCAAGATCGAGAACCTGTTTCGCGGCTCAGAAAACACATTTGACGCCTTCGTGCGTGACTACCTGGCAATCAAAACGCAGGCTAGTAAGCAGGAGAAATCCAAGGAGATTTATCAGGCATTTCGGCGCAATTTCAGTGATCTGGAGAAGGAATCAGGTGGATTGGGAGACTTTCTGGCCGACATGCTGCGGTTTGCTCGGTATCATGCCGCCTTTAGTATTGGGGGTGACTCATTTTCGGGTCTTGCCGATGATCTGAACCGACTGCGTCGGCTCGTTGATGTGCCTGCCCCGCTGGTGATGATACTGTTCGACTGTTACGAGCACGCAGGAACGCTTTCAGAGAAATATTTTCAGGAAGCCCTTCAGCTAATTGAGAGCTACATCTTCCGTCGTGCCATCTGTGGCGAACAGACTCGTGGCTATTGGCAGGTGTTCGCCAATCTTGCGTATCGGATCGACAAACAACAACCGCTGGAGAGTCTAAGGGTTAGACTGGTTCGCCAAAGTGACAGTTACCGCTTTCCCAGCAATGAGGAGTTCCATCGTGAGTTACAGCAACGAGATTTGTATGGGTTGCGTGTCTGCAGTTACCTACTTGAGCGGTTAGAAAATCATGCCAGCAAGGAACCAACAAATACCAATGACTATTCGATCGAGCACATCCTGCCCCAGAATGAAAAGCTATCCCCTGTATGGCAAAAGATGCTTGGACCAAATTGGAAGATGGTGCAAGAGACGTGGCTCCATCGCCTTGGGAACTTGACGCTGACCGGTTACAACAGCACGTACTCCGATTCCCCTTTCGAGAAAAAAAAGACAATCCCAGGCGGCTTCGAAGAAAGCTCCGTGCGACTCAACAAGTTCGTCCGCGAGCAGCTGCAGTGGACGAAGACCGAGATAGAAAAACGAGGAAAGGTTCTGGCAGACCGCAGTCTGGAAATTTGGCCTGAGTTACAGGTTAATGCTGCAGCAATTGAATCGGCAAAACAGGCTGACCTGCGTGAACGAGCTGCTAAGCGAGACGTGGGCAAAGTGCAAATGGACGTTGTCGCTCACAACCTGTTCGAGCAACTGCGGCTGTGTGTCAAAAGGTTAGATGCTGCGGTTTTGGAGCTGGCCGAGAAGAAGTCCATCAGCTATCACTCGCCAGGCTTTTTTCTTGAAGTGTTGCCGCGCAAACACCGGCTCTTGCTACTGTTGCCGCTCGACTACAACGAGGTCGTTGATCCAACTGGAATCGCAGGCGACGCAACAGAGTCGAAATTCTTTGTCAACGCCAATTACGAGGGGGGCGTGACTATCAACATCAGAGAGCCGGTTGACATCGAGAACGCTCTACCGATTATTCGTCAGTCACTCAACTTAGCGAACTCGTGAGCCGCACTATGGTGGACCCTGATTCAATTGAGCAAATGGCAGCGGCCATCCGCCGCTGTCCTGGACCTTTCGGCCCTGCTCGGGCTTTGCTACCAAAAGGCCAGCAGCCACTTTTACTGGTGGACGAAACACTCGCGAGCGACGCCATCGAACGCATGGTTGATAACGATTTTTCTCAAATCCCTGTCAAGAATGTGGAAGGGCGAATTATCGGCGTCTTCAGTTGGCAGTCATTCGGGAAGCGAGTCACCGACCTTCGTGACTTCAAGATCAAGGCGACAGAATTGCCAATTCGAGATGTGACGGAACCCGCTCGATTCATCGATCCCGAAGCCTATATAGACACCTCAACCGACTGGAGCAAGATCGACTATGTTTTGGTCGGAACCGACAACAATCTTCTAGGGATTCTTTGTATCGCTGACGTATTAGGGCGATTGAATGATTTCGCCGAAGCATTCGTGTTGCTCTATGAGATTGAGCATGAAATCCGTGATCTGATCACTGACGTCATTGGCCAATCCGGCCTGCCGGATCTGATAGCAACCATGCAGATGCCACCAAACACCAAGCCGCCAGAAAAGCTCGAAGAGTTACGGCGAGGGTTTTGCCCGGCCTGTGGCGCTCGACGGATGGCCGAGACCGCGGCCCATCTGGTGGAGCAGGTCATCCCGCATGTGCCCGTGCGCCAATGGGTGGTCTCGTTTCCTATCCCGTTGCGGCATCTGTTTGCCAGTCAGCCACAGCTACTCTCACCCGTGTTGCAGGTCATTCACCGCGCCCTCTCCACCTTTGTCATTCACCAAGCCGGCTTGACCCATGCCCAGGCGCACACCGGTGCCGTCACCCTCATCCAACGGTTTGGCTCCGCGGCCAATCTCAATATTCATCTGCATGGCCTCCTGCTCGATGGCGTCTATCGCCTCACCGATGACGGCCCGGTCTTCCACCCCGTCCCGGCCCCCACCGCTGAACAACTCCAGGTCGTCCTTACGCGCATCATCACGCGGTTGCTGAAGGCGTTAACCCGTCTCGGCGCGCTCATGGCAGACGACACCGAGATCCCCTATCTGATCGCCCCCGATGCCAATCCGGCCCTCGCCCCGCTGCATGCGGCGGCCTGCACCTACCGGATTGCCCTCGGCCCCCGAGCCGGACAGAAAGTGCTGACGTGGAAAGACCCCTCGTTGCGCTTGGCAAGTTCAGAGGTCCCGCATTCCCGGGGCTGTGTCAGTGCCCAAGGCTTTAGCCTGCATGCCGACACCTGGTGCGGGCCCCAGCAGCGACAGAAACTCGAACGCCTGTGCCGCTACATCACGCGCCCCGCCCTGGGCCACAAACGGCTGCGCCGCACCCCAGCCGGCGAAGTTGTCCTTCAACTCAAAACCCCGTACCGCGATGGCACCACGCATCTCGTGATGAGCCCGCTGGAATTCCTTCAACGCCTCGCCGCCCTCGTCCCCCGTCCCCGGCTGCATCTCATTCGCTTCCATGGCGTGCTGGCCCCCAACGCCGCCCTGCGGTCCAAGATCGTGCCCGGTGAAGCCAATCAGGACCCACCCTCCTCCAATGAAGCCGACGAGTCCCCCGCAGCCTCCATACGAGCTCGCATGAGCTGGGCCCAATTACTCAAACGCGTCTTCGCCATCGACATTACCACCTGCCCCCAGTGCGGCGGGACGTTGACGATTCTCGCGGCGATCGAGAACCCTACAGTGATCATCAAGATTCTCACCCACCTGGGCTTGCCGACCCGCGCCCCACCACGAGCCCCAGCCCGTCTCGACACCTTCATGCAAACCGCC
>JAQBVM010000434.1 GCA_027623095.1 Verrucomicrobiota bacterium
TCGCTTGCGGTTGCGGAGGATCTTGGGGTATTGTCGGCTCACTCGAAATGTCCTTTTGGGTTGATGTGCTGATTTTTTTCAACTTCATTTCACCCAATAACGACGGGCATTTCGAGCTTTCTTTTATTATTTCGCACTTATATCACGCTTGAATCAGGGCTAGTGCTCAGTATCAGTGAAACCGATTACAAAAAGGTTGAAGGAGGAATTCAATACTTCGGTTTTAAGGTGGGGACCGCGGAAACGGATCGCAATTATTACGATATCAGAGATGAAACCGAATTCTTATTGTCTGGGATCTCATATTGGGATGGGGCTCCACATCAATCAGAGCGCGATCCTGAACCGTTTTTTGTTTATCCGAATGTTGTCGTATTGGGGCATGTCTATTCGAAGGACAACGCCTACTCAAGTGAAATGGACTTTCCAAATGATGGATTCGGCGATTCGGTGGAACGGGTGATATATCGAGCAGATGTTACTGCCAAACAAAGGACGACATATTTATTGGATTACATTCGTGATCCGGATCGGCCGAGTTCGGAGAAAGTTCTGGCACTTGTGGTGATTACCGAAGCGGAGCGGAACACAGAGCAGGTTTCTCTACTTCGTCACTTCGATGGTTCAATAACAACGTTTTCACTTCCTTCGGTACATACGACTTCAACCACAATTGAATGGCGGATCAAAGGAGTTGGACTAACACGATCGTTGCTATTCCACGGGTTGCGTTTGGATGGATTACTGAGCTCCGGATTTTTCAAAATCGAACCTCGAGATGTGGAGGTCATTCCCGGGTTTGAGGGTTGGTTGAATGGTGATAGTCGCTTGACCGGGCAAAAAGTTGTTCTCGAATCTCGAAGGATCGATGGCAATACTGTTTCTCCAAGGAATGTCTCGCGAGACGTAACCATCATAGATGGCAAGGTGTCGCTTTTTGGGTTTGAGGAAGTGGTCATTCCCCCGGACCAGCCTCCAGTCGTTTCGGGGTTTGGTGATTTTGAGATCAATTCGCCTCAGGTTTTTGAAACAGACCTTGATGGTCGTGATCCCAACGAAGGCTTTCAGGATATTGAGTTTTCTATAATCAAGGGGCCCGACCTCGGGGAAACTCTCGATTCCAGGTCTGGATTATTTCATTGGGAGATCACTTCAGCGATTCCTGACGGTCTTTACGAGTTCCTGATTCGAGCGAGGGAAGTCGGACCATATTCACTTGATACCTTGGTGACAAATCATGTGACGGTGAATCTTAGAAAAGACAAACCTCCAGTCGGTGTGGTTGCAAGAGTCGTTAACGCCCTCGAAAACCGGCTTTCAGTAACTCTCCAAGTGGATCCGCTGGGTGGCACGAGTACATACTCCGTCGAGGAGACGGTTCCTTCAAATCTTTTGGTTTCGGAGGTTTTAGGTGGCGGAGTCTTTGACGCGAACAGTTCCAAGATCAAATGGGGGCCTTTTTTCGATAACAGCGCCAGAAAATTGGATTACGTCTTGACCGCGCCTTCCGACTTCACAGGCGTGGTTGCTTTCAGAGGAGTTGGCAGCTTCGACGGTGATGACATTGCTGTAACCGGAGTTTATTCCATCAAACTGGAAGCCGATACGACCGATGCGCCATTTTCCATTGACTCATCCGCGTTTGAAATCGTGACGGTTGGAGGTGGTCAATTTTTGGCATTAACGGTTAACGGCACTCCCGGTCGAACATATCAGGCGTACGTAAAGAACACGCTCAGTGCTTCGGAATGGACAGAGTCTGGACCGCCTCAAGTAGCAGGCAGCGGGCCGCTGACCCTTTTTGTGACCGCACCCTCCACTACCAGTGTTTTCCTGATCGTCGCAGAAATCCGGGACGTGAACCCCACCGCTATGGTAAAACTTCCCGCTGGCACCTTTGTGATGGGCAGTCCCGAGACGGAGGCTGAGCGTTCTTCAGCCGAGACGCAGCACACGGTCACGTTGACGAAGGATTTTTACATGAGCAAGTACGAGGTGACGCAGAAGGAGTATATGGCTGTGATGGGGAATAATCCGAGTAGGTCCACCGGTTACCTGAATCGTCCCGTGGAGCAAGTGAGTTGGAATGACGCGATGGCTTATTGTGAGAAGGTGACATCGTCGGAGCTAGCGGCGGGACGGTTGCCAGTTGGGTGGGAGTATAGACTGCCGACGGAGGCGGAGTGGGAGTATGCGTGCCGTGCAGGGACAACGACGCCGTTTCATTATGGCAACAATTTGCTTTCCGGCATGGCTAACTTTAATGGCCGCAACGAATACGTCGGAGGAACTGGCAGGGTTATCAACGAGAATGGAATCTTTTTGACTGGCACGACGACGGTGGGGAGCTACGCACCGAACGCGTTTGGACTTTTCGACATGCACGGGAATGTGTCGGAGTGGTGTTTGGACTGGTATGATAGTTATCCTGGCGGGAGTGTGAATGATCCGCGAGGTCCTTCTACGGGTTGGTTCCGCGTGTTCCGCGGTGGCGGTTGGATCAGCAGCTTCGGCGGGACCTGCCGGTCCGCCTACCGCAGCCTCGACACGCCGGGCTACCGGTACATTGACGTCGGGTTCCGCGTTGTCCTGGCCCCAGGTCAGTGAGCTGCGGAGCCATGCATGTAACCGTCGCGAGATAATGAAGAGAATGCCCCCGCGCAGTGGTCGCAATTTTTGGCGTGCCTTCCAGACCACGCGCCGGGGCTGATTAAACCATGCGACTCAAACTTTTTATCTTGCCCATTAAGAACCTCGGGGATGTAGAAGTGGAAATGAACGCCTTTCTGCGATCACGCCGGGTTCTGGCCGTCAAGAAGGAGTTCGTGGCCGATGACGAGAATTCCTTTTGGACATTTTGTGTAGTATCTCGATTCCCCAAGAACGAATTTGGAAGTGGAACCTTTTACGTCAGTTTCGACAATTTGTCGAACTCCTCCGAGTTCGACTTCGAAGCAACTTTTTGTGGCCCAATTCATCCAGCAAGGATTGTCTTTACGCCGCCGGATAATCGCCAGGTTCGTCTGTTGATCCAGAGTGAGACCCCGATTTCCGGAGGACGATTGTCTATCAGCCCGGGGGGCAATTGAGTAATTCGTAGGATCTCAAAAACGTGGATTGCCATCGAAGTGCTGCCGAAACCGGATGTCGCTGCTTATGCTGTCGAGGAATCGATTCCTGCCGGTTTTTCGGTGGATTCCATCGGCGGATCAGGAGATTTTGACGCCAACAGTTCCAAGATCAAGTGGGGTCCTTTCTTCGACAATCAACCGCGCACTCTCACCTACGAGCTTGTCGCCCCCGGAGGTTCGAACGGAAAGTTTTCCCTCGCGGGTCTCGCCAGCTTCGACGGGCTGGATGTGGTGGTCACGGGAGATCTGGAGATCCAGATCGGCAGCCCCGCAAGTGGAGGCAACAAGAGTGGCACAGCTGTGCGCACAGTCAGTGGACTCAAAGTCACGTTGGAGATTCAACCGGCGGCATCCACCGGCGTCTATGCGATCGAGGAATCCCTGCCGGACGGTTTCACCGCGAACGCCATCAGCGGCAACGGTGCATTTGACGCCAATAGTTCCAAGATCAAATGGGGGCCTTTCTTCGACAATCAGCTTCGGTTGGTTGGTTATGCATTGGTGTCGCCCTCAGGTTTCAATGGCCTTGTTGCACTTGAGGGTATTGCCAGTTTTGATGGTCAGGATGTTGCTTTGAAGGGCGATCTCCAGATTCAGGTGGGTGAACCTGGAAACGGGTTTCCCGATCGGAGCCCTGTCCGACGACAGGTGGTCGCAAATGGAAATATCGTGACCGTGAAGCTCGATGTGAATCCGGTCGCGTCAACATTTGCGCAAGCTATCCAAGAGAGCGTGCCGGCTGGATTCACCGTCTCTGGCCTCAACGAGGGCGGAGTCTTTGACACCAACAGTTCCAAAATTAAGTGGGGGCCGTACTTCGATAACAGCGCCAGAAAATTGGATTACGTCTTGACCGCGCCTTCCGATTTTACAGGTGTGGTCAGTTTCAGCGGAGTCGGCAGTTTCGACGGCGTTGACATTCCTGTAACCGGAGTCGGATCAATTGAACTAGAAGCGGACTCGACTGATGCGCCGTTTTCCATTGATTCATCCGCGTTTGAAGTCGTGACGGTTGGCGGTGGTCAGTTTCTGGCATTAACGGTGAACGGCACTCCGGGTCGAACCTATCAGGCGTATGTAAAGAACTCGCTCAGTGCTTCGGAATGGACAAAGTCTGGATCGCCTCAAGTGGCAGGGTCCGGGCCGTTGACCCTATTCGTGACCGCACCCGCAACTACCAGTGTTTTCCTGATCGTCGCAGAAATTCCGTGAAGTTTCGGGGGAACCACGAAACATACGAAATACACGAAAGGGGAAGACTGTTGAGATCAATTCCGCTCGTCTA
>JAQBVM010000435.1 GCA_027623095.1 Verrucomicrobiota bacterium
CTTTTGACGGGGCAAATTTCGACGACGGAGGATTGCATCGGATTACGATGGTTGCGAACGGCTCTAGCGTGAAATTGATCTTGGATGGGATTGAGGGCGTAGAAGTTCCGTTTCCTTTCTCGACCGTAAGATTCGAGTTCGGCAGTTATGCGCGCGCTAATAATGATACAGCCGATACAACTTGGGATAATCTGGAAATTCAAACCGTGCCTAAGCGGAGTAATATTGTGTTTTCGGACGATTTTTCGTCTGATGCGATCGACGCGACCCGATTCGCTGCGGACGCGCCGTTCTTCGAAGGCGGCGTGGGCGACATTCATGCCGAAGCTGGCAATGGAGTGATGCGGTTCGTCGGAACAACGAGTCAGCAATGGTGGTCTGGAGGGACGCTTCGAGTGGTGCCAACGTTCGCGCCTTCCGAATCCGAAACCGTTACTCTTTCGATCGATCGGGTTGCCGAGGCCGGACAAGGGACCGCCTCGCGCAGTGCTTTGTGGATACTCGATGAAACAGGACTTAATTACGTTCTTTTTGCGGATGTGCGGGGTGAAGGAGGGTGGCATTACAACCGAAAGATTGGCCAACCCGGTGATGTGCCGACGGGTGGCGGACCCAACATTGCCGCATTTGACGGAGCGGCTTTCGACGACGGCGGTTTGCATCGGATGAGCATCGTGGCAAACGGCACGACCGTGAAATTGCTTTTGGACGGTGTGCAAGGTGTCGAAGTCAGCTTCCCTTTCTCGCCTGTCATATTCGAGTTTGGCAGTTACGCGCGAGCCAATAACGACACAGCAGATACAACGTGGGATAATCTGACAATTGAATCTGAAGGTTCTGCAACGTTTGATCCGCCAGATATCGGGGTGCGAGTGGGGCAGACTAGCAGCGATGTCACGGTCAGAATTCCGCAAGGATTGAATCTTCAGGGGCCAATTCAGTTGAAAATCGCGAGCAACAATCCGAGTGTTGCTGTTCCCGAAGGGGGCGCCGGTGGTGAACTGACGCTGACCTTTCCTCAGGGTGGCGCGAACACGGCCACCTTTAAGATTCGGGGTGTGGCATTGGGAGGCGCTCAATTTACGGCGAGCGGCGATGTGGCAGTTGCGAACAAGCTGGGCGTCGCGGTGATTTCAGGTCCCGCGCTGCTTCTCGAGGAAAACTTCGCCGGGGCAAACATTGATAGCTCGAAATGGAAAGTTTCGAATCAATCATTTGAAGCAGCCGGAGTTGGCACGTTTGCTGTAACTCAGGCCGGCGGCACCTTAAACATCGAGGGTTTCACCGACGCTGATTTTTGGGGAGGTGGCTCGCTCAAGACAGCCAATAGCTATCTTGCGACGAAAGACTTGAATCTCGTGTTCGAAATGGATCGAGTCTTCATGGACCAAGTTGGAACCGCAGGACGAACCGGCGTTTTCATTACGACCGACGACCGGTCGAAGTTCGTCTTTTTCTCCCAAAACGTCGGTCAAAATAATTGGCAGGTGAATGTCAATCCCGGCACTTCGACGGGGCAAGGAACAACGCTTTCCGCATTTGCCGGTGTTACGGATCTTGATAAGCACCGGATGAAAATGGTTGCGGATGGCAAAACCGTCGAAGTATTCCTGGATGGCGTTTCGGGCGGGAAATTTCAGTTCGAGGTGAATTCCGGAATTCATTTCGAAATCGGCACTTATGCCCGGGCATTGGACGACTTTGCTAAAGGCATGTTTGACAATGTCCGGATCGAGAACATCGTTCCCTGCGTAAGCGTCGCGCCTTCGACAGTGTCGATGACGATCGCGGATTCGGGCCGGCAGTTTGAAGTCACGGTTCCGGCCCTCCTGCATGACGCAGCAGCCGCGAAGGTGACGATTACTAGCAGCAACCCGAACATAGCGATACCTATGGGCGCGGTGAACGGTGTGCTGACGCTGACATTTGACGCCGGCGCGCCGAATACGCAGACTGTGAATGTGACGTCTGTCGGATTAGGGACGACCACATTTATGATCGCAAGTGAACCGCAGAGCTGCGTTTCGGGCGCCGTTAAGGTGGAAGTTGTCGCATTTCCTGAGGTATTCCTGACAGATGACTTTCCCGGCGCCACATATGACTCGAGCAAATGGGTCTTGAATTCCGATCCGTTTGACTCCGGCACGGCGACAGCGGAATCGGCTCTGACGCTTGAAAACGGGCAAGTCAAAATCGATATCACAGCGGAAACAGCGAATTGGGCCGGTGCGGCGCTTTTCACTTCTAAATCCTATTCGGCAAGCGCGACGGAGCCGCTTACATTTGAAGTCGATCGCTCGCTTTTGGGTTTCGTCCTCGTCACTGGGACCGGTGCGGAGCAGCGCGCCGGTGTCTGGGTGAAGGATGGTTCTGGGAATTTCATCTTCTTCAACGAGCATTTGACTCACGACGGAGGGAACCCTGGATGGGGATATAATCGGGCCATTGGCCGGGCGGATGACAATCCCACAGGCGGTGACATTAACATCCCGGCATTTGACGGTGGAAAATTTGATAACCGCATGAATCACCGGGTCCGGCTGATTGTGAATGGTTCGACGGCCAAGCTCATTCTTGATGACGTGTTAGGCGTTGAAATTGACTTCCCGTTCTCAACTGGCCTCACGTTCGGGGTCGGCGCTTATGTCAACGCCGCGACGGATATCGTGCGCGGATTTTTCGATAATGCTGTCATTACGGGAGGAGCTTCCGCGGCACCCGTTGCGAGCCGGCTGACAGCCGCGCTTCTAAACGGAAATGTTGTCATTTCCTGGACCGGCGGAGGAACTCTTCAGGAAGCGCCGCAGGCAACTGGACCTTGGGCCGACGTGGCGAATGCCGCGACTCCGTTCACGGGACCCGCGAC
Organism: Verrucomicrobiota bacterium; assembly: GCA_027623095.1. GTDB lineage: Bacteria > Verrucomicrobiota > Verrucomicrobiia > Limisphaerales > SIBE01 > JAIPJX01. The sequence continues at coordinate 2,867 of JAQBVM010000435.1, forward strand.
TGCCGCGAGCAAGTTCTTCCGGGTTCGCAATTGATGCCCTCGCGCCGCGATTGGAAATAGTTTCACGGCCCGCTGGAATGAGGATTCCAGCGGGCTTTTTCGTGAGTGCTGCCTATCACTGTTCTGGAAATCCTTTCAGAAGAGTCTATAAAATGAATGTGATTCGTCATCTATGAAAAGAAACTTTCTGTTTTTATCTCTCGTTGTTTGCCTTTTTGCTGTGCCTTCGGATGGCGCCACGGATTCTGGGATTTGGGCCGGACTCGCGGTTGCGGATATAACACCTCCGATCGGAGGAAAGACAACCGGTTACGCGTCAGCTCAACCGTCGGATGGGATTCATGATCCGTTGACGGCGAGAGTATTGCTGTTGAAGTCGGAGACGACGACCGTCGCGATTGTTGTTTGGGATCTCTGCATCTTTAATTCGGTTTGGCTTCACGAGCAGATGGCCGACATGGGAGTCGATCATCTGTTATTGATGAACACCCACACGCACTCGGGACCGAATCTTAATCAAGACGATTTTCCATCCGGAGAGGAGCCGTGGCGTCAGACGGTTGAGCGGCGAGTATTGGACTCGATACGCCAGGCTAAGGAGAATGTTTTTCGGGCACACATCGCCGCGGGCATGGGAAGTATTCAACTGGGGTATAATCGATTGGTTCGGCAACCCGAGGGGCACTCGATCACTCACTTTGAGAATCCAGAGCGGATTCCCTACGGCCCCGTGGACCCAACCGTTGGTGTTCTGCGTATTGCTGATGACGTTGGCGCTGTGCGAGCCGTAATCGTCAATTACGCGTGTCATCCAGTCGTCCTTGGACCAAAGAACAGGAAGATATCCGCCGATTACCCGGGGGTAATGCGCAAAATCGTTGAAGAGAAGTTCGGGAGTGACTGTGTTTGCATCTTTGCGCAGGGCGGAGCCGGGGACATCAATCCTCTCATACTGGCGCGCTCCGGGGAACCCGAACGCGATTTTCCTTTGGTTGAATCGATGGGAAAACTTCTTGCGGATGAAGTTCTAGAGACCCTCGGACGTATGCGATCCGAGAAGGGGGAATCCGCGAGTCTTCGGATCGCTTCGCGGTTGATTGACTTGGAGAGTCGCTGGACCTCGGGCGAACCGTTGAAGTTGGGAGTCACATCCCTGTTGATCAACTCGAGCATAGGAATTGTGACAATGCCGGGGGAGCCGTTTCATCAGTTCCAAGTGGATCTTAGGCGCAAGGCGGCTCTTCCATTTACATTTTTCTTCGGATACTGCAACGACACTGCGGCGCCGTGGCCAAGCTACTTGCCGGACTTGGAGTCAGCCGCGCGGGGCGGCTATGGCGCGAGCGACACGACTCGCGCCGAAGTCGGGGCAGGGGAACGTCTCTTGAACATCGGGCTCGCGCAATTGTTCACGTTGCGCGAACGGCTAAAACCGGAGGCCCAGAGGCACGTTAACGAATAGCGAACGGCGATCTTTGCATTGTGCAATCGGACCGCGGCTTGTCCCAAGCCGCAGCA
>JAQBVM010000436.1 GCA_027623095.1 Verrucomicrobiota bacterium
ACCGATCCCAAACCGGCTCGGAGCCACGCCCTATGTCGTCCGCAACGCCCGCTCCCGCGGCTCCGGCGCGGACCCTGCACGTCCTGCTGGTGGAAGACAATGTGGTCAACCAGAAGGTCACCTTGAATCAACTCAAGAAACTGGGTTGCTCGGCTGACATTGCGGACACGGGCGCGGAAGCCTTGAAGGCGCTGGAGCGAACGCCCTACTCGGTGGTGCTCATGGATTGCCAAATGCCGGAATTGGATGGGTACGCCGCGACCCGAGAAATCCGCGCCCGAGGCGGAGTTCAGCCGTACATCGTGGCGCTGACTGCGCATGCGATGCAGGGCGACCGTGAGAAATGCCTGGCCGCGGGAATGAACGATTACCTGACCAAGCCGCTGAAGACCGCCGAACTGGCGGCCGCTCTCGAGCGGGCCGGACGCGCGCTTGCGTCGGTCGAGCCTTCCGATTAGAAGGCTCAAAGGCTATGAACGCTGAGAAGAAAGTTTTGCTCGTAGATGAACAAGCCAAGCTTGTTGTGTATCAGAGTTTCTCCAGGAATTGCCGCGTCCGGTTGAAAGCCTCGGACACACGTTCAAACAAGCGCGTGGCTTCGGTGAGGTCGTTCCTTTGGCTAAGCTCCTCCAATTCCCGCAGGGGCGCGGCGATGGCAATCATACCGCACGTTACGGCAGAGCCCGAGCCTTTATGAGCCTGGCGATTGACTTCTGCGGCATCACCGGCCTCAATGGCCGCCTTCAAGGCGGCAAATTGCGGTTCGCTTTGGGTGAGATAAAGATTGATGAGTTCGCGCCGGGCTTCGGCGGTTGAACCGGACATCTCATCGAGGCGTTCCAAATCAACTAGCTCCTCCGTCTCTTCCTCACTCGAAACACCAGCCGCACCCGCATCCGACGACGTCGCCGCAAGATCAAGGTGAGGTTCGGAGCCCGCATCCGGCTCCACAGGCCGAATCAGCGAGCACCGGCCGAGTGCTTCCTTGAGCGCATCGGAGCGGACCGGTTTGGCGATATAATCATCCATGCCCGCAGCCAGGCATTTATCGCGGTCGCCTTGCATCGCGTTCGCTGTCATGGCGACAATGTAAGGCTGAGGCCTTTCTTTGCCGAAGGCTCGAATTCGTCGCGTGGTCTGGTACCCGTCCAGTTCCGGCATCTGGCAGTCCATCAGGATGACATCGTAAGACCCTTTCTGGAGCGCGCTGAGCACCTCGACGCCATCCGCTGAAACGTCAGCCGTGTAACCCAGTCGTTGCAATTGGCCGAGCGCCACTTTCTGGTTCACCAGATTGTCTTCGGCCAAAAGTATCCGCAGCGGTTTGGACGCCAGAAGAGGCTCTCGGACGGCCACCTCGGAGCCGCTGCCTGCACGGGCTCGCGAAGGCACCCGGTCCATCAGCGTGGCCAGTGCGTCAAACAACTGCGATTGCCGCACCGGTTTGAACAGATATTGTTCAATGCCCGCCAACCGCAATTCTTCTTCGCTCAACTTGTGGGCGAAGGCAGTCAACATGATCAACCTTGTCCCAGCGAGGAGAGGATCTTTTTTAATGGTTTTCGCAACGGTGAGGCCGTCCATCCCAGGCATCAACCAATCCAGGACTGCGACGTGGTACGGATCGCCTATCCCTGCCTGCTGTCGCAGCATCTCAAGGGCTTCCCGGCCATTGGAAGCGCAGTCGCAGCGCAGTTTCCAGGCGCTGCACACTTTTTTTAAGATAACGCGGTTGGTCAAGTTGTCATCCACCACGAGCAGGTTCAAGCTGGCCAGGAAGTCTTCCTCCCTGGCTGCCTCTTGCGCGGAGAGAGGCTGTTTCTCAAAGCTCACCATGAACCAAAAAGTTGAGCCCCGACCGAGTTCGCTGAGGACGCCAATCTGCCCGTTCATCATCTCAACCAGCCTCTTGGATATCGCCAACCCGAGGCCCGTGCCTCCGAACTTGCGCGAAGTCGAGCTGTCCGCCTGACTGAACGACTGGAACAAACGAGGCAGCGCTTCGGGCGGAATACCGACCCCGGTGTCTGTAATCTCAAAACGCACCTGCACATGTGTCGGTGTTTCGGACTCCCGTGCAGCCCGGAGAACGACTTCGCCTTGCGGCGTAAATTTGATGGCGTTGCCGATCAGATTGGTGAGCACTTGGCGCAACCGGACTGGATCGCTTCGGAGCTTCAGCGGCACCCCTGGCTCAACGTATCCGGCCAGTTCGATTTCTTTAGCCTGCGCGCGGTTGCCCAACAGGCCCAGTGTTTCCTCCACAATCCTGAGCAAGTCGAAGTCGATGATCTCAAAGGCCAGTTTGCCGGCCTCGATTTTCGAAAAGTCCAGGATATCATTGATCAGGGCCAGCAGACTTTCTCCACTCGTGACGATCGTCTCGACATAATCTCGCTGCTGCTTGGTGAGCCCGGTTTCAAGCAGCAAATCAGCCATGCCGATCACGCCGTTCATCGGGGTGCGGATCTCATGGCTCATGGTGGCGAGAAACTCGGACTTGGCGCGCGTGGCTTCTTCGAGCTTCTGATTCAGAGAAAGGAGCGCGGTGTTGCTCTCGACCAACTGCTGCTGGCTCTCGCGCAGGGCGCGGAATGCCTCATCACGCTGAACTCGGTTCAGGTAGGCCTTCGAGTGGTAGCGAATGCGGGCGATCAGTTCGATCTTATCCGGGAGCTTGACCAGATAATCATTCACGCCGATCTCAAATGCCTGCCTTTTCACCTCGGCTTCTTCTTTCACCGAAAGCACGAGAATCGGCGTATCCTGGGTCATGGGATTCGCTCGCAACGCACGCGCGAGAGCCAGGCCGTCGAGCTTCGGCATGACCAAATCCACGAGCAAGACCGTGGGTCGGATCTGGTTCGCGACAGAAATGGCATCCGTCGGATCCGAGCAGTAATGCAAAGCAAGATCAGGCTCGGAGGCAAGCGCCCGCCGCACCGCCTCGGCGACCATGGGCTGGTCGTCCACAAGCAACACCAAAGTTGGATACTCCTGCGCGGCTTCGGGGACAAGGGTTGAAGTTAAGTTGTTGGCATCTTTCATATTGGTCTGCGGCCAAAGCGCCGCCGCTAGTGCGAACGGGGTTGATTATGCTCGGATGAAGAGGGGCTCCTTGACTCCACTGACCCGGGCGAAGTTTTTTAACTTCTCCAGGAGCGTCGCGGAAATGGTGATTCCAGCCGGGGCAATCACCATGTCGTTGCTGGTTTCGGCGTTCATGGCCAGGACGTGGCCGGGGGAAAGCTCCTGCAACTTAACCTTCCGGACATGCTGGCTCGTGGGCGTCAATTCGACCAGGGCCTTGAAAGCAGCTTCCATCAACTTGCGGTCGTACACGTTGGCGCGACCGCGCATCACTTCGAACGCCGCTTCCCACGTGCTGCCTTTTTTTTCCAACCGCGCGAGATCCGACAATATCTTCATCAGCCTGGCTCCCAACGGGATTTTTTCCCCGGCCACGGCATCGCGAGGGACGCCAGAGCCGTCCCAATTCTTGTTCTGATACAGGACGATCTGAGCCACCGTCTCCAGCCGGGGAATATTCAGGAGCAGCCTCCGTCCAATTTCCGGGATTTGATCCAGGAGATCCTGCTCGACCGGACTCAACGCCAAGCCCGATCGAGTTTTCTCGATCGTGGCTGTGGGGATCGTGACCAGTCCAAGCTGAGATAACACCACGGCGGCTTCCAGTTCCCATGTTTGGCCCAGTTGAAGCGGTTCGGACAGGAGCTTGACATGTTCGCGCACTCGCTGGCCCATGCCGAAGAATTCCGGCTCCACCATGGAGAGAATTTCGGTCAGCATCTTAATGCTGCCATTCAACGTCTTCTCCAAAAGCTCTCGCTGTGCCGCCTCGCTGTCTTGAAGCGCTTTGTAAGCTTCATCGCGCTGCCTCTGGCTGATGTAGGCCTTGGAGTGATAGCGAATGCGAGCCAGGAGCTCCAGCCTGTCCGGCAACTTCACGATGTAATCGTTGGTCCCGGCGGCAAAGGCTTCCGCCTTGGTGGCAGGTTCCTCTTTGGAGGACAGAACGATGATCGGGATCTGGCTTGTCTCAGGATCCGCTCGATACTGGCGGGTCAAGGTCAAGCCATCGATTTCGGGCATGACCAAATCCTGGAGAATCAGAGTCGGCTTAACCTGCCTGGCATAATCGAGCGCCTGCGATGACTTGGCGCAGTATTTGAAGTCGATATCCGCTTCACTTGCCAAATTGCGACGGACGGCTTCCGCGATGATGGGCTGGTCATCGACCAATAAGACGGTAATCCGATAATCGGTAATGCCGGAAGGTGGCGTTGTTGTCTCGTTCATAAATTTGGGTCTTCTGGAAGTCGAGTGGGTAGTTTTGAGGTCCGAATGTGCGTTTGAGGCTT
>JAQBVM010000437.1 GCA_027623095.1 Verrucomicrobiota bacterium
GAGAGTCGGCGCGTCATCCCCGGCGGAAGAGCGGAGGGTGGGTCCGTCCTCATTTGGAGATGCGCCCAAAGAGCGGAACCGCCCGAAAGAACGCTTGGCTCCCGGTCTGGAGAACCGTAATATCGTGCCTCATGAACCCATTGGCCCGCCGGTTTTCCAAGTCGTGTCGCTACGGATTCGTCCGGAAAGGTGTGGTGGCGGCGCTTGCTGTATTGCTTTTCGGCAGGCCTGCGGTTAACCACGCGGAAACCGTGCCGGAGAATCTCGCCGTCACAAGCACAGAGGACGCGTCGCTGGAGGAGGCCCGGAAACATTGGGCGTTTCAGCCCATTGCACGACCAAACGTCCCAAGCGTCCATAATTCTGAATGGCCGCGCGGCGCAATTGACCGCTTTGTGCTGGCTCGATTGGAGGACAATCGCCTGCAACCCGTTATCGATGCGGACCGCTACACTTGGCTGCGGCGTGCGACGTTCGACCTCACGGGTTTGCCGCCGACTGAAAAGGAGATTGCGGCGTTTGTCAGTGATGTTTCCCCTTTGGCGCGCGAGCGCGTCGCGGACCGGTTGCTCGCCTCGGTGGCGTTTGGTGAACGATGGGCGCGCCATTGGCTCGACCTGGTGGGCTACGCCGACCAGCTTGGGACGGTGAACGATGTGCCCGCGGTTCACGCGTGGCGCTATCGCGATTACGTCATCCGCGCTTTGAACGCCGACAAACCGTTCGACCGGTTCATTCGCGAGCAGGTTGCCGGCGATCTGCTGCCCGCGGACACGCCCGAGACGCGGCAGGATGCGCTCACGGCCACTGGCTTTCTTTTGCTGGGTGAGATTCACATTGTCACAAGCGATAAACTGCAGCTCCGCGCGGACATCGTGGACCACCAGATTCAGAAGATTGGCACGGCATTCCTTGGCCAGACTCTTGGATGCGTGCGTTGTCACGACCACAAATTTGACCCCATCCACCTCTCCGACTACTACGGCCTCGCGGGAATCTTCGGCAGCTCCGAATCGGCCTATGCCACGGAGCGCGGCGTGTGGAGTTCCATCTTCACGGCGGAACTCCCCGAAACGCCCGCGCAACGCGCTCAGCGCGAGCGAACCCTGAGCGAGCACGCGGAAAGGGTCGCGGGTGTAAAGGCCGAGCGCGCGGAGATCGCGAAGCAACTCGCTGATGTGAATGATCAACTCTCCAATACCGCTGCTGAGACGGACAACACGCCAGCCGGCCTCAAATCCCGAAAAGCCGAGTTGGACAAGAAGATCGGCAGCCTTGACACGAGGCTGCTTCACCTTGCCTACATCGAGCCGAAGGCTGCCTTCGCCTATAGCGTCCACGACTCCACTAAACCAGCGGACGGGCACATCACCATCCGAGGCAGCGCGCACGCACCGGGCGACGCGGTGCCGCGCGGGTTCGTTCGCGTCGCAAGCAACGCCCCGTGGCCGGAAATTCCTTCCGATGCCAGCGGGCGCGCGCAACTCGCCGACTGGCTCGCCAGCGCGGACAATCCCCTGCCCGCGCGGGTGACGGTGAATCGCATTTGGCAAAGGTTTTTCGGCGAGGGCCTTGTTCGTTCGGTGGACTACTTCGGCACACGCGGAGAGCGGCCCACGCATCCCGAGCTGTTGGATTGGCTCGCGAGCGAATTCATCCGCAGTCACTGGTCGCGGAAAAAACTGATTCGTGAAATCGTGCTCAGCCGCGCCTACGGCATGAGCAGCGCGCACGATCCCGCCGCCACCGAGCGTGATCCGGATAATCGCCTGCTATGGCGCATGAACCGCCGCCGTCTCGACGCCGAATCGCTGCGGGACGCCGTGCTAGCCGCCAGCGGCGAGCTGCTTTCCAGTGCCGGAGGGCCTGCGCTGGCGCTGCATCTGCCCGAGAATGTTGGCGGCCTGGACCCGAAGGATGTAAATCCCGTCAGTTTCAGGACCGCCAAGTTCCCCGAAGAACAGCACCACCAAAGGACCGTTTACCTGCCGGTGGTCCGCTCGCGCGCGCAGCCTGGCCCTGCGGAACTTCGCAACCTCTTCGACTTTGTGCCGCCCACGGAAATGACCGGCCAGCGCCCATCCACGAGCGCGGCCACCCAGGCTCTATTCCTGATGAACAGCGAATTCATCAAGGCGCAAGCAACCAAGCTCGCCGACTGGCTCTTGAAGCAGCCGGCCGACGACGACCGCAAGCGGGTGGAGAAGCTTTATCTCCGAGCGCTGAACCGTCCCGTCACGGAGCCGGAAGTGGGAGAAGCCGAACGTTTCCTCGGCGCGCTGGCGGATGCCGATGGAGCGAAGCGGCGCGCCGCGTGGACCGCGTATTGCCATGCCATGCTGACCTCGAATGAATTTCTTTTCTGCCTATGAGCACTCGACCTCCTTATCTCCCCGTCTCTCTGTTTCCTCGTCAGGGCTTCTCTCGCCGGGACTTTCTGAGAACAACCGCCTGCGGCTTCGGCTCGATCGCTTTGAATGCCATGCTGACCGAGCGCGCGTTTGCGGGTGCGAATCCGCTCGCGCCACGCATGCCCCATTTCGCCGCGCGAGCCAAGCGCGTGATTTTCCTCTTCATGGCCGGCGGGCCGTCGCAGCACGACTTGTTTGATTACAAACCGCGACTTAAGGCGGAGGAAGGGAAGAAGCCGAACATTCCGATCGCCGGGCGCGAGGTGACCGTCGGCCTTGAGAACTCCATGTCGCTTGGGCCAATGTCCCCGTTCGCGCCGCGTGGACAGTGTGGCATGGTCATGTCCGATTTGCTGCCACAGCTTGCGACGGTCGCTGATGACATCTGCCTGTTGCGCGGCATGTCGGCGGACAATCGCTCGCATGACCAGGCCACACTCCAGCTTCACACGGGCGCATTCCTCTCGCTGCGACCCTCGATGGGCGCCTGGGTGAGCTACGGTCTTGGCACCGAAAACCACAACCTTCCGAGCTTCATTGCGATCAACCCACCGGGCGACGTGCGGAATCACGGCGCGGCGTTTCTCCCGACGATTCATCAAGGCACCCGAGTCAACGCAAAGCCCGGAGGACCCAACGACTTGCCAATCCAGTATCTCAGCGATCCCGCCTCCCCGGAAAGCGAGCAGCGACGGCGGTTGGATATGCTTCAATCCATGAACCGCGGACTGTTGCAGCGAATCGGCGGAGATCCGCAGATGGAGGGTGTCATCGAATCCTTCGAGCTCGCATTTCGGATGCAAGCCGAGACGCCCAAGCTCGTGGATCTCACGCGAGAATCGCAGGCGACGCTCGATCTGTACGGGGTAGGCACGGAGCCGACCGACCGGAACGCGCGGGCGTGCCTGCTGGCGAGGCGCTTTGCCGAGGCGGGTGTGCGGTTCATCCAGGTCACGATGGATGGATGGGATCATCATGGGAACATCCGCGACGGGCTGCCGAAAATGTGCGCCCAGACCGACCGACCCACGGTTGCGCTGGTTGCGGATCTCAAGCAACGCGGACTGCTGGAGGACACGCTGGTCGTGTGGAGTGGGGAATTCGGACGCACACCGTGGAGCCAGGATCTCAGCGGCACCCAACCGCTGGAAAAGCACGGCCGCGAGCATCAACCTGAAAGCTTCTGCGCGTGGATGGCAGGCGCGGGTGTGCGCGGCGGACTGACTTTTGGCACGACCGACGACTACGGTTTCCAGGTTGAGCAGGACCGTGTTCATCTGCACGACCTGCATGCGACCCTGTTGCACCTGCTTGGATTCGACCACGAGAAGCTTACCTACCGCCACGCGGGCCGTGACCACCGGCTGACCGATGTGTTCGGCAATGTGGTGCGGAAAATCCTTGCGTGATTTAAGGCATGTGCCGGCAGTTCATGCCTCTTTGTCTTCGCGTATTCCGCATTTCGTGGTTTTGAATTGCCGCATGAACAGCTCACCCCGTCCGGTCTGGTATTCCTCATACCGATCAAAAGCGGCCTGAATATCTACGTCCGCCTGAAGGAGCAGTATCAGCTCCATCATGACCTAGAGCCAAGAATTCGGTCTTTAACCGCTTCCCACGTTGTGAACTCTTCCGGATGCTCTCGAAAGTGCTGCATACGCCGGTCAAGTTCTGCAATGACCTCCTGCGAAACCGGCACCTCGGAAGGATTCGCCTCAAGGTCGTTCCAAAGCTCCGACACAAACATCAGTTTCTCGGAGGGTGAAAGGCGCTGAACCTCGGGAAATCGCTCAAGAATCATAGCAGGGCTTCACGGACTGGCTTCCCAAGCCCTGCAAGTTAGGTGCCCACATGAGATGTTCGCTTTGCGAAAAGCAGTGTCGCCCCACCGGACCTCAGGGGCTGAAACTCGAATCCTACCAGGTGCAGCATTTCTCCCCGATAGTTCTCCTGGAATC
>JAQBVM010000438.1 GCA_027623095.1 Verrucomicrobiota bacterium
TTTCTGTCCTTCTTGGCCGCCTCGATGCGTGTCACGAGCCAGTAGATCGCCGCCACGGAAACTGACCCTATCAACCCGAGCACGCCAGACCACCAGCCGATCGATTCAAAGCGCAAGCCGATTCCGATTCCCAAAAACGCCAGGCTGCTCGAGACCGCGTCACACTTAAAATCGTAGGCGTGTCCGCCAGGACTTGTTCGCCCGCTCACCCGCGCCAATTCGCCATCCGCCCGATCGACAAGCGCCGAAAATGCGAACAGAAAACCTCCCCAAAAAGTACTAGCGACGTTCCCTTGTGCGAACAAAACAGCCGCGGCGACGCCGGTGATCAGCCGAATCGTAGTGATGTGATTCGGCGTTACCGGGGTGTTCACCAACGGGAGGATCATCCATCGAGCAACGACATGCGCCCACGTCCGGGGCGGTGGAACGAATCTGCTCTTCGCGCCATCGCCGGTCTCCGGCTCAGTCGATTGCGCTTTCGTTTCTTTCAGATTCCGCTTCTTCACCGCGTTTCCCAAATCCTGACCCCAATCGTGAGGAGTTTGTAATTCCATTCGTCGCGCGACCTCCGCCGGTCTGCCATGCGGCACACATTTCGAAATCCTCGCACGGTGCGCAAGGGAATTCCGAATGTCTCTTACACCACCACTTCCTGGATGACGTGACCATCGACGTTGGTGAGACGGCGCTGAATGCCGTTGTGCTCGAACGTGAGCCGCTCGTGGTCGAGGCCGAGCAAGTGCAGGATGGTGGCGCTGAGGTCGTAGAGTGGATGAATGTCTTGCACCGCCTTTCGTCCGAGTTCATCGGTTACGCCGTGGCTGACGCCGGGCTTCACACCGGCACCCGTCAGCCAGCAGGTAAATCCGTCGGGATTGTGATCGCGGCCTTGCGCCCCTTTTTGGAACATCGGCATGCGACCGAACTCGGTGCACCACACGACAAGTGTATCCTGAAGCAACCCGCGCTGGCGCAGGTCCCGGATAAGCGCGGCGGCGGGTTGGTCGAGGATATTGCCATGAATGTCGTATTGTTCTTTGAGAGCGTTGTGACCGTCCCAGTTGAGCTTGCCACCGCTCGCATAGGCGCCGTTAAAAAGCTGCACGAACCGAACCCCCTTCTCGATGAGACGCCGCGCGAGAATGCAGTTGCGGGCAAAAGCTGCCTTATCCGGATTCGATGTGTCATCGGCGCCATAGAGTTTCAGAACGTGCGCCGGCTCGGTGCTGAGGTCGCTGATCTCCGGCACGCTGAGCTGCATGCGCGCGGCCAGTTCATAGCTGGCAATTCTGGCGGCCAGCTTCGCATCGCCGGAATGCTGATCCAGGTGGCGCTGGTTCATCTGTTGCAACATCGAACGTGCGGCGCGATCGGCGTCAAGCGGCACGCCGGGCGCCACGAGATGACGCACCGGATCTTTCGAGCTGATCGCCGTGCCTTGGAACGTGGCAGGCAGGAAACCACAACCCCAATTGTTCGAACCAGCCTGCGGCACGCCGCGCGGGTCGGGGATCGCGACGTATGCGGGCAAGTCCTGATTCTCGCTGCCAAGGGCATAGGTCACCCAAGAACCAATGCTCGGAAAACCATCCAGCACGAACCCTGTCGAGAGGAAGTTCTCCGCGGGACCGTGCGTATTACTCTTGCTGGTGAGCGAATGGATGAAGGAAATGTCATCCGTGAGTTCGGCGAGGTGGGGAATCAAATCCGAAACCCACTTGCCCGTTTGTCCCCGGGGACGGAATGCGTATTGAGGTCGCGCGAGATTGCCCGCCGGCCCCTGAAACGTAACCGCCGGCCCGCCTTCCAAGGGCTTGCCGTCGTACTGGATGAGTTCGGGTTTGTAATCCCACGTCTCCAACTGACTTACCGCGCCCGCGCAGAAGATCATGACCACGTTCTTCGCGCGCGCCGGAAAATGCGGCAATCGCGGCGCGTACGGGCGAGCCGGATCAATCACTGACGCCTGCCCTGCAAGCAATCCATCCAGACCAAGCAGATTCGCCAGCGCAATAGCGCCGAGAGCGGTGGCCGAATGGTCCATAAAACGCCGCCTATCGAGCAAATGCAGGCGGGGATCATTGAATTGTTCACCGACGTGATTCATGGCAAATATAAGAACTCATTACTATTGAACAGAGCGCGGCAGAGCGTGGCGAGGCCGTGCTGGCTCACGGCAGGTTCCGTGTCAGCAAGTTCTGCGCGAGTGGGGGCGCGGCCTAGGGCGAGCCGGTAGGCGCGCTGGATCTGCGAGGTGCTGTCGTCACCGGCTTCCTTTTTCACGCGCGCAGCGAAGGCGCCGGATTGTTCAAGGGTGAAGCGGCTGTTGAAGAGGTTGAGCGCTTGAATGGGTGTCGTGGACTCACGACGGTGAGCGGTGCTTTGGCCCGCATCCGGGCAATCGAACGCGCCGAACACAGCCTCCCGTTCACGCCGGACTTTATGGGCGTAAATCATTCGCCGTAGCCCCTCGCCGCTGAACGACTCGATTGGATTGAAACCGCTCAGGCCGCCGCGTTTGTCGAATAGATCGAAGCCTCGGCCATCCATTTTGAGATTTAAGCGGCCACTGACTGCGAGCATGGAATCCCGAATGGTTTCAGCCTCCATTCGGCGGATTGGAAATCGCCAAAGAAGGCGCGCGCCGGCATCCTTGGTTGCCGCGATTTCGTCGAAGCGCGTCGATTGACGATAGGTGGCCGAAAGCACAATGAGCCGGTGCAGGTGCTTAATGGACCACCCGGAACGAATGAACTCGCGCGCGAGCCAATCGAGCAACTCGGGATGCGTCGGCTTGGAACCGGTGCGGCCAAAATCGCTTGGCGTGTCCACCAAGCCGGTGCCGAAGTGACCTTGCCAGACTCGGTTCGCAATCACTCGGGACGCGAGCGGATTTCCTGGGCTGGCAATCCAATCGGCAAGAGCGAGCCGGCGCGTCTGTTCCTCAGTGTCTTTCGGAAGTGTCACCGTCCCGAGGGCGCAGAGAACTGCGGGCGCGACTTCTTCCACAGGCTGCTCGGGATCGCCTCGGTTCAGGCGGTGGATAACATCGGGCGTTCGGAAGGCTCCTGCAAAAACATTCAACCCGCTGGTGGCATTGGCAATCCTTGCCTCCAAACCTTTTTTCTCCTCCATCAGGCGCGCCGCTTCCACCGCCTCCTCCTCATTGAGTCCCTCCATGGAAAAGGCGGCGAGACTTGTTTTATCGCCCCCTCCTTCATTCTTCGCGCGGTCTGTCGAATCCGCGCTCGTTTGCCTCAACGGCGTGGAACCTACCCGGACCAGCGACTGGAACCGCGCAAGACCTGCGTCGATTTCCGCGATGCGCGTCTTCATCGGCTCGATTTCCTTTCGAAGCGCCTGGGTCTCCGGCGTTCGCCACTCACGATCCCCATATTCCACGCCGGCAATGAACGCCTGCATTGAGTAATAATCGCTCTGCGAAATGGGATCAAACTTGTGGTCATGGCATCGCGCGCAACCCACGCTCAGCCCCAAGAATGTCTGCCCGATATTAACCACAATTTCATCGAGCGAATCCTGCCGCGCGAGCCGTTTCGACGGCTCGTCCTTGCCAATCTGGCCGGGCAGCAGCACCGACGCCGTGACGAGGAAACCCGTCGCCGCATCCTCGCCGAGAGCGTCGCCCGCGATCTGCTCTCGGATGAAACCGTCATAGGGAGTATCGTTGTTGAACGCCTCGATCACGTAGTCGCGATACGGCCAGGCGTTCGGACGTTCCGTGTTCACTTCGAATCCATGCGTGTCCGCGTAGCGCACCACATCGAGCCAGTGCTGCGCCCAGCGCTCACCGTACCGTGGCGAATTCAGCAGTTCGGCCACCACACGATCATGGGCATCGTCTCCCCGAACATTGACAAACGCCTCCACCTGCTCAGGCGACGGCGGCAGGCCAATGAGATCCAAAAAGACACGCCTCAACCACGTCACGCGATCCGCTTCCCCTGCGGGCCGCAGCTCTGCTTTTTCCAGCCGCGCCAAAATAAAGCGATCAATCCCGCCACACGGCCACAGCAGATCCTTCGTCTCCGGCAGCTCTGGACTTGAAACCGGTTTGAACGCCCAGTGATTGCGCGCGTCACTGACAGAATCCGCCTGCGAAGGGGAAACCAGCGCCAGTGAGGCAAGGAACATTGGCAATAGGAGGTTTTGGCTGTGTTTCATGGTACCCGCTTGTTGATCCTTACAAACCTGACGGAATTCGCAGCAACTTTGAGGTTCTGGCAGATCATCTTCTATTGGGCTTCGCACATTACCATCACCGGACCTGACTACCACTACAACGACACTTCGGTATTGGCGCGCGGCCTTCCAGGCCGCAGCACGTTTGTTTAAGCGACACGC
>JAQBVM010000439.1 GCA_027623095.1 Verrucomicrobiota bacterium
AGACGAGATTTTTTTCTCAAAATTCCGGATTGGCGATTTCGAGACTCTAATGCGCTTGTTCTAGGACTAATACAGCCATCTCTTTGGCTCGAAATTCCGCTTTCGATTGCGCAACGGAACCCATCCGTGACAGAACGGTTTGCTCTCGAACAGAACGCGACATCCCGAAGGCACGACGGAACTTTTAACGTCGGTTTCGTTGATGGACACGTGGATCGATTCAAGATTCCTGAACTTTTCGGGAGAGACGAGGAATCGTTGCGCAGGTGGAACAATGATAACCAACCCCATTTGAGTCTTATCCCCCCTGAATTCCGGTTTTGAGTGCTGCAATATGAATTCGAAATGGATAGCGTATTTTTTCTTCGCTGCTTCAGTCGTCTTGACGTTGACCGCCGCTGCGAAGATTTACACAGCAGTTGGGAGTGTTGGAATACTTTCAATTTCAGATCCCGTCACATTCGTGCCTTACCGCCATCTGATGTGGGCGGTTTCCGCGCTCGAAGCCATTGTAGCTGCCTGCCTCATTTCGAATCGCTACGCCGTTTGGGCCCGTGCCCTGGCGTTGTTCTGGCTCAGCAGTAATTTTATACTGTATCGCTTCGCGGCTGAATTTCTGAACGTTAAGCTTTGCCCGTGCCTCGGCACCCTTGCGTCGGAACTGGCGATTCGGCAGGAACTCGCCGATCATGTTCTTACCGGCTGTGTTCTGTTTTGGTTTTTAGGGAGCCTTTGGATTCTGTCGCAGTTCTTGGACGGGAAGGCTGCAGTGATTGTTGAAACGCCTGCCGAAGTCGGCAAATTCGGCTGACGCGATGCGTCAGCAATGGGGTGCGACTTATGTCTTTTGGAACACCTGGTGCCAGCGGTCCACTTGAACTTCTTTTCGATATCGTTCCGCGAATGTCCTGCCTTTTGCTCCGAGTTCCCGCCCCAGTTCCCGCTTGAAATACAATTCGCGGACGGCTTCAATCGCCTGGGGCACATCGGCGATCATCCTCCAAACGCATTGCGTTGTCTCGGGTTGGAGGATTCCTCCGACCGGAAGGCCTGCGCCCGCTCGCCCAATGAATTCGGCGTGCGAGGAATAATTTGTATAGATGACTGGCAAGGCGCTGCACATGGCTTCCCACACGGGCAGTCCAAATCCTTCGCCCCCGCTTAGAAAAAGCAGGCAGTCCCAAAGTTGGTAAAGTGTGGGAACGTCGCCGGGATTCAGGGCCGCCTTCAATTCGTAACCTGGTGTGTAATAAATATCCCGCTCGCGGGAGAGGCCGAATTGTTCTTCGAGCCACTTGGGCGACCAACCGCCCTCGGGTTCCTCCGGCATGTGAAGCCATAGGAACACGTCGTCAAGGGGTTCCGCACGGTCAATCTCGCGCACGGAGCAGTGCTGGCAGCGCTCGTACGTGTAATCCGGCCGGGATTCCCTCGCAAGAGGCGCTTCCGGGGCGTGAGCGCGACTGCCCGGATCCCAATCGATTAAACTCACCCGGCCACACTGACGGCACACGAGATACTGCCCGGATCGGAGATAATGCATGACTTTGTAGAGGACCCAATTCTGCTTTCGCCATTGATTGCGTCCAACCCAGCCAAGCAAGAAAGCGTCCTTGGGCATCCAAGCGGGAAGCAGGTCCTTGCGCAAATTCTGCTTCGCCTCATCCGAAACCGGAACAAACCGCCGGATATCCGCCGGGCTGTACATGAAATCAAGCTTCCCGCTCGCCACGGAGGGAAGGCACTTGAGAATGACGTTCTTTGAAAACTCACTCTTGGTGAAGATTTGATCGGCGTTATTCAGAATGGGTCCGTAATTCGGTGGGATCGGAAGGCCATCGAAGTTCAAATAAAGGATTAGGCGGTACCGCCGTTTTACAGCGGGAACGCATAGATGAAGGACGCGATGAGGATCGCCGAATGCGAACACGATGTCTGGACGCACTCGTGCCGTGACCTTTCCAAAAGTCTTTTGGGCATACTGATCGTCTTGCGCAAATCCAACCTGACCGTCCGGCGCGGTGAACGCGCGTGTCGCGTAAATGGGCCAGCGAGGTTTCGTAACGGCATAGCAGTGAAACAGACCAATCTGATGGATTTCATAGCTGTGAGGAAATTGATCCAACAGACCCTCAAAAATGAGACGGGTGGTTTCCGCCATTCCGCTTGGAAGGGCAGCACTGTCCGTCACGATGAGAATTTTCGCCGCAGACACGTTTTCATGATGGAACAGTGAACGCGATTCGGGAATAGTGAGAAACTACTACATAAAAGGCCTCAGTTCCGAAAAAGGCGTCAGTTCCTAGTTTTGACAACAAGATAACCAGCCCTGGCCGCACGACCCGGACGCGTGGACCAGGCCATCGAAATCCCATTGCCAGACTCCGAGTGCCGCAGTCGTTTGTTCAAACTATACGCAGAGGGCCTCACGCTGGGGGCCGTCGATTTGCCGAATTTCGTCCGGCGCACCGAGGGAGCCAGCGCGGCCTTCATCCGCGAATTGATGCGCAAGGCGGCGCTGTTCGCGGTGGACGAACCGAGCGACAGCATTCAGGATCACCACTTGGACGAAGCGATGCGCGAACTCGTGATCGATGGCGGCGCGCTCACCCAAAGCCTGCTCGGCTTTAAAAGTAATCCCACAGCCAACGGGCACGATCATTGACGGAAGAAAATCGCTTGGCCCGTCCTTCGGAAGAACCACTTCCTCTTAGCGATCTCGATCTGGTGGATCCGTCAGCTTTTTTCGATGCGAAGAATTGAATCCGAGTGCTGCGGGCTGGGACAGCCCGCGGTCCAGCAATTGTTCCAACAAGCCGGAGATGCACAAGCTTTCCCATCCGTCCAATTCTGCGGTCAATTCGTTCGAAGTTCAGCGAGTATCCACTGGACCGCGGGTGTTTGTACAGAATCCTTCTTTTCGCGCTTGAATCCCAGTATTCCAAGTGTTTTAACACTCGCACATGAAACCATTCTTCCTATCAGCTTGCAGTTGCTGTGTTTTCCTCGTTTGCGTCTTCGGGCAGGACACCAATTCGGGACGGGCTGCCGGGCCGTACACCGAGCATCCGGGAACGGACGGCGACGGAAATCACACGATTGGCCCGAACTATATGGTGGATCCCGATCTCACGGATCGGGGAAATCCCAACGGTCAAAGCTTCGAGTTCTCGATGCGCCTGGCAGACAGCCGAATATTTCGCGGCGACGATCCGACACTCGATCGTGAGAAGAAGCCGGTGCGGGAGGAGCGGAAAATCTACGTCTATGTGCCTGCCGCCTACAAAGACGGCACGAAGGCGCCTATTCTCGTCATGCACGACGGACCGAGCAATCTGAATCTGGTGCGCAACGCGCTGGACAACTTGACGATTTCAAAAGATCCGAACCGCAAGCTGCCCGCGTTCATTGCGATTGCCGTTCAAAACGGCGGCAACGACAGCAAAAACAGCGAGCGCGGTCTCGAATACGACACGCTCTCGGACCGCTTCGTCCGTTTCATCAATGACGAAGTGTTGCCGGCGGTGCTCAACAATCCGGAGATCAAGGCCGCTTACCCAAACATTGTCTTTACGGACAATCCTTGGGGCAAAGCGACGATGGGCTGCAGTTCAGGCGGCGCCGCGGCGCTGACCATGGGTTGGTTTCGGCCCGACTTGTTTCGTCGTCTAATTACCTATTCCGGAACGTTCGTCGATCAGCAGGACGATGACGCGGCGGAAGAGGCCGTATTTCCGCTCGGCGCTTGGGAATACCACTCCAGCATGAAGCTGATCGAAACCAGCGATAAAAAGCCGTTGCGCATCTTCACGCATGTTTCAGAGAACGACAATCGCGCCAACGATCCGGAAGAAACCTACCACAACTGGGTGATGGCCAACGAGCGCACCGCAGCGGCGCTCAAAGCCAAGGGTTACAACTACCGCTTCGTATTCAGCCGTGCCACGCGGCATTGCGACCGCCGCGTTTTCGAACAGACACTGGCGGACACACTGGTTTGGACTTGGCGCGGCTACAATGCCGACAATTGAGTCGATGACTTTCGCAAGTCAGTGTTTCGCCTCCGTGCATCTCCGACTTGTTGGAACAATTGTTGGACCGCAGCCCGCAGAACTCGGAGAACGCTCATCGCACCGGAAACAAGCTGATGCATCGGTTTGATCGGTATCGCTGCGCAAGCCACGGTCCGATTGCACGATGCAACTCCACCAACAACGCGGAGATGCACCGGTTTCGTCCACAATTCAACATGTACGGCGAGGCCATTCGGACGGAGTTCACCGCGTTGGATTCTGGATCTTCGAACTGGACCGCTGCATCAGCCGATCAAGGTTTCAGACGAACGCACTTCGTGCCGGTCGCG
>JAQBVM010000063.1 GCA_027623095.1 Verrucomicrobiota bacterium
ATTGGCAAGCACTTTCTCCAACCTCAACAACAGCAACCCTTCATAAATTTAAACAAAATTACCGTGATATTCGCACGAGTCAATTGGTTTTGGTATCGACAGAATCCGAGATCGAGTCCGTGACGAACCTCGTATTTCAGTTGGACAAACCGACAAAGCAGGTTCTGATCGAGGCGCGTTTATTGGAGACTTCGAATAATCCAAAATCCATTAGAGGGATAGATTGGTCGGGAACTCTGGAGGGCCAGAACGTTTCATTTGGGAACGGGCGCACTGTGGGAACCACCACAACGCAAACTCCCGGGCAACCTTCCAGCACCACGTTGCCCAGCGGACGAAACGTGAACTCAACGCCCGGTTCAAGCACGTCAACCGAGTTAGTCACCGATCTCGGCTTTGGCGGAATCAGTGCGAATACTCTGCGCGGATTGCATCCCGCAGTCGCATTTCTGAACGCCGACGGATTGAACGCGGTGTTGTCCTTCTTGAATCGCAATGCGGACACCGAAGTGGTCGCCCTTCCCCGGCAGGTGACTTCGGACAATCAGACCGCCACATTGTCCGTCACGCGCGCTTTTCCGATATTTGAGATCACCCCGGGATCCGCCCAAAGTCCGCCCACCGCAAAGATCACCTACACGAATCTCGGGACCATTCTCAAAGTGACACCGCGAATTTCGGCCAGTAGCAATATCGCCCTGAAGGTGACCCCGGAAGTTTCGAACATCGATTCAAAGGATCGCCAGATCATTAATGGAAGCATCAACGAGGCAAACGTCTATGCGATCCGGAGAATGGAAACCGAGGTCGTCATTCCGAGTGGCAATACGCTCGTCATGGGTGGTTTGATCAGTGACACGGCGACCAAGAGCTACACAAAGGTGCCAATCCTCGGGGACCTGCCGGGGATTGGTCTGCTGTTCCGGCGCGAAAGCAAGGAACGAACAAAATCGAACCTGATCATCTTTGTGACACCGACGATTGTGGAAAGTACGGATTTTCAAGAGACGCCGACCGATTATTTGAAGACGAAACCTACCCAACTGTCGGATCATGAAGAATCCGCGTGGGACACCGGAAAACCTCTCGGTTGGAACAAACCTGTGAAGTGAGCTATCGGCCGCGAACGAAATTCACCTTCAAAACCATGGAATATTGGTTTGCTCAACCGCTTTGGCGGCGCACACGGAGTGACGCGCCCTACCGTGTTGTGGAAATTGTTTGTCACATGTCTATCCGGTTTATTGGCATTTGCATTGCTTGGACGTGCTGCGCCTCACAGAGGCGCGCTCCGGAGCGCGGGTCTGTGACCCGCAGCATCCGCGAAATGTCAGCTAACCGGATAGGCATTGTTTGTAACAGCTCTCAGCTCCTGAAAATCAGTTCTTGGAAGTTCCTTGTGGTTGTTCTTCTGACATCGTTCCTTTCTCAATCGTTTGGCCAAGTCAGTGTGCGGACGTTGGGAGGCGGACGTCTCTCACCATACGGATCGGATTTCGGTTTTGTGGATGGAGATTCGTTGCAGGCGGCTCAGTTCAACAGACCTTCCGGTATCGCTGTCGATGCCGCCGGGAATCTGTACGTCGCAGACGTCCAGAATGGAGCTGTTCGGAAATTGGATGTCGCTCGAAATCGGGCGAGCACGGTGATCGCCGATTTGGATCATCCTGTTGCGCTAGCGGTGAATGAAGCAAACGAGCTGCTTGTGCTGACCGAGGGAGACGGAGTTATCCGCCATATTGACAGGTTTGGCAATGTCACCTCCGGCTCGGTTCGTTTCACACATCCGACGGCTATGGTGCTCGACGTGTCGGAAAACATCTACGTGACTGAAAAGGACGGCAGTCTATTCCGAACCGGCAAAAGCCTTGAGGAGAAGCGTTTAATTTCGAACGGGCTGAATGAGCCTGCGGGTGTCGCCATTCTCGAGAGTGGTTTGGTGGCCGTGAGTGAATCCGGGGGAAACCGTATCCTCTTTATCAACCCTGAGACGGGCGTGTCTGTCACCCGCATTGGCTCCGGGGTTGAAGGATTCAAAGACGGATCGTTTTCAAGCGCGCAATTCAAGCAGCCCCGCCATTTGTCCCGGGCTCCGAACGGAAACCTGGTGGTAGCGGACAGCGGGAACCACCGAGTGCGGGTTCTGAATTCGGACGGGTCCGTGAGTACGCTGTATGGGATTGACCCTGCCCGATGGGAAGGGCCGGAGTGTCTTCACTGTGATCCGATTATTCTCCCTGGATGGTTCGACGCTTCGATTGAGTTTTCCGAAGCCCGCGAACCCATTGGCGTGGCGGTGACCGAAGACGGCACCGTCTTCGTTTCCGAATCGTATTATCACATCGTGCGCGAGATTTCGGGCGCCGATCTTGCGGATGGATCAAATGGGACCGGTGTCAATTTTGTTGTGCGCCCACCGGTGATTTCTCCGAGCGCCGGTTATTATCCGCTCGGCCACGATGTGATCGTGACCAATCCAAATACAAATGCGTTCTTCAACAATGGAGTCTATTACACGACGAACGGAACAGATCCGACGACTAACAGCCTTCAAGTGGCGTTGAATGCCGGCACTGGCACGATCCGCTGGCGGGAAACGGAGCGAGATCTGAGTTCGTTGCGCCTGATGCCATTTGTCGGATCCGCGTTTGGCGAAGTCGTCCGGGGTCAAGCCAGCCGGGTCAGCGAAATCGGTGTGACTCGCGATCTGGCCGCTGGACCGGGATCGACGCTGGTGATTCCGATCACCGTGAATCTTCGGCAGACGGATCAGTTGAAGTCGCTTCAGTTTCGGATTGAGGTTGCGCCCTCGACACCGAATGCACCGATGATTCCCGATCGCTTTCGAGCAATCTCGACGTCAGGAGACGATTTCATTCCGATCGTGACATCGAACGAATCCGAGGGTTCGAGCCGGTTTAGCGCTCTGGGTTATACAGAAGGCTTGGCCAAGGGGCTGGCGATCACGTTCATTGGCACAAACGCCAATTTCTCTGTCTCCGATTTTGCGGTTGTGTCCATGCTTGCGTTGCCGATTCCCGCGTCTGCCAAGCATGGCGACCGGTATGCGATTCGCCTTCTCACTCCATCCGGGACATCCGACGGAATGCAGGCGCCCGTGGCGCTTCGACCGATGGAAGACCGCGAGATTCGGGTGGCTCCTGTCGCCTACGTGGTGGGCGATTCTTCTCCGGCCACTTGGTATAACTCAGACGAGATATTGTTCCCGCGGGCAGATCCGGGTGTGCCCGATGCGGGCGCTCCTGTCTGGGGTTCGTACGGGTTCGGGAATCGACTGATGGACAACAGCGATGTGAACAACGCTTTTTCAGCCGCCCTGGGAGTTCGCGTGCCGTATCCATTTTCTGATCTTTATGATGCCTTGGACGTGTTTCCAGAAGACACTCTGTTGAACGCGGGTGGAGACGGTTTAATCCGATTCCTGGACTGGCAGGTGATCCTGTTGCGCTCGCTGCTCTTGGATACGGGAGAATGGTCGCGAGGCTGGGCGGGAGTGCGTGTTCCGGGCGGATCGCTGGCGCCGATTCCGAATTCGCCCGCGGAGACGCTGAACCGTCCTTCGGAAGCGCCGGCGTGGACTCGCGACGCCGTAATCACGTCCGAACCGATCGGAAACGTGCTGCCCGGGGTGCGGACTGAAGTTCCCGTTTATGTCACCGTTCACGAAGGCTTGAGGATCTCCGGACTTGCGTTTCGGGCGACGCTATTACCCAACGACAACGCCCCGGACGTTAGGGAGCCGCTGCAGTTTTTCGTAGCCGCAAACCTTCCCACGCCGGTGCAGAGCCTGGGATTGTCACCCAATGTTCTTCTTTGCGGGTGGCCGCTGGTGCCGAACCACTCATTTGATCCGCCTCTGGTGGGCAGAACGCTCCTGGGGCACATTCGGTTTATTCTGCCGGTCGCGGCGCGATTCGGCGAATCCTACACACTACGGTTTGCCAACGCGGACGGCTCTCCGGATTTGACGACGCAATATGAATTCGAAACCCGCCCAGCCGCTGTCTGGGTTCAAACGCCGGCGCCGCAACAGGCGGAAATCTTATCCGATGAATGGAAAACGCATTTTTTCGGAAGCGAGCTGAACGCGAGCATTGGAGAGAGCGACGATCCCGACATGGACGGTTTTTCGAATTTCGCGGAATACCTTGCAGGCACAGATCCGACAGACGCGAACTCCCGTTTTCGAATTGAGGTTCAAAGAGAATCATCGGCGCAGGATGGGATGGTGCTCCATTGGCAGACGACGCTTGGGCGAACTTACGCATTGGAAATGAATACAGATCTGACGGCCCAGAATTGGACGGTTGTTGAGGGGAATATTCCCGGAGATGGACGGGTGCGGGAGTTGCGCCAATCCGGGGTCGCTGCGAGCCAATCTTTTTACCGCCTATCGATCCAGATTTCACCATGAAACAATTGTTCGTCATTCTATTTTCAGCCGAATTTAAAAGTGTCGCTTTATTGTCAAACTCCAACCTCCAACACAGACTATGAATTTGAATTCCCGGCCAGAATCAGGTACGCCGCGCATCCGGCAGAATCCCATTCACTTTATGAAACGAATACCTTGGCTTGCTACTCTCGTTTTACTCCTAACTTGTCTGAAGGCTCACGCCCAGCCTTCTCTCCAACCACTGGCCACCAATGGGTTGGCTGAGCCGTATGGCGTGGCGGTGGACGCCAACAACGATTTCTACATAACCGACAGCGCAAACAACAGGATCGTGAGGTATATCTCAAATACCGGCACGCTCACCAATCTGGCCGGGGTGTTCCGTGAAAGCGGACGCAACGATGGGCCTGGCGTGTTCGCACGATTCTTTAGCCCCCAGGGCATTGTTGCCGCCCGGAACGGGCTCCTCGTCGCGGATGCCGGAAACCATCTGATCCGCCGTGTCGGATTCGACGGCGCCGTAACGACAATTGCCGGCAATGCGGCCGGGTTTGCGGATGCCACGGGCGCTGCCGCACTGTTCAATTCGCCCGCGGGCATGGCGGTGGACGCTTCCGGCAATGTGTATGTTGCAGATACGCTGAACAGCCGCGTCCGGCGGATCGATCCCAATAACGTGGTGACGACCGTTGCTTCGGGATTCCTTCGGCCGACCGCGGTGGCCGTCAACACAAACACGAGCGAAATCTTTGTGGCCGACACGGGAACGCACTCGATTCGGGTAATTCGCACGGACGGAACGGTGGCGCTTTTGGCGGGAAGCGGTTCTCCTTTCATCAGCGGCAGCCGCGATTCGTTGATTGCGACGAACGCTCTCTTTAACGGGCCTCGGGGATTGCTGTGGGTTGGAGGAAAAACGGGGCTGGTCATCAGTGACACAGGCAACCGGCTTCTGCGGCGCGTCTATTTTAATACGAACGCGGCGATCAATACGTACTCGGCTGAGACGTTCGTTCCCTCGGCTTCCGAAACGCTCGTTGCTCCGGTCGGATTGGCTTTGGACGAAAACGGTAACATTCCGTTGGTTGATCTGGGGAATAACTCTTTATTCAGCCTCCAGGTTACGATTCCGCAGCCGCCTGTGCAGAAGCCGGAAATCGGTATTGTGATTCTTACCACAAATAGCTTTGGTCAATTGAGAACTTCGTTGGAACCCGTCATAAACTCCACTTTCAACAACGACGTCACCGTTGCGATCATCGCCGAACGGGGAACAGACACTTTTTACACGCTCGATCTGGACGCGAATTTTCCAGAGGATCCCAGCAGCCGGCTGACTCCGCCCGCGTATGAGAACGGGCTTCTCGAATGGCCGGTCAACCAGAGCCTGATACGCCCCAGTCGTGATGGTTCCAATGTCACAATCCGGGCGATCGGCACGCAGGACGGACGCAAACCGAGCGCGGTAGTCGCGGCGCGCTTCCTTTTCAACGTCGCGGGTCCGGTCATCAACGGCAAGGATCCGGGGGACTTTTCGCTTCAGAATGCGACCGAAGGGGCTGAGATGTGGTACACAACCAACGGCGCGAGTCCTACCAACACCGCCCCCTCGCGACTCTATGTTCCGGATGAACGGTTGGACATTGTGAATGGCACAAACAACGTAATCTTCACGGTGCGCGCCTTTAAGACGGGATACGCACCAAGTCCGGAAATCACGCGGGAATTCCTTTTCTCCGATCTGCAGACCACTCGAATCGGTATTGCGCGCGATTTCTCGGCGGGCATCGGATCGACAATTGTCGTTCCCATTGAGGTAAAGCTGGCGCCTGAAAAGGTTTTAAGATCCCTTCAGTTCCGGGTGGAAATCACGCCGGTTCCGTTTGATGCCAACGCGCTGATATCGTCGCAACTTCGGAATTTGACGATCTCCACAAACGATTTCATTCAGCTTCCGATTCCCAGCACAAATGCGCCGCTGGCCTCTGTCTTCACGACCAGCACGAACACAGGACTGGCTGTCTCGTTTGTAGGATCCAGTTCGGGGTTGAATTTTTCCAAATCCGGCACAGTCGCGTTGATCGCGGTTCCTATTCCGCCGACGGTATCCAACAACCAGCAGTACGAGATTCAATTGGTGCAACCGTCGGGCACATCAGACGGACTGCAAACGCCTGTCCGGATGACAACATTCGAGAAGCGAACGATCACGGTATCGACAGGTCTCTCGTATGTGGTGGGCGACAGCGCGATTGCGGAGTGGTACAACGCAGGAGATTTTGGAAACACGAACATCAACAACAACGACGTGAACAATGCGTTTCATTCCTCACTCGGTTTGTTCACACCATTTTCGTTTACCGATGTGTTCGATTCCATGGACGCGTTTCCTGAGGACTCCGCGACGGCTGTGGGAGGCGACGGCCAGATTCGCTTCCTAGACTGGCAGATCATTCTTCAGCGTTCGCTGCGTCTGAGCACGAACAACTGGAGCCGTTCATGGGCTTCGGGCGGTCTTCGCACCGCATCACGCCAGAATCAACTCAGCGCGGCGGCGAATTCTCCGGCGGAGGTTTTGACTCGATCCACTGTCTCTCCGGCGTGGTTTCGCCAAGCGACAATAATCGCCCTTTCCGCGCAGAACGCGGCTCCGGGCAATTTTGTTAGAGTGCCCGTCGCTGTAACGATTGCGGAAGGCCACGGTGTCAAGGGACTGCAGTTCCGCGCGGTGGTGACGCCGGAAGGGGATGCGCCGGCGCTGGATCAACCGGTTCGGTTCGTTCCGGACCCCGCGATTCCCACGCCGATTGGTTTGCAGGGCGGGCAGAATGGTCTTGCCGTGAACCAATCGGCGGGAGCCTGGGCTCTGCTGCAAAACCCGTTTCCTTCGCCGCTCCAAGGAAACCAAATGCTGGGGCATCTTCAATTCGTCGTTCCCGCGACAGCCCGAACCGGAGACGCGTACACGATTCGTTTTGCGAACGCCGATGGAGCTCCGGATTTGCAGACACAATACGAACTTCAGACTTTGCCAGGAACAGTCTGGGTTGGCACGGAGGCGCTTCGCCCGGCCGAACGGATATCGGACGAATGGAAGATTCGATTCTTCGGGGCGCTAGGAAATGTGTGGGCCGCCATGGACTCTGATCCCGACGGCGACGGGCTCACAAACCTCGAAGAGTTTCTGGCGGGCAGCAGCCCGGTCGATTTGCGGTTGCAGATTCCGAAGCTTGATGAGGGCGGCTTGGAGACCTTCTTATTTCGTTGGTTTGGCGAGCCCGGGAAACGATATAGTGTTCAATTGAGCGAAGATCTTGGCCGCTGGACAACGGTCGGACCCGAACGAACCGGAACCGGGCGTGTCGAGGAGGCGAGCGGTGCAGGCGCGGACGGTAATACCCGTTTCTATCGGCTAAAGGTTCGGTCCGGAACCGCCGATTAAGAGGGAAAGGGACAGCGCTTTCCAATAGATCGAACGAGATTCCAGGACTAAACCTTCGTTCACACGGAAAACAAAGGCTTATGAACTGTTCCGAACTCACCCACAAAGTGCATGCCGAGGCTTCTCGTTTTCCGTGTCTTTCCGTGTCTTCCATGTTCCTCACCGCTTTCTATCGGATGCACGCTTGGATCCGGTTTCTCACAGCCCTAACAGTGGTTGCGGTTGCACCTTTGGCGCCTCATTCCCTGGCGCAATCGACCGTGGATTCCGTGATCACAAACGGCCTTTCAGATCCAAGGAGCGTCACGCTGTTTGAGAATAATCTGTATGTGGCCGACAGCGGCAATCATCGGGTGCTCCGATACGCGCTCGACACTGGCGCGTTGACGGTGATCGCGGGTGTGACAGGGCGCTCGGGATCGAACAACGGCCCGGGATTTCTAGCCCGCTTTTTTTCTCCGAAAGCGGTGGTTCCCGGCCTTGGCGGCTTGGTGGTCGCGGATTCGGACAATCACATGCTCCGTCTGATTACCCTGAGCGGCAGCATTCCTCTGGTGACAAACCTGGCGGGTGCGACGAGAACGGCTGGATTTGCGCCGAATCAAGTCTCGCCACTTGGAGTGCCTGCGTTGGAAGCTCGCTTTAACACCCCCATCGGACTCGCCGCGGATGGAAACGGAAACATCTTCATCGCCGACTCCAAGAACAATGCCATCCGGATGCTCACGCGCATTCAGAACACAAACGTGGTGCTCACCGTCGCAACCGGCTTCCTGGAACCGACCGCAATTGCAGTGGGCGAACAGATTGGAACGGAGCTGGACCTTTTTGTCGCGGACACGCGCAACCATGCCATCAAACTTGTCCGCTTCGATATCGCCACGTTCCAAATGACCACAAACAGGCTGAGTGCGAATCTAGTGGCGCCGAGTCTGATTGCCGGAAGCGCGAACCGAAGCAGTGGAACAAACGATTCGCTCTTTGCCGAGGAATCGCTGTTCAATCTTCCGAGCGCCCTTTTTTGGTCCGGTCCAAATGTCGGGCTGATCGTGAGCGACACCGGGAACCATACGCTCCGGCGCGTCTATCAAGATCCTATCTTTCAGGATCCGCTCTTTCAAAATCCGGACATCCTCCAGTTTTTCGAAAGGCCGGATGTGACCAACCGATTCTCTGCGACCACCTATGCGGGCAGACCCGGTGTGGCCGGTCTGGAGAATGGTCCGCTCGGCACGGCGCTGTTCAATTCGCCGGCGGCTCTGATTCGAGATCCGGAGGGGGATCTACTCATCGCCGACTCCGGGAATAACGCGCTCCGGCGCATTCAGATCACACCCCGCCTTCCGCCGCTTGCGAACCCGGAAATCGGATGGGTGGATTTTGTTTTGGACGAAGTCACGGGCGAACTCGTATCAAAGCTCATCCCCGTGACGGACAGCATCTTTTTTAACGACGTCATCATCGCCATTCTTCCGGAACCGGGAGCGCAGGCATTCTACAACGTGGGTCCGACTCCGGGTTTGTTCGAAGAGGACACGATTGATCCGCCAACCCTGAACAACCGCCTTTCCGCGCCCGCGTATATGAACGGTTTGAAACCGGCCGACGTTCTGTCGTCGATCGTTTCTCCGGCGCCCGCCCTGACGATAAAAGCCAATGCCACCGCGGAACGCCGTTCCCCAAGCGGGCTCGTGCAGGCGCGTTTTCGATTCCAAGTTTCTCCCCCGATTGTCGCGGGAGATAATCCCGCTGCTTTCGAACTCAAGACCGCGACAAAGGGAGCGGAGATTTACTTCACGCTGGATGGCTCGGAACCGACAGATCAGTCTCCGCCAAGTCTGCTGTTTCCTCAGACTCCAGTCATTCCACTGCCTGTGACAAGTGAGGTCGTATTAAAAGCGAGGGCGTTTAAGCGTAATTACCGCCCGAGTGAAATTGCGACGAAGATTTTTCAACCCGAAGATTTTAGGCCCAATGAGATCAGTTTTGGTTTTCAGGCTGGGGAGGCCTCGAGCCGATTTCTGGGATCCGCGGGACAAACATTCATTGCGCCGATCACGCTGTCTCTCCTGCCTGATCAGAAGATCTACTCCATGCAGTTTAGTCTCACCGTGACCAACCGTGACAGCGCTCCGCTGCTCACACCGGGCGCCTTCGGATTTCGATCGATGCTTTCAGAGCAGCTCAATGACGGCAGTTTTCGAAGAATTGATCCGAAAATGTTCGAGCGTAACGAATTCGAAATTTTCACGAATATCGTCCCTCAAGGGACTTTGATCACCACCAATTTCATTGAGATCTATCGCGATTTGCTATTTACAAACATCTCCCAGAATCTGCTGGGCGTAGGATGGCAGGAGGTGATCGGACTGACAAATCTTTACAACACCCGGATTCAGGATCTGGTCACGTTTTCCCAGGCGCACGACCGCCTGTTTCTGAGTTCGGAAAACCGGGTTGTTGTCGGAGGATACTCCTTTCAAATCCCAGTGACGGCGGGTTCCGGCAACAATTACCGCATCCAGATCAACAGACCTTCCGCAGTCCAGGATGCGTTTTCCGGGGATGTGTTTATCGATACACCCACAAACGGTTCGTTATCGGGCGGCCGCATTAACGCTATCAAGGACGTCGCCGTTGTGACGGGCGGACTCGGAGAAGGGGAGTTGCACTATATCGTCGGTGACGTCGCGCCGTTTCGCTGGTTCAACGCCGGCGACTTCGGAGATACCAATATCGTGGCAAACGATGTGTTTCAGGTTTTTCAGTCCGCCACCTACGGCTTCAATATTCCACCGTCCGGCACCGATTTCTTTGACGCGATGGACGCGTGTTGCGGTTCGGATGGCGGAGCGATCGACGGAGATGTGTACGATGGGAGTTCGACCGATATTGATCTGATCAAGTTCGGTGATGGCGAGTTGAACGTGGCCGATGTGTTTGTGAGCTTTCGCCGCTCGTTGGATCCCTCCCTCAAACTGTTCGCCCGATACTGGATAAACGGCCAGCGAGTGGCTGAGGAAGTGCCGAATCGCTTTCGTGGCGGGCTTAACCTGGCTCAGCGCTCGCCGGCAGGATCTCTTGCGAACCTACCGGCCGAGACGCTTTCAAGTCTTGGACCGCCGGTTCTGGGGAATCCGTTTATTGCGTTTAGTGTTCCCGATTTGGACGTTCGGCCGGGAGAGACGAAGTTTGTGCCGGTTCGTGCCGAGGTTCGCGGCTCGCATCCGGCTCGGGTGATGATGTTGAATGTGACCGTGGAGGCATTGGATGGCGCTCCAAATCTGCGGGAACCCGTTCAATTCTATCCCGTGGTTGGACTCGGAAAGCCGGACATGGTGAACTCTGTGGGACTCGCGAATTACGCGGCCGCTTGGCTTGATGAAACCGCGACCGGAATTCGTGGTTCGGCACAAATCGGAGTGTTGCGTTTCGGCATCCCGGCGGAAGCTTCTGCGGATGCCGCGTATCGCGTTCATTTTCAGCATGCTTCCGCGTCTCCCAATGGATTGGCTCTCTTCCCGCAGACGATCACGGATGGGCTCTTGACGGGGGTGGATCGATCCGGTTCGAGTTTTGGCGACGGCATTCCGGACCACTGGCGATTGCGGTATTTTGGGTCTCTATTCAATTATCTCGCCCAGGCCGGCGCCGATGCTGATGGTGACGGTCTCGACAACTGGGCCGAATTCCGGGCCGGGACGAATCCGAACGATGTGCGTTCGCACTTGCGCTTGCTTGCAAGTCGTTCCGACCGGGGTATTGGAACGATGGGATCGATCCGATTGAAATGGCCTGCGGCGAAGGATCGAATCTATTCGATCGAGGCGGCCCCGACGCTTACGGCGCCTGTGTGGCGTGTGATCCATTCTGAGATTGTGGGTACGGGAGAGGATTTGGAGTTTCTTGTCGAAGATCTCGATAGCCTGGATTCTTTCTTCCGAGTCCGCCTCGTGGATTGAGACACTCCGGTTGAACTCGAAGAATTAAAAGCAGGCCAGATCGACCGTGTTGATTTAAAAAAAGTGCTGCCGCCTGGAAGGCCAATGCCACTAGGATTTGGTTGAGAAGAGGATCGGATAAGCATCTGCTGTCTAGGCGCTTAGAGGTGAAAAATAGTTCCACTTTGATCGGGCCTTCCGATAACGCGCCAGCGTCTTGGACTGCGGTGACGAGCAGAGCGATTCACCGCTTTGGGCTTTGGTGTTGGGATGTGCGAGCGGTTTTGAGTGATTCGGAGCGGCAAGTTGCAATCCAAAAGCGGTAACTCCGCAGGCTCCGTTACCGCAGTCCAAGACCTGGCGGACATTCATCGACAAGCTCGATCGCTTGATCACCGAAGTGGCCCGCCAACACCTCCCCACCCGGCGCAAGAAGCGCCCCAGCAAACCGCGTTGCGTCCGGCGGCGAATCGCCAAATTCCCTACACTTAAGGGCTTGCGACAAGCCGCCAGGGTGTTAGGCGCTTTCACCAAACATGGATTGAATCGGCATCGAAGATCTCCCGAAGCAAACGTTTGTAGTCGGGCTCCGCTTCCGTGAGATCAAAGACCGTCACTTCGCGAGACTTATCCTCCTTCTGGACGGAGATAACTTCCGTGGTGAACGAATCGCCAGACACGGTAACGATGTGCAGAATATTGCGCATGACGAATCAAAAGCAGACGACGCAGTCTGACTCCGCCGCGATTGCGCTAGCCTCTCTGTCGGTCACTTCGCGGAACGGTACTGCAGTCGGACAAACATCTGAGCGTGGAGTTGGTTCACGCCGAACGAGAACCGTATTTCCGGATTCTGCGAGGATCGGAAGGTATCGGGCATAATGATCCTCATCCACGAAATCGTCCGTTAACTCCTGCAAAATAATTACTGCGCCGTCTCGAAGTAATACCCGCACATCAATCCTGTTTCCCGCAATGATCCCGGCCGCGATTCGAATCGCTTCGGCCGGACGCGGGCTTGTGCGAGGATCGCCGCTCACAATGAATAGGACGCTTCGCCGCATGGTTCTTGGTTAGTCCCGCTCGCGGGGCTCTCATTAATTGAAGCTCAAGAAGCGGTCTGTACCGGAAATAATATCGGTTAGGGTTGCGAGACCAGCCCACGTGGCCGTTTCTTCCCGGGCACGGTTTCGCCGTTGTGCGCCATACGCGCAGGCGAACAGATGAACGCCGCGATCCACCAAACGTTTCAGCCGCGAATCGGACACTCCGTTCACCGCATCGTCGATGCAATAAAGATAAACCTGCAATCCTTCCTCCAGTGCCGCTTGGGCGAGACGCACGCCATGGTCGAAATTGGGTTGGTCTGGCCCGCACGACAGGAGCAAGCCCAGTTTTCTTCCGCGCAAAGACATGCTGCTTTGGATAATCCCTCTCAGACGTTCAGGGCCGACTGCACGACCTCAATCAAGTCCTTTGGAAAGAACGGCTTGCTGAGAAAAGCGTCCGGTTTGACCGAATAATACTGTGTCATTTCTTCACCCACATTGCCGCTGTACAGAATGGTTTTTAGACTGGGAAGGATCTTTTTCGCTTTCTCGATCAGTTCCATTCCATTAAAGGGACTCATCAGAAAATCGGTCAACAGCAAGACAGGTTTCTCCTCGTCGTTGGTCAACGACTCGAGCGCCAGCTCAGGATTGGTGAAAAACTTGGGACGAAATCCCTTCAACTTGAGAACCACGTTAACCACCTCGCCAATCAAGGATTCGTCATCGACGACATAGATCAGGATTTCCGGGCACGTTTCGCCAGCCGGATATCCGACGGACTCGTTACCGTTGTCACTAGATTCCATTTTCGATTTAGATGCGCATTCGAAGTCTATCCCGACACAATTAGGCTCCGCAAAGACTAAATTCGAAACCGATACGGCACCGATTGGTATTGAGAGTCGATGGGCTGTTCATCTCTCGAAACTTTCGCGAGATAGAGCCCCGACAAGAAAGAGATCCAACCATCTGTCAAAACGTGCTGGCAAGATTTTAAAGCGAACGACTAAACTGCCGCAATGCGCCGTTACTGGATATGGATCTTGCTGGCGATTATTGTGTGCGACGTAGTATTCGTATTCTGGTGGCACGCTCGAACCGGCGAAAGGCGCTATTATCGAGTGATCCAAGATGCGGCGCAACGGTACGAGGTTGACCCTGCGCTGGTGAAAGCTGTGGTTTGGAGAGAGAGCCGCTTCAATCCGGACGCTCATGGCAAAGCGGGAGAACTGGGTTTAATGCAGGTCCGGCATCTAGCTGCGGCCGAATGGGCGGAAGCCGAAAAGATTCGAGGATTTTCGCACACGAGTTTGATCGATCCCTCCCGGAATACTCTTGCCGGCACATGGTATCTTTCCAAATTGCTCAAACGCTATCGCGAAACGGATGATGCCCTGCCATACGCCCTTGCCGATTACAATGCGGGACGGACTCATGTTTTGCGATGGATGAAAGACTCCGGAGAAACGAATAGCGCCGCCTTCTTGGTCCAAATCGATTTTCCAGGCACAAGACGATACATCGCCGCGGTGTTGAAGCGCTACAATCAATACCGCAGGCCATGAACTACGAATCCCGGAAGGACAAGTTTATGTCGTATGTGCGACATAAAACTGTCCAGGCAGTTCACAGTTCCGATTCGTGTCCAAAATTTGGAGGTTTTTGCAACCAATGAACCATCCTGTGGCAGCCACGGTGAGGTGACACTCTGTGGAGCTGAAGAACCAATCCGATACTGATTAATCCCGCATCACGGCCAGCAATCTCTCTTGCAGCTCCGCGCGGAGCGCTTCGCGTTCTTCATCCGACGCCTCCCGGCGCACGGCAATCGGATTGCCTAGAACGACTTCACAACGCCCAAATGGTACTGGGACTTGAAACTTGTCCCAGCTTCCGAGGCAGATTTTCGGATGCAAATGAACTCCAACTGGAATGATGGGAAGACCAGTCAATTGCGCCAGCGCGAGAACACCGCTCTGAATGGCATAACGCGGGCCACGCGGACCATCGGGAGTAATGGAGAGATCGTAACCGCGCTCCGCCCATTTCGTCAGCTCCAGCAATGCCTGCGGCCCGCGGCGGCTTGTTGAGCCCCGGACCGGCTGAACCCGAAAATTCTCAAGAACCCGCGCGAGAAGCGCGCCATCCCGGCTTGCACTCACCATTGCCGCCATCCGGCATCCCGGCTGCCGTGTTCCAAAAAACCGATTGTAAATTGAAAGCGAGAGAGCCAATCGATTGTGCCATGTAACAAAGATAACATTCTTCGGAAATGCTCCCGTCATCAGCCTGATCGGATCGTGCAGATGAAAACGCACCGTTGCGGCCATGCACCGCACTGTGATACTGATCAACCCTGCGGCCAAGCGGCTTTTCCAGTTCGCCGAGTGCGGAACAACAACTTTGGAGCGCTGCGACGAAACGTCTGCCATTATGCTCCCTTTTTCAGACTTGCCCGAACCAGTTCTTCGACGCCTGCCTTGCCCCCAAGCACTGCGATGGAGGCGCGAACAGACTCGTATGCGTCCGACTGCTTAAAGCCGAGAGCAATCAGCGCGCGCGTGGCATCGCTGATCTTTTGATCGTCCGGCGACAGTCCGTATTTCGCGCTGCTGGCTTCCCACGCTCCTGTCGCGCCAACTTTGTCCCGGAGCTCCACGATGATTCGTTCGGCGGTTTTTCTTCCAACACCTGAGATTTGTGCCAGGGCCTTCGCGTCGCCATTGGCAACAGCACCTCGGAACGTGGTGATATTCATTCCGCTGAGAACATTGAGAGCGATCTTGGGGCCGATACCGCTCACAGTGTTGATCAGCAACCGGAAAAGCTCGCGCTCTTGCGGAGAAACGAATCCGTACAGGACATGAGCATCCTCGCGAATCGCCAGGTGGGTCAATAATCGCACCGAGCCGCCGGGCGCAGGCAGTTTGTCATAAGAAGACAAAGGAATTAGAATCTCGTATCCCACGCCGTTCACATCCAGCGTGACTTGGGTGGGCAACGCCTCCACAAGGTTTCCGTGTAAGAATGTAATCATATTCGGAGATTTTAAACTCGCTTGGGCGCCGTGAATGAATAGGAACCGATGTTCTGCGCGTGCGTCAAGGCGAGAGCAAGGGCGTCCGCAGCGTCCGGAGCTGGTGTATCCTTCAAAACCAGCATCCTTTGCACCATTTTAGCGACAGCCAATTTCTGAGCTCCCCCATAGCCAACAATGGCTTGCTTCACTTTGCGCGGTGCGATTTCATAAATCTCCAATCCAGCCTCGGCGACCGCAACCAGACTGGCGCCTCGCGCTTCGCCCATGATCAGCGCGGTCTGGAGATTCTGGGCGTAAAAGAGGCTCTCAACAACGCAAACATCAGGCTTGAATTCCTTCAATACCTTTCTCAACGAATCCGCAATGTGGAGCAAGCAGCGGGAGCGTTCCCATTTCGGAGGGCTGGCGATCGTGCCAAAAGTAACCGCCCGCGGATGGGGTCTGGCGACCGTGACGATCCCGTATCCCGTGCTCCGAAGCGAAGGGTCGATTCCTAGGATGATCTGGCCGGCGCCATTCTCGTTTGCTTTCACCGGCTGGCGCGCCGAACCCCGCCCCGCTTTCGAGCCTTTGAGCCTCGTCTGCATCTGCTCAAACTGTTTCGGCGTGATACCCATGCATACAATTCTGCCAGAGAGTGCCACCGAACATCAAACGATCAGTTGGGTAAACCCCTGTTTGACTTGGATCGCACCCCGCTTAAAGTTCGCTCCGATGTCAGCGTTGAGCATTCGTTTCCATCGCGGCGGAGTCCATCTGCCCGAATTGGGATTGTGGCTCGATCCACATGAGCCGCAACGTGGGGATGAAAGAGTCTTTGTAAGCCACGCGCACTCGGATCATATCGGCGCGCATCGCGAGGTGATTCTGACTGAGCCGACTTCGCGCCTCATGCGCGCCCGATTGCGTGGAGAGCGTTTGGAACATGTGATCGAACTCGGGCGGCAGACGGAGTTCAAGTACGGTAAACGGTCGTTCTCCATCACATTACTTCCGGCGGGCCATGTGCTCGGGAGCGCGATGGCACTGATCTCCTCGGAGGGCTCGTCGCTCCTCTACACCGGCGATTTCAAATTGCGGCAATCCTTTTCCGCCGAGCTGTGCGACCCCAGGCCCGCCGATATCTTGATCATGGAGACCACATTTGGACGGCCCGGCTACCGGTTCCCACCCACCGGCGATGTCCTGCAGAGTATCATTCGATTCTGCCGCGAGACGTTGGACAGCGACGCAGTGCCGGTCTTGCTCGCCTATTCCCTTGGAAAATCCCAAGAAGTGCTAAGCGGTTTCAAAGATTCAGGCTTGCCCCTCATGGTGCATCCCCAGATTCAGAAGCTCACGGCAATTTATGAACAATTCGGATACTGCTTTCCTCCGTTCGAGAAACTCGATCCGGCGAACGCCCGGGGCAAGGTCATTCTTTGCCCGCCCAGCGCGTTCAGTTCTGAAGCGCTAAAAGACGCCGGCCCCATTCGATCGGCAGTGCTCACGGGCTGGGCCGCGGATCCGAGTTGTCGGTACCGGTATCGCGCCGATGCTGCGTTTCTGCTGAGTGATCATGCGGACTTTTCGGACTTGATCGATTTGGCCCGGCAAGTGGCACCCAAAACGGTGTACACCATGCATGGTTTTGCGGTGGAGTTCGCGATGACCCTCCGGGAAATGGGGTACGACGCGTATGCGCTGGGAGAGCAAGGACAACAACTTACACTTCCACTCAACCAGCCGGCGCCGCATATCGAGACAGCCGGAGAGCAGGCCATCCACGCCCAAAGCGTCGCAACGGTGGGTGGCGATCCAGGCAACGCTGGAAAGCCTGGCCGCGCCGACGATTCTTCCAATGAAACGAAAGGCAGGGCACCGTTACCGCGCCGCCCTGATATTAGAGCTGCGCAGCGGCACAGCCCCACCGAGAAATGGGCGCAAAATCCCGACGCGAAATCGAATGTGGAGCAAAATATCCTTGAAACGATCGAACCGGCTGCGTCGTTTCGGGCATTTGCCGATACGTGCGCCAAAATCGGCGCGACCTCGCGCAAACTGGAGAAAACTCAGATCCTCTCCCTATACGTGCAAATCATCGCGCCTTCCATCCTGGGGCCGGTGAGCAGTTGGTTTACCGGGCACCCGTTCGCACCGAGCCAAAACAAGCCTCTGCGTCTCGGTTGGGCGATCGTTCGGGACGCTGTCTGCGGCGCCGTCGGAATCAACCAATCCGAATTCGGGGAGGTCTATTTGAAACACAGCGATCTTGGCGAAACGGTGGCGGAGTTGTTAGCGCAAACCTCATCGGAAAATCCGGAGCTCGCACTCGAAGCCGTGGACACCGTTCTCCATCAGCTCTTTGCCGCTCGCGGTTCTCTCGGCAAACTCCCGATCCTGACCCAAACTCTTCGCAAATGCACCGCTCTCGAAGGAAAGTACCTCGTCAAAATTCTTTCGGGTGAATTGCGGATTGGACTCAAAGAAGGATTGGTCGAAGAAGCTATCGCCAAGGCGTTCGGCGTCCCGATCGACGAGGTGAAAACAGCAAACTTGATTCTCGGAAACATCGGTGAGACAGCGCAATTGGCCAAGCGTGGGAAGCTTCAAACCGCGACGGTAACGCCCTTCCGCCCGGTCAAGTTCATGCTCGCTTCGCCGGAACAAACCGCGGAGTCCATTCGAAAGCGCGCGACCGGATGGGAACAAAGAGCGCAATTCCAATCCTCCAAGAATCCGGTCACAGGCGACGATTCCAAATCAACGGCTCCTGGCTCCTCGATGGATGGACTGACCAGACTCCCCACGCTTTGGATTGAAGACAAGTACGACGGAATCCGCTGTCAACTGCACAAAGCCGGCACGCGCGCGGCGCTCTATTCGCGCGATCTGAAGGAAATGACGGCGACGTTTCTGGAGCTTGTGGACGCGGCAAGAATGGTGCCGTTCGACTTCGTGATCGACGGCGAGATCTTGGCGATGCGCGGCGGACGCGCCCTTCCTTTCACGGAACTTCAGCGAAGGCTCGGAAGAAAAGAAGCGGACTTGTTCCTCAGTCACGAGGTTCCTGTCTGCTATGTCGCGTTCGATCTGCTGTGGTTCGAGGGTGAAAGCTTGTTAGACAAGCCCCTCGCATTCCGGCGGAAAAAGCTCGAGACTCTGCCTCAATTCGAATTCTCGAGAATTACTCCAGCCACCTCGGTGGATGAAATCGAAATCGCCTTTGAAGCCGCTAAAGAACGGGGCAACGAAGGATTGGTCATCAAAGATCCGGCAAGCTGTTACTCACCGGGACGGCGAGGCATTTCATGGCTCAAACTGAAGAAAGCGATTGCGTCGCTCGATTGCGTCGTCGTTGGGGCCGAGTACGGGCACGGCCGCCGGAAATCGGTTTTGAGTGATTACACATTCGCAGTCCGCGACGAGACCACAGGCGATCTGAAGACGATCGGAAAATCGTTTACCGGATTGACAGACCATGAAATTTCCGAGCTGACGCGCCAGTTCTTGAAAGACGTCGTCAGCAGGGACGGCCGTTATCTTCATGTAAAACCACGAATCGTTCTGGAAATCGCGTTCGACTCGATCCAGGTCAGCGAACGGCATGACAGCGGATTGGCGTTGCGTTTTCCGAGGATCGTCCGGATCCGACGGGACAAATCCCCGGTCGAGATCGACACAGTTGCTTCAGCAAGAGGTCTTTTAAAATCCGAAGGGCACGGCAAGCGGGCTTGAACTAGACGGGAAAACCCGCAAGTGCAGAAGTGAATCGGGGTGACGAACCAATCGTGGAGGAACGACCTCCACGCTCCGGACGCGAATCAAGGCTATGAACCCTTGATCGGTGGGGCGACACTCTGTGGAGCTCTGTTATCCTCGGCCGCTCGAAAGGAGTCAGAGCTCCACAGAGTGTCGCCCAACCTCGGTTTATGAAGAAACGTCCAGACGCCCTCCCAATCACCGCCTCAAAGGTATTTGAAAATATCCCGGAAGAACTCCGCGTGGCTTTCCCACGTTTGCGCGGAAATAATTTTGCCATCCACGACGCTTTGCTGATTAATCCATGTGCCACCGCACTGTTCGACTTCAAATCGTATGTTGCAGTAGCTGGTGAGCCGTTTTCCTTTCCCCACCCCCGCCGCAAGCAGAATCTGAATTCCGTGACAGATCGAAAACACCCACTTCCCGCTCTGATGAAACTCCTGCACGATTTTGATCAGCTTTGCGTTGTGTCTCAGGAACTCAGGAGCCCGCCCGCCGATGAGAAGGACCGCGGCGTAGTCTTTCACTTTGACGTTCGAGATTGCGATGTCCGCCTGAATCAGATATCCGGGCCGTTCGATATAGGTTGTCCACCCCGGCTCGAAATCATGAATGACTCCGTTGAGCCTCTTCTTCTGAGTCGCGGCGATAACCGGTTTGTGGCCCGCCTCCCTGAAACGATATTGAGCGTAGAGAATCTCGAACGATTCGCCGGCGTCGTCGGTGACAATAAGGATTTTTTTCGGCATATCGGAATTGGCTTTTCGGAACTTAACAAAGTTCCCGCGGCAGGCGAAAGCATTTTTGTCTTTCCTTTCCACAGCCGCTTGAAAAGACTGGCGCATCACTCGAACACCCCAATTCAAAGATAGGAAATCATCTCTATGAAACTCTCGCTCTCGTTTGCAACCGCGTGCATGGGTATCTTGATCCTGGTGACCGGCTGTGGAAAGACCAGCCACACCGACACTACGAAGCTGTCATCCAGCTTTCAGGGAGCGCCAGCCGATCGGAAAAGCAGCATCGACGCCGCAGCCAAAGCCATTCAGTCGGGCGACTTTGCCGCCGCCGCCGATTCGCTGAAGAAAGCGGTAAAGGGCGCGCAACTGTCACCTGAACAGAAAACGGCCGTTTCAGAGATGGTAGCCGAAATGCAGAAAATCGCGTCGCAGGATTCCGACAAATATCCTCTCGAGGTGTACTATGCCATCGGAGAAGTGATCACCGTCATGGAAGGACTTCCGGTCGTGCGGCGGCAAACCTCCGCGCCCCCCACGCCTTAGGCCGCGCGTTCCCGAACCCTGCAAGTTAGGTGCCCACATGAGATGTTCGCTTCGCGAAAAGCAGTGTCGCCTCACCGAGGTTCGTGAGTACGGAATATATCCAAAGTAAAGATGTGAATCGTGACCATGAACCGGGGCAGAATGTATGTAGTCCCGCCTTTAGGCGGCACAGACCGGCTAAAGCCGGGACAACCTGCCGGTTCATGGGGAGGAAAAAGCTTCACGAAATGAATGCGAATCGAGACCATCAACTGCCTGGACAGTTTTCTGTCGCACATACGACATAAACTTGTCCGTCCGGGAATCGTAGTCCATCGAGAGCCCTGCCCGGCAG
Source organism: Verrucomicrobiota bacterium (assembly GCA_027623095.1). Lineage (GTDB taxonomy): Bacteria > Verrucomicrobiota > Verrucomicrobiia > Limisphaerales > SIBE01 > JAIPJX01. The sequence goes on from JAQBVM010000063.1 coordinate 21,254, forward strand.
GCGAGGCGAGTTGGACAACGGATGCGCGGGTCCACACCTGCGCCCGTTTCTCAATTCTCTCCGTCTGATCCGTATATAATCGGCGTCAACTCGCAGACTTGTTAACGCGCGGTCTTAATCGTCAGAACAGGATTCAGCTCCAGTTTGAAATCCTTAAATCGAACTTCCATCGGCCCCCCGGCATGGAGTTGCAGCGCAATTATTCCGCGCTGAGCACCGAATGGGTCCGTCAGATTCACGCACGGCTTTCCGTTGATAGCGGTTAAAATTTGGTTTCCCACGGCAACGATCTCGTAAGTATTCCAGTCGCCGGGTTTTACATGCTCGTCGCCCGATTTGTTCCAAAGAATCTCCCGTCCGTGTTCTTCGTAGAGCTTGCCCCACCACTCGGCCCCAATATCGGCCTGGTATCCCTTGACCTCGCCTTCCGGCAGCACCAGGCTGCGAAATTGAATGCCGCTGTTTCCTGTATTGGGGTTCAATTTGACGGAACAGATTAGGCGAAAATCACCCATTTCCATCTGGCTCTTGATCCAATCATTCTGTTCGAGCCCCGTGCGGGTGAACCCAACCAGTTCGCCGTTCTCCACTTTCCATATCCCCGGAGTGGTGTCCCAGTTCGTCAGGTCCACGCCGTTAAAGAATAGATCGATCGTATCCGGACCGGCGATTAACGGCGCTTGTCCGGGGCGCGTCAGATAGTAAATGAGATCCCGAATCTCTTGGTCCGCGAGATTCGCCAGCAATCCCTCCGGCATCATCGAAATCTCGCTCGAGTTGATCGATTCGATCTCGTCGCGCGGAATCGTCAACGCCTCGTTGGCAGTCGTTATCGTGACCGACTGGGCGTCCTGCTGTCCAACGATCCCCGTGATGACACGCGCGTCTTTGGTTTCCAAGGTCGAACTTCGATATTCATTTGGAATGACCGCATTCGGATCAACCATATTTTCAAGGATATAATCCAGGTCGCCTCGGTTCGAACCCGTCAAATCGGGACCCACTTTCCCACCTGTGCCGAACAAAGTGTGGCATTGAGCGCAAGCCCGGGCGAAGACACCGCGTCCTCGCGCCGCATCTCCGGGGGTGGAACCGCCGGCTCTAAAAACTTGTCTGTACTTGGCGATCTCCCTCTGCTTGTCAGCGCTGCTTTCACGCGCAACACCCCACACTTTCACAAGCTCGCGGTCCAATGCCTCACTCTCCAAGTTTCGCAATTGGCGAATCAGGTCGGCGGTCAGATCCCGCGGTGGAACCTTCCCATCGCCGACCGCAGCCAGCAGTGGTTTCGCAAACGCCACTCGCGAGCTCAGCGTGTTGAGCGCGTCTCTTTTTTCCACAGCCGGGAGCTCGGCGTACACTTCCAGTATCGCCTGCGGAGTTGTTCGATCGTCATACGAAGCGAGCGCTCGGAGCGCTTGACGCCGGAGCTCGGGCGTGCGCAGGAGCATTTGCAGGGCTGGCGCGAGGCCGGAATCCCGAATTCCCAGCAACGCATCCAGAGCCAAACGCCTGGCTTCAAGATTCGCTGAACTGTCGGCGAGCGTCTTCCGAAGGTCGGCCAAGGCCCGCTGGCTCCCAAACGTAAGCGAGAGCGACTGGGCGAGAGCTCGAACCTCCGAGTCGCCGCTTGTTTCCAGGTTCCGCTCCACTTGCTCCCATCCATCGGGCATCGTTACCTGCCGCACTCCCTTGAATGCGTCGTTCATTCCCTTCAGAACATCCCTCTGAAATGCGGCATCCTCAGTCTGCGCGAGGACTTGAACAAGCGCGGCGAGCGATTCGTTGTTCGCGCCGGCAGCGGTCTGTGCTTCGATTTGCGCGAAAGAAAACGGAAGCATCGCGACTCCAAGTATGGCTAGCCGGTTTGCCAAGCTTCCGCAAATGCTGCGGATCACAGAGTCGTTCAAGAAAAGAACACTCATTGGCAACGACGCGTTGCAATCACTGATTTTCATGTAGAGGAATCTAGAATGGACTTATTTTGCAGAACGGTATCACGTGGATCCAGATTGGAGGATTCTATTCGGCAAGTCGAGTTGGAAGCGCCTCACCGGGATTATTCTCGGTGAGGCGCGTGACAGTCTGTGGAGACCGAAGGATCGACCCGGAAAAAGCGGGCTCCGATGCACAGAGCCCGCTCGTGGTTCAGGGTATCGCCCTGAACCAATCCAGTTGGATCATTGATATTTGATTTCTAACACCCCGCCGGAAACAGACGCACTGGTGATTTTTTCGCTGCCCTTTAAGCGGAAGAATTGAGGCGAGCCCGTTGTTGTCACCTTGATGCTCTTGTTCGCAGTGTCAATCTGTGCAGTCGCAACGGCGGCGAAGGTGCCTGTCACGGTTGAGGAGGCTAACAACTCCACGGAACCCGCAGCAGCGCCAATGCCTCGGATGATCAATCCGCTGATGCCGCCTGAATTGTCTTCCATTTCCGCGAACCAAAGATACTCGCCTGCCTTGATATCTACATTAACGGTCCTCGGCTGTCCGATAGGAACCGCAACTCCTCCGCCATCGATATTCACCCCGGAATAGTTGCCGGTGTTTTGTGCCGCAGGTGCTCTCTTGCCGCTGATATCATCCACCCAGACCTTGCCAAATCGTCCGTCGCCGTCGGTTGTTCGACCTTCGAACGCCGTCACGTTGTAGGTTCCGGGATTCAAACCGGCGAATCGCATCAGTAGTTCGGTTCCGGCCGTGTCCGGGTTGCGATAATTATAGTCGTCCTTGACCACTGCGGGAACCACGATTCCGTCGTAAATAGCATCAAACCCTTCTTTTGTTGGGTTGTTGGCGATCTGGCCTTGTGGCATGTCCAAACCGAGTGACGTTGAAAGCGCCACATTATCAAGAATAGTCATCGTCACATTCTTGTTCGCGTCTTTTGACAAGTCCTTCAGCTTCCAGGTCACTTCTGTGCCATCGGCATTTGCAACGCCGTTGCCTCCGAGGGACGCTGGATCTCCGAAAGTCCAAGTAGGGATGATATCCCAATCGGTCAAAGGCGCCGGAAACTCTCCGGTTGGAAAACCTTCGAAATCCACAATCTCCCTCTCGTTTTCTAGCTGGCCGAAATCAATCTTGAACAGACCTTTTGAGTTAGAAACATCGATGGAGGAACGGATGATTAAACCGCTGATGCCTCCTGAATTATCTTCCATCTCCGCGAACCAAAGATACTCACCTGCCTTGATAGTCACCGTGACTGTTCTCGGTTGTCCCTTGAGAACCACAACTCCGCCGTCTTCCACATTCACCCCGGAATAGTTGCCGGTGTTCTGTGCCGCCGGTTCATTCTTGCCGTTGATATCATCCACCCAGATCTTGCCAAATCTTCCGTCGCCGTCGGTCGTTCGACCTTCGAACACCGTCACGTTGTACCTCCCGGGATTCAGACCGGCGAATCGCATCAGCAGTTCGCTTCCGGCCGTATCCGGATTGCGATAATTATAGTCGTCTTTGACAATTGCGGGAACCACCACCCCGTCGTACGCGACGGTTAACCCCTCCTTGGTTGGGTTATTGTGGATTTGACCCAGTGCATAGGGTGGGCTATCCGGACTGAGCTTCTCCGCAAGGGCCTTGTTGTCCATAATGGTCAGCGTTACATCGTTGTCGCCGTCCCCTGAAAAATCCTTCAGTTTCCACGTCGCTGATGTGCCATCGCCGTCAGGAACACCCGTGCCATGTGGATCTTCGAATGTCCAAGTCCCAATGACGTCCCAATCTGTCAAAGGCTTCGGAAACTCTCCGGTTGGAAATCCGTCGATATCGACTATTTCCCTTTCGTTTTCGAGCTGGCCGAAATCCAGCTTGAACAAGCCGCCGTACGAACGAACCGCAAACTGCGAGTTGACCGTCGCAATTGCAGCCCCCAACACCATCCACGTCTTCATCTTCATGGTTCTGATCCTCATAGGTTTAAGTTTATTGTTTTCTCTATCTCCCGGCAATTTGGCCGGAAACCTTCGTCCGGGAATGTGCCAGATGGCTAGCTGATACTGCTTCGTTTAATTTCCTGCAAGCTTCGGGTTCCGGCGGATTTCATGGCCGCCTCCAGCTCTCGTCGCAGAATCCCAAGGACTCTCTCCACGCCTTCCTGGCCAGTCGCTCAGGCCAATTTGTGAAAACAATCTCCTTCATTTCTGTCGGTTTTGCCCCTCCAATCGTTACAGGATAAACCGACTCTTTTGTCGGTTTATCATAAAATGAGCAGCGCGGATAATTAACTCCAATTGCCTCCAAAAGCATTGAACTCAAAGGGCGAAGACCTTGACGTGTCAACCCAATTCCAGTTTATTGAATTCACGAAAACCGACGGTCGGCAACGTTATCGGGAGAAATTGATAAACCGAAAGTCTGAAGTTTATGAACACTGTTCGGCGGCATTACCGATATGTAAAACCCATGAACGACGCACAATCCCAACCACCACCGTCTACTGATCCCGCATCAAAGCCCTATCGAGGCAGGTTCAACTTTTGGCGCTGGTTCTGGCTCAGCTTCCTCGTTGTCTCCCTCGGCTACGCATGGTATTCCTTCTACGTCCCCTCCAACAAAGTCACTTGGGCCAAAGACCACGCCTCGGCTCAACAGCAAGCCGCCCAATCCGGCAAACCCATTATCCTCTTCTTCACCGCCAAGTGGTGCGCTCCCTGTCGAATCATGAAACGCAACGTCTGGGCGGATGAGCAGGTGGAGGCTGTGGTCAAAGCGGGGTTCACCCCTGTGATGATAGACTTGGATGATCCTAACGCGGCCGCAACGGTGAGTGGTTATCGTGTCGTTGCCACGCCAACCACGATCATCACTGACTCACAAGGGAAGGTCCTAAAACGGGTAGAGGGAGGAATGGGCAAACCGGAATTCCTCGATTTGCTCGGAAAGCTGAATCCAGACGGGAGCAAGGTTCCGATTCCGTTGACCAAGTAAGTTATGATTATCAGTCAGCCTAAGCGGGTAAAGGGGGGTGTTTAGCTCCCCCTCCCCACACCACCTAGTGTAGTGTCTCCGAAATGTCTATACATTCGAAATCTTCGCTTTTCGGCCTTTTTAGGCCACATTGTGCCTCGGCGTATGTATAGTTATTTGAAAGACACTACACTAGCATGCGGCTCCGCACTAGGCGGTTCCCGAGTAGCGTCGGGCCAGCGGCCGGACAAAAGGAGACGAGTCTCCTTTGATACGCTGCCCCCGCCGATTCGCCATCCTTCCGCTCCGCCGATCGGCATCATCGCGGGGACAGGCGCAACAGAACAGCGGATCCTTCCCAAGTTTGGACCTTCATCGGAGTTGAGGCTTCCGGTTTCTTCGTTGATGCGGACCGCTCACGGTCCCCGGCTCAGTGCCTGCGCAGGTATCAACGGGTTTTGTCATGTGGTGATGACTCACCCCGGACATTGGGCCTTCTATGGCGTTTTTGTTCATCACCCCGCGGTTTTGCCGCCGGCTTCCTCCGGGCCGCCCCTCGCGGGATCGCCCTTGCCTTAAGCTAGTTCTTTTCATGCTTTCATACTGATTCATGAACAGAGGACTAAAACCTCTTCAGTTAATGCCCATGCTGGGCGTACACAAGACGGTACAGGCAACAGCCACCGCGCCCCTCAGTAGCATGAGCATCAGACAGCACAACACTGTGGTTGCAGTCGCGAGTGCGGCTGCCAGTGGCTGTGCCTGACCTTTGCGTTAGCCCAAAAAATTATGAAAAAACCAGTAATACTCGTTCCAGGGGCTTGGATGGGCGCTTGGAGTTGGAAACCCCTA
>JAQBVM010000440.1 GCA_027623095.1 Verrucomicrobiota bacterium
AAGGGATTCGATGACAGGAACTGTGCTATCCGCGTTCAGCGCCGCTTTACCGGATTCCTTGGCAGTGGCACCAGACGGGAATCGGATCGCAATCGGATACGCGTCGCAAATTCAATTGCGAGCCTCCGCAGACGGCAGCTTAATTTCAAGCTTCAAACTACGCCAGTTTGGTGCCCCGGACGTTTCCTTTTCGCCGGATTCACGATTTTTAGTGGCAATCTCTAGCTCCATTTCACACACGTATGATCACGTGAAGGTCTGGAGTCTCTGGGACGGGTCTCTGGTGAAGGAAATAATCGATCCTCGTTACGGTGACGTTCTGAGAGCTCTCACAATATCTCCGAAGAGTGACTCACTTGTGATTGTTGGTACAATCTCTCGTACGACAGGTTTTGGTTTTTCCATTACTCAGTGGAAAATTCCGGACGGCACATTCATAAGGACCTTTCCATTCCATAAAGGAGCAATTGTCAGCGTTTCCGGGTCCGATAATTCCAGCGTTTCAGGTAGTGTTGCAACTGACAAAACCGTGACTTTATGGAATCCGAGCAACGGATCGTTAAAGCAAACTTTCAGTGTTGGATTTGTTCCTAGAAGCATAAGTGTTTCGAAGACGGGCGATTTCGTGTCGATCGGCGGTGATAGCGGGCTGCTCGAATTGTATGATGTCAAGAGTCAAAAAGCGCTCTGGACTAACAAGGTCCATCTCGCAAGAATAAATTCCGTTGCGATCTCTCCGAACAGCGACTTGATTGCTTCGGCTGGTGACGATCTTTCAATAAAGCTGCTTTCAATATCGGGCGTCCCTAGACAAAACATATTGGGGCACTCGAAGGCAGTGAAGGGAATCGCTTTTTCCTCAAAAGGTGACTACCTACAATCTTTTGCGGACGATGGAAATATCAAGCTGTGGCGAGTTGCTGACGGCATGCAAGTTGGCACTTTTCAACTGCAAGGCGTTTGCGGTGCAGCATGGTCTCCAGACCAAAAGGCAGCCGCCGCTTCTTCAAACGGAACGGTAGTCGTGTACAATCCCTTCTCAGGGCTGAAACTCAACGAGATCAAGCTCAGTAAGATTCCCACGGGAATCAAATTTAATTCAGATGGGACCCTCTTGGTAGTCAGCACCGGGAATTACTTGTCCTATTGGCGGGCATCTGATTTGGCGTTGGTGCGCTACTTTGAAGGGGAGACAACGGGTATTACATCCATAGATGTTAAGCGCCAAGGTGCGGAATGCTTGGTCGGGCGAAGCGATGGGACTGTGCTCTATCTGAGGAACCCAGGGTTAGACAGTGTTTTAGAGAGGCCAAGTCTGTCTCCGCTAAGGATACTCCCAGATGGGATGGTCCGTGTTACACTCTCGGGAGATGCGGGTTGCAGATACATAATAGAGGGGTCGAGCAATCTGAAAGACTGGCTTCATCTGCGCGAGGTTGTGATGAGCACTGGCTCAATCGGACTTAACGAAATCCGAACACCTCAACAAAAGCAGTACTTTTATCGAGCGAGGCTTGGACTTTAGGTGCGCTACCGCATTGGGAGAACGGGGGACGAATGGGTACAGACAGTTGGACGAATGACGCCGTGACACCCAGTTTTCTAGTTCCCCGTGTTTTTGAAGGATTCACCTTTTGTACATTCATTCTTTGCAGGAAGTAAGAAACTTGGTGTCATGGTGTCATCGACTCGGCGGTTTAATCTGCCAACACCGTTCTTGTGCCTTTCGGACAGGTTGAATGCGGTCTGGATATTTTTTCGCCAGACGGCCCAGGTAAGTACCCGTCGCGTTGTTCCAATCGAGAAGCCGCCGGGCTTCGTAGCTGGAATGGCCGTTGACCAAACGCTGTTCCAGTTCCTCCGCCGTTCCCTCCCACGTCGGGTTGGCAGGGCCGGGGAAAAGTTCCGCGTCGATTATGGCGAGCAGGCGTGTTTCCGGCGCGAGAGTCTCAATCGCCGAGAGCAATTCAGGATGGTGAAAGTGAGTGATTCCGAAACGCTCACACTTCAATTCAGCCGGAATCTTCCATTGCTCCAAATACCAGAGGAAGGCGGGCAGCTCTGCAAGTAGCGCGTCCCAAAACGCTTTCTTTTGATTGGCGGTTTGCGTAGGCATTGGCATTGGCCGCTGATGAGCTTTGAGCAGCGTCATTTTGTCGGCGAGCGAATCGTCAATGGGCGGCAGAATGATCAAGTTTTCCGGCTCATCGTTCAGCGAGATTGTCAACCGCCAGAGTGGAGTCAGTGTGATCGCCTGGCGATGCTTGGCGTGAAAGGACTGCGTTTGATTAACGGTGATTTCTTTGATGCGAGCGCCGAAGTTTCGGCGCGTGCGAATGTCTGTTGCGGCAATCTCGTCCTCTATCATCAGGTGCTCCGCGCCAAAGAGTTCACCGTTGAAATCTGTTGCATCGCGCATGTAGCGATAGGGCTTGGCCGCACGTCCGCCGAGCATTTCCGTGACTAGCATTTGGAACAGCGATTTTCCTGAGTCAGCCGGACCCGCAATGGTAAGAGCTTGGCCGGGGCGGTGTTGCCGGACGCGTAGAGCGGCCACAGCCACTTTGCACCAGCCGTTGATGTAAGACCGCTGAAGGTGTGGCGGATCATCAAACAAGTTTTTGAGCAAAGCGTCGATCAATGGCCATTTGCCGTATTTCGGCGGAATAAGTTTCAGCGAACTAGTGACTAAAATCCGATTACCGCTGATCTCGTAAATGCCCTTCGGATAGCCCGCGAGCGGACCAGCGTAGGCAACGTCGCACTTGGTTTGCAGGTCAATCAACTTGCGGTGCATCGGCGAGATGATTTGTCCATCGGGGCATTTTGGGGAAATGCCAGCCGCGCGAAGATGGCGCTGTAAGCTGGTCTCCGTTATTTCGATCCAGGCGTTGCGGTCGTTTTCGATCCAGTAATACTTCCTTCCTGTGTCGTAATAGGCCGGGAAGGAAGGCAAATATTCACTTGGCAGTTTCTTGGATTTAGTAGCGTTACTCATGCCAAGAGTCCTCCAAATCGAGGAACAGAAGCGATTGAGTCTTTTCGCCGCGTTTTGCACCGGGCAGACGCACCGGCTGTGACGCTTTGAATAGCGCAGGATCGCAACCAAGCTGCGGCAGGATGTTTTTCAGTTCGTCAAGCTGGTCGGTGGTCGGATAATCAAACCAACCGTGCAACGATTTTCCCGCCGTGTCCACGATGGCGCGAAGATGAAGAAATTGCCGACACCAACAAAAAACAGCGGCGATTTGTGGTTTGGTGAGCGTGTCGCTTTCAACCACCAGATACCGTTGATCGAGCAAGTTGTCATTGCTCCGCGAGTGAACACCTACCTTGAACGGGTTCGGACAGATAAGTTGGCCGGGAACCTGCGTCTCCTTCAGCCAATCGGTGACAGTGCGGAAATGTCGGCGGCAACACTCCTTTCGTCTGTCATCGGCATTGTTATCACACGAATCTTTCGTGTCACCGATCCAGACAACATCAGCGCGACAGAACAGTTGAAGAAGAAGTCGCCAATCGTTCATCGGGTCGTCCAGCAACCGGACGGGGCTTGCCTCAAAAAACTCCACCGGATCGGTCGCCCAATTCTCCAAAATCGGTGCTAGTGATTTCTCGGCGCGGAGCTTTAACCGTTGAAATGCTTCCCGTTCCTGTTGACGTTTCCTTTCCTCGGCGGTCGGCCTCCAGCATTTGCCGGGCGTCGTTTCTCCATTGATTTTCGCCTTGGCGATAGCACTTCGCAGTTCGTGATTGGCGTGCTCAATTGCGCTGCGGCAACTCGTATGCACGCAAAAAATGGTCGGCACCTTGTCGAGCATCACGGAGCAATCCCGCTCTCCGTTCGCCGTCGTGTGCAGTTGCGCTCCGGGACAACGACAATAACCGTGCTGTGAGTTCATCCATGCGACGCGGCCCAACAATGTTTCGGCGAGGGCTTGAGAATTGTCTGACACGCAGTTCATGCCGCCCTCCTGAAATTGTCCGTAACGAAGGCGACGGCGAAGTCCCATGATTCGCTGGGGTTTCTCTTCAGATAGGCTTGAACCATAGTCCGCAAGTCCTCGGGCACCTCGGCCTTGTCCGCTTCCGTGCGTAGCTTGAAAAACACTTTGTCGATTTCCGCGTTGAGCTTATGGGCCAGAGCCGCCCGCTTGAACGCGGTTTGCAGCACATCGTCATCGGGAACAAATTTCTTTACGCCATGCTTCTTGAGCTTGCCTTTCAGCCATTTGATGAACTGCGGCGAGGTCATCGCGTTGAGTTCCACTCGCTGGCCGTGGCCGTCACCGTCGCCGAGCAGGAAACCGATTTCAGCTTCAGTTGCTCCGTTTCTTCTCAGATTCTTGGCGGCGGCG
>JAQBVM010000064.1 GCA_027623095.1 Verrucomicrobiota bacterium
AATGGAAGCTATCCGACCCTCTTTGTCTATGAAAAGGGAGATGCGCTCGTGGATGGCAGCATCGCGCCAAACAAAAGGATCGGCCTCTTTCTTGGCCAGACGGGAGTGAACATTGTCGCGGGAGGAATCTCGAATCGGGCGGCCGGCGCCCCGAGATGGGAATACCTGAGTGAGGCTGGCCGGACTCTCCTTATGAATACCGTCAACTTTGCCGCTGGCGCAACAGGTGGCGGCGGCGACGCAACGCTCTCGATCGTTCGAAGTGGAGCGGACGTAATCCTGACTTACGGCGGTGGCGGCCTCCAAAGCGCTCCGGCAGTCACCGGACCGTGGACGGCGGAAAACGGCCCAAGCCCATTGAAAATCCAACCGGCGGGGTCGGCAAAGTTTTACAGACTGCGCTAAAGCGCAAGGTCCGCACAGTCATTCGAGTGAAACACCCGATTCGCCAATCGGGTGTTTCCGCGTCCGTCTCTGCAGCGGCGCTCTGAGGAAATCGCCTACCGCGAATGGATGGTTTTGCAGCGCGCTTCCGCAGCTTGCCAGTTCTCGAGCAGTCTCTTGACGATGATCCGGACCAACGCAAGAGCGAACCCGGGGTTTTGATGGAACAGTTGCAGGAGGACTTCGTTCGTGATCGTGTTCAAAACACAGTCGGTCGCGGCAACACAAGTGCATAAACGGTTCCTAACCTTGCGTTCAAGTGTCGCAGACCGGGCTGCTCCATGCCAAAGAGAAACGGGAAACAGGCGACGAAGATCCGGCTTGTTGTCAGAGTCAGGAACCCGTTTAGGTTCCAATCGCAAAGCGGTAACTTCGCAAGCTCCGTTACCGCACTTCACGACCTGGCGGAGCTAGGGTCGGCCCATACCGATCGGGAACCATTGGGGTCAGGTCTCAACTTCAACAAATTAAATTCTTGAGCCATCGTTGTTTTAAATTATAGGACCGCTCCTTCATTCTCAATCGCGTTTTTTGGAGCGATCTTGGTCATTGCCAAACCACCGAACCTCTGACTCTGCGCCGGCGTTTCGACGGGATGAAGATCGCGGTTTGGGTTCAAAGTGCGGCGTGCGCCAGATTCATGAGCCTTTCAATTCCTTGCCGTTCCATGCGCTTCCGTGGTTGAATCGCTCTATTTGAAATGAGTCTGCCGCCGCGCAATCTTGCGCGAGGCGAGGGCCTTTGATCCATGGCGAACACAGTATCGTCCCGAGGCGATCCGGGCGGCGGCGCACAAGGAGGAGGGCGTGGGGTGCCCGTTTGAATGCGCGCGCCACCCGAATCAAATGCTGAACGCTAACCGGGATGGTGTGTTTCTGGGCCGTCTCGTTTGCGCCGGATGTGCCTCCAGAAAAGCACTCCGCCCCCAATAAGGGAGAGAAGCACCGTGGACGGCTCGGGAATACAAGTACCGCCAATAAAGCTTATTGAACTCAGTCCGACTAGCGGCGCTGGAGGAAGATCCCCTCCGCCAAGAGAAACGTTAACAAAACCTGATCGTGCGACACATTGATCAAGGGTTGCCCGCATTTCCACCAACACTTTTTCTCCTGGAGCAAAGTCTGGCACAGCGACCACGACTGGAAAAACGTACCCCAATTCCGCTTTCGAACCGGTCTTAAATGTGGTCGTTGGGAACAAGGGGATCAACGTTCTTTCAAATACAGACGGAACAAGAAACAATTGGGCCGTCCAGTCAGCGCCAAATCCGCTTCCGGACGGCCAAGTGAACCTTCCATCCACAACACCTGGAACGAAGTTGTTGAACAGAAGCGTGCCTTGCGCGTTCAACTTCAAACAGGCGAAGCAAGCCGCAACGAGAAACGCGATCTTTCGAGTAGTCACAATCAATTGACGGATGTAAAGATGCCCTGGCTCAGGTTCGTGTAGGAACCGCTCGCCGTCGTTGTCACCTTGAGCGCGCGGACTCGATACATTTTTGATCCCGATGGCGCAGGATTGTCATTGTATGTCGTCAAACTTATGGGATTAGTCGTCAGCTTCGTCCAAGGCCCATCGAGGTTGTTGGTTGATCGGTAAACAAAGTATTGGCCTGCTTCCGGAGGAGCGCTCCAATTGAGTGTGACGTCAGTTCCGCTGTTTCCCGAAAGATTGGTCGGCGGGGCCAAAAGTTGGAAACGCAGGGTTGGATCACCGAGGATTGATATGAACGTATCCACGCCCGTAGTATCCGGATTCTCGTTGATCGTTCGAAGGTATCCGGCGCCAATGGGCTCTCCCATCGCCACCGGTTCAAATGATCCCAGCACGGATTTAAATCCGGAACCCGCCGAAACCACATACATCGCCCCGAGGCCGTAATTGGGCATTGCGACAAAGGCGCGCATCAGGTCGTTTGGATAAGCCCAATCCCAAAAGAACGATCCAAAAAACAGGCAAAACGGCACCTGAGGCTCAAGCGCTGGAGTGGCCAGATTTGTCGAAGTGTGAAACGTGTAGCCCTTGCCTTCAACCTGGAACGATGTTCCGTGGCCGCCATGAACACCCAGCAACGCGGGATTATTGGGAAGCAGCACGTCGTCCTCGACAATCGCTCCCGGAGAATTCCCGACTAGCCGGCTCCCGTTCCTCAGGCCTTGAGCGAACATAGGAAATATATATTCAGTCCTGCCGAGCGTGTAGAAATAACTTCCCGTAACAACCCGATCGGTTGCAACGGTGATGAGCTTTCGGCGGTAACGGTCGTTCTTGTTCAAGTATTGCTTCAGGAGATCAACCTCGGTCTTGCCGGCATACGCCGGCAGATCCAGACAATCGATCCGCCCAACAGCCAATTCGAGGTCCGATGGAAACTGGTTTTGATCGAACTTTCCATCTCCCGCGACATTGTCGTGGCGCGGGTCGTTCGAGAACTGACCAACGGGATTATTTGTGTTGTCTGTATAAACCCCATCCACATCCCCATAATATCCATCCGATGGCGCACACCTTTCCCCATGACCGTCGAAGCCGTGAAACCCTGAATACGGAATCGGCACATGGCCGACCAGGAAGACAGCTTTGGTGTTGGATGGATCGGCATTGAACGTGTTTGTAATGAATCCTTTAATCGACGCGATGACGGCCACATTGTTTGCCCAGGTCACATCGTCGTGCCGCGGAACATTGGTTGAGATAACGGACCACCCGTCGCCTGCAAGGTTCGTCTTTAGCGTATTCAGTTCCGTGGCGATGGCGCTTGCGATTGTGTTATCGATCACCAGGATCACTTTCCCCCAGTCATCGACGGGAGGCGCATTTATTGCGGTCACGAGATAGTTGCCCGCAACGCGGTATTCGTAACGCTGCCCAACGGTCAGGCCGGAATCCGTAAAATTCAAAGGCCGATAGCCGCTCTGCAGCGGCGTCCACGTCGATTGGCTCGGTGTTTTGCGCTCAATCGTGACCGGCGTGTCTGCGCCATAACGCCAACTGAGCGTGATGCTGTTGGGCGGGCTTGATGTTGCGCTGAGCATCATCATGTTCGTATGGCCTCCCACTCCGCCAACGGAGAAATTGCTGTCAAGGCTCGAAATGGAAACGCCGCGCAGAAGATTCGTCCCGCTCATTCGCCAAATTGCGTTTTGACCGTTCGAGTGCCGCCACAGGAGGTCGGTTTCGCCAACGGGACCGAACTGTCCCGTGGCGGCCAGACTCCAGTTCACATCCGGCTGCGCGGTAATGAGGAGGCCTTCCTGAAGCGTAACTCCGTTCATACGCCAAAACGCGTTGTCGCCGTTGTCTCTGCGCCAGAAAAGATCGGTGTGGCTGTCGTTGTTGAAGTCGCCTGTGCCCACCGCGTGCCAATCGGAGGTGGGATAGTAGGCGATTTGGGCCGCCCCGACGAGGTTCGTGCCGGCGGGCGCGCCCAAATACCACACGTAGGTTAAATTGGCGCTGTGATCCCGCCAAACGATGTCGGAATAGCCATCTGAATTAAAATCACCGGTTCCAACGACGTAATAGGAAGTTCCCCCGGTTGTGATCAGTCCGGCCGATACCATGTTGGTGCCATTCATAAACCAGACTGCGTTTTGGCCCGTCGAAGGCATGCGCCAAAGCAAATCGGTCTGGCCGTCCCGATTGAAATCAGCCGTGGCGACGATCTTCCAATTCGTCGAATCGGTATAATCGATCGGGCCGGTTCCGATCGGGCCACTTGGATTTCCGATGAATTCCTGCAAAAACTAGGCGTAATTTTGGCCGGTGACGTCATGGTGCCAGACGATATCGGTTCTGCCATCGTTGTTGAAAGCATACACTTGAAAGGCCGGCAGGCAAAGCGCGAGAAATACCCAGGACCGTGAAATTCGAGCGAAAATGGAATCGATTCTTTTTTTTCATAAGATGGTTTCTCCTTTGGTTATCTGCGCGGTTTCGGCTGCCTTAGCTCGGGTGGGATGGGGACCCACTTGTAGATGGGCGCCGGACGCATTTGAGGATTCGCAGCCTCACGGGCCACACGCTCCGATTCGGCGATGTCTTGTGGCGTTTTGAGCGGACGGACAACTCGGTTGAACTCTTGCGGATGGGTAATCGCCCAAGCGTAAAACTCTTCCTCTTCCAATTGGGCTGCTGTCTTGCCGGTTTTCAGCGCTTGCGAATAGGCGATTGGATTCTCCATGGCAAAACGAGCCTCTGTCTCCGCCTCGAGCTGAGCGGAATCTTTGGTTATCGGATACTGCCGCGCGTACGCGAGCGGGTCCGTGATGGAGAAACGGGCAACGGCGTCCACAGCCCGCTCCTGCGGGGTTTTGGCGGCTTCGATGATCCGATTATACGGCTCAGGGTCCATAATCATGCGAGCGGCCAATTCCTCTTCCGGGGTCATTCCTGAATAGTCCCAGCTCTCGAAAACTCTGTAGAATTCCTCCTGATTAGCCGCGGATTGAGCTTGCGCCCAAGCCAATAGACTTAGAGCGACAGTCCCGCCGAGCGCCAGCATCAGCGGCCATCTGAAACGCTGGCTCCGTTTGTTTGGACTTCCAAGCTGAGTCACAACGTCTGTGTCATTCCTTGATCGGGATTTTGAATGGTTCATGCTTCTCCTTTGTGTTCATCGATAAACGGACGCTCCGTACGGACAATTACCATTTTTCCGACGCAGCTGTGACCAAGAGCACCTCCTCTTGTATCAACTCATCTCCGTGATGATTTCTGTAGCACATTGGGGGGGGGGGCTGTCAAGAGGACAAATCGACTCATCGACCTACCGCACTTGAGCAGGGCTGCATCAAGCTCCTTGATTGCTCCCTCACTTCCATCGCATGGGAGGGCCGGGGGGCACTGCCGTTGAATTAAGCCTGTAGTCGCTGGGCGTTCGACGGCCTCTTGCTCATAATCTTGGCTCTTCAGTGAGTTACAGAGCAAGATCGAGAGCGTGAGCAAGAGCAGGAAGGGGCCGGATGTGCTTAATTCAACGGTAGTGGCGCCGGGGAGAGGATGAGGAGGTTGATGCACCGTTCAGCCTGAAAAAGAACAAAAAGAACGCAAAGGGAAAAGAGAAGGAGGGTCAGTGGGTTTGCGCCTTTGCATCCCCGCGCCTTAGCGTTAGCGTTAGGATCGGGAACAGAACGCCAAGGCGCCAAGGCGCAGAGACGCAAAGGAAGGACAACCGTGGCAAGCATAGCCATCACAGGTTCCCCGCCAAGGAACGGTCTGCGGGAAAGCGAGTGTTTGCTCGCCATCTTTCACCTCTGATGGGGCAGCGCTCCGAAAAATTTGGAAGTTATTCAATGGTGGTGCCCCCCAGCGCGGACTCGATCGTGGTTATCGGATTAAAACCGTCAATCCGGATGCCCTTGCCAGCCAGCGACTCTCCACTAATCTGTCTTGCGGAGCGTCTCATGAGCTCGAGGTCAGTGCAAACGCTGCGATTCACCGTGATCCGTTGGAGTTGCCTTAATTGATACCTGCCTCCGACGAGCGGTTGACGCTTGTCAGACCTGCGGTCCCTCAAGTACGGTTGCCGCCGTGACAGCCTCAGAGAATCCCGACGGTGCCCTAGGTTCGATTCTATCACCTCGAATTGGCGTTTTTCAACGTCCGGCAATCGCCATTACGCTGGGCCTATTGATTTCTATGACTCAGATCACACTCGCCCAACAAACTCCTGAAGCGACGGTTGAACCTCGGACTCTGCTTGCGGAATGGACAGGCCCCTATGGAGGCGTGCCACCCTGGGACAAGGTACGGACTGACCTCTTCAAGCCCGCTTTCGATCTAGCTTCCGAGGCCATGCTGGAAGAGGTGAATGTGATCGCAAACCATCCGGATTCTCCCACATTCGAAAACACGCTCGTGGCGCTCGAAAAAGCGGGACAACCGCTGGAACGGGTCGAAACGCTGTTTTCGGTAATGGAGAGCAACATGAACTCACCGGCCTATCAGGAACTATCCGAAGTGATTCAGCCAATGCTCTCCGCTGTTTTTGACAAGGTCTTCTTCAATGAAAAGCTCTTCGCGCGGGTGGTGGCGGTTTACACGACGCGGAAGCAAACCAATCTCAATCCGGAACAGATTCGCCTTGCGGAGAAAACGTACGAACAATTTATTCGGCGCGGCGCCCAACTCGATGTCTCGCAAAAGGAGCGCATGGGTATCCTCAATCAGGAATTGGCCAAACTGTTCACACAATTTGGCAACCAAGTTCAAGGAGACGAAGATACATGGATTCTCCTACGCAACGACGATTTGGAAGGTCTGCCGGAGTCCATGATCGCATCTTATCTCGCCGCAGCGACGAAACGAAGCTTGGAGGGCTTCGCTGTGATCAACACTCGCTCGGCGGTTGATCCCTTCCTGACGTTCTCCTCCAACCGTTCCCTGCGTGAAAAAATCTGGCGCGCATTTGTAATGCGCGGCGACAATGAGAACGGACGGAACACCAACAAACTCATCAGGGAGATTGTCAAGCGGCGGGCCGAACGCGCCCGGTTGCTGGGATATCCGAGCCACGCCCATTGGCGCATGTCCAACACGATGGCCAAGGATCCGGTCAAAGCGATGGGATTGCTGAACCGTGTTTGGCCGGCCGCAGTTGCCCGGGTGAAAGAAGAAGTCGCCGATATGCAAGCGCTTGCCAATAGCGAGGAAGCATCCATCACCATCGAGCCCTGGGACTACCGTTATTACATGGAGAAAGTTCGGCAGAAGCGCTACGATCTCGACCAATCTGAGTTCAAGAATTACTTCGAGCTCAACCAGATGACACGGGCTTCCTATTCCATGGCGGAACGTCTTTACGGCTTTGCCTTTAAAGAGATCACTGGGCGGGTGCCGGTGTTTCATCCCGATGTGCGCGTTTTCGAAGTCACCAACAAGGCAGACGGCTCGTACGTAGGGCTCCTCTACCGGGATGACTTCGCCCGGCAATACAAACGCTCGGGCGCCTGGCAAGCGACCTACCGGGGCCAGCACAAACTCGACGGACAGACGGACGCAATCGTGTCCAATAACAACAACTTCATCAAAGCCGCCGAGGGCGAGCCTGTTCTAATCAGCTTGGATGATGCCCGAACACTCTTTCACGAATTCGGCCACGCGATTCATGCCTTGGCTAACGACACCACATACCCTTCTCTGTCCAGCACGCCGCGTGATTTCGTCGAATTCCCCAGCCAGGTTCACGAGAATTGGGTGCTCACCCGCGATATCCTCGATCAATTTGCCCGGCACTATCAAACCGGAGAAAAGATGCCGCAGCAACTCGTCGATAAAATGAAGAAGGCGGAAACGTTCAACCAAGGTTTTGCGACTGTTGAGTATATGGCCTCGGCCTTCATTGACATGGCGTTGCACATGGATCCGAAAGGCGAGATCGATCCGGCTGTGTTTGAACGCGAAACTCTGGATGGGATCGGCATGCCCAAGGAAATCGTGCTGCGCCATCGACTTCCTCATTTCCTTCACCTCTTTTCATCTGATTCCTATTCCGCGGGCTACTACTCCTACTTGTGGTCAGACGTCATGGCGGCGGATGCATGGCAGGCTTTTGAGGAAACCGGAGATCCGTGGAATTCGAAGATCTCCAAGAAATTCTTCGATATCATTCTGGCGACCGGCGATGCCCTTGACCGGGCCGAGGCATATCGCCAGTTTCGTGGACGCGATCCTCGAGTCGAAGCCCTATTGAAGAACCGCGGTTTCCCCGTCAAAAACTAGCGCGGCCTAAGCCCGGTTTTCTCGGATTAAGAATGAGCACATGAGTGGCATGTACTCATAGCAACCTTCTACGCATTTTCTCTCACATGAAGCCACGTATGCACATGCGGCGCTCCACGGAAATACCATAGCATCGCCGGCCCCTCGATTTGCAGCACATCCCAAACTCCGTCGTTTCCAATGTCTTGGCCTTTGTAGAATGCGAGATGCAGATTATCGAATCCGTTCTGTTCGATCAGCTTAATCGCCTCGTCGGCGTCCTCCTTTCGGAAAGGAGCCAAAACATCGGCCATAACTTTCTTGACCTCGTCTTTTTGGTCGCGCGTCAGCTCGGTGAGCGGGATTCCAGGCAGGTCGGTTTTCTTCCCGGTTAGTTTCACCGTGTCGGTTCCTTGCTCGCCACGACCCTTATCTAAGAGCGCCATTTCGCGCTGTTTCCCGTCCAACATTTTAAACGCTTGGTTGGCTCGCAATGCCTGGAACCAATAGACGTTCCCGGGATGATCGGCTCGCTCATTCGCGCCTCCGGCTGCGTGTCCGTAAAAAATCGGTCCGCCAAACGCGGCGCCTTCGACGGAATTGCCATCGCACCGCCGCGTGCAATGGCGTCCGGTCAAAACAAATTCAAACTTGCCCAAACCCGGTTCGCCGAACAGGGCGATCGAAGTGTCTCCAAACCCAGCTTCGCCCGAATCCTCCTCGACCTGATGAATTACCTTCAGCGCGTATTCCGGGCTGTGGATTTTGACAAAGATTTCACGAATCATTGCCTGCTGGTCGCGTGAATAGAATTTCCCCCCCACTTTTTCCTTGGTGATAAACCAGTTGTTATCGACCTTCGACCGGAGCGGATGATCGAATGGAAACGCAATCGATTTCTTCTGCTCCTCCGAGAGACTCTTATAGAGCGTGGTCACCAATGTCTCGGCCGAGCCGCTCCTCCCTTGATCAGAAAGGGTGCCATCCGCAGCCATCACCGACAACGGCGCGGCAGAAGCAACTGCCAGTCCGGCAGCGGTAGTTTTCAGAAAATCGCGGCGGTTAATCGGCTGGCCGCAGTTACAGGGAATGTGAGAAGTTTTTGCAGGCATAGTCGTCCATCTACCATTGCGCCGCCGAAAAAGCCAGAAGGAAAATTCGACAAACCGGACTGCCAGTCCTACGACGCCCTGCTCACCTCAGATCTGGAGGTGTATTTCGAGGGATTTCTTCATCCGCAATCGAATCAACCCTTGTGCTAATCCTTCGATTCGTTCGGCGGCGGTGTGTGATTGAGGAACTTGCTGGCCCAGGCGACGAAGTATTTCATGTTCGAACGGTCCTCATGCCCGCCATCGTGCTGACGCCAGGCGAGTTCGCCATCGAGCAAGCCCGTGTTTACAGGCGGCATTTTCGCCACTCGATAATCGTGGGTGTCGCCAAGATCCTTCGTTCCCAAGAGCCGGAATGCCGGACCCGCGGCGACTGCGGCCATGTAACTTCCCTGCTGGTCCAGCCAATTGGCATCGCCACGCTCGGGAATCCCGTAGCTGATAAACGTCGGACGCGGAGCGCACAGCGCGATCAACTGGTGAGCGTCCACCGGAATATCGCCTGCATTCTTGCTGCCGAAGCTTGATTCGGCAGTTCCATATTTCAGAAAGTTGCCCGCCATCCAGTGGTATTCGCCAGAGCCGGTCAGGTTTTCCACGGCTTCACCAAAATCCCTTCGATGCAACTTTGCTCCGCCTTCGCCGGACGAACCGACCAGCACCACGGCGAAACGCTGATCAAAGGCCATCGTTACCAGAGCAGCTTTGCCATAACGTGAAACCCCTTCGATGCCGACCTTTTTGGCGTCCACGGTGGAATCCGTTTCCAAGTAATCCAATCCACGCCCAGGCACGCAGGGCACCCCAATCGTCCGGCTTGCGTGGCTGGCCTTTGTTGACCAGGCCAATGATCCCCTTGGTGAGACCAGCGCCGTTGTCGGCCTGAATGCTTCTCGGACTGATCGTCGCGTAGCCCCAACCGGCAGCAATGAGTTGCTCAGTGGAGGGCGGGTCCGTGAACGTCATATTGCCAAACCCTCGGAAGCGATTCGTAGGCTCAGGCTCATCGGCCCTCCGGGGAAAACCACCGCCAAAACCCCCGAACATCATTAACATCGGGACCGGCTTCTTTGCGTCCAATGGGGTAACCAGCGTCATCTCGATGTTCACTTCGATCGAGGAATACGCTGAGTTATCCACATGGCCAACCGCGCTGCGAGCGTTGACCGGCGTTTGTCCCACCACCCGATCCAAGGCTTGCGTGGTAACCGTCCACGTTACAGCCGGAACGTTCTTTGGGACACGGCCAATCACTTCGCGCTCGAAGTCTTCGACAATCTCTGGCCGTCGCTGATTCCACCACATCTCGGGCGTCGCGACTTTCTGGCCATTCTTCAAGGTCAGCACCTCCGGCAAGTCGGGAAAGGGATTGGCCTTGGCCGGATCATAATTCGCGGAGTTCGGCGCATCGGGCCGGCCACTGGGACCGGGTCGCAGGCGAACGATTCCCAATTGCTCCATCATGTTTCGGTGATCTTCTTGGGTCGTCCATCCGTTATTTACTGGGGCTTTGGCAGGACTATTCTGCGCGGACAGATTCCCGATGAGTTGGGTGATTAAGGTTGCCATCGCGGCCAGCCGGAATCGATAGCCTTGGGCAGATTGAATAGGGTTCATAGGATTACCAAGGAGACGTCAGCGAGAGGGCGAAAGTTACGGCTGGAGTTCACAGGTGGGATGGTTTCTTAGCCAGTTTCTTTAAGGCAGGTCGATTTTACATGAAGATGGTCCGTGTGAGTCGAGATTTCTCGGACGCGGTGACTGAGCGGGGATCGCGGCCGCCCTGGTCCTTCCGTATCCCCTCCGATCTTCGTTTCCTTCGTGACCTTCTGTTGAATGGAATTTGCGTTTCGTGGTGGACGCCGACAAGCCTTCGAGCCTGTCGAGATCCGGCGGTTTCGATTGATGTCACGGTAAACCGGGAGGTTTGCCCCACCTGAGTTTCGGTGGGGCCACGTTGCCGCGGGGCCCTTTTCATCCGTCAAGCGAAGCTCAGAGGTCGGCGCAGTTTCGCCCAGGCCTTTCCTCGCAACAAATCGTTTCAAGCTGGGGAAAGGACGTGAGCCAGCAGAATGATTCCTCGGTGTTTTCGGTCGAATCCGTCCAGCCCGAAGGGCAACCGACAGTAGCCAAGAGATTCAATGGTGGGAGTTGTGCGGACGGGCTGCCCAGTCCTGCAGGGACGCAACTGAGCTCAGCTGAGTAATTGCGGCTACCCGTGAATTCTCGACAGGAAAATGGCAGCCTTTTTTCGGCCTTGAGTCTCCTGAATTCCGGGAACCCTTTTACGACCCGAACAAAATCAGCCACACCCATGAGCTTTCCGGCGAATTGGGGGTCTCGCTCGGGCTGAACGTTACCGGCGCAATCGCCTGAAGCGGCAGCATTCCGGATTTGATGAAACTGAAAAATCCTTGATGGCGCGCACGAGGCAGACAGTCGCACCTATGTCTTGTCAGGAATGAAAGACATTTCGGAAAACCAAACCGAAGTTTCGAATTCTCTTTCCCCATGTTCTCCTCTGGGTTTTCTTGTTGGAAGAGTACAGCGCCTCCAAAAGTCCCAAAATTCAACAGCTCATAAAATTACGAGGATTTCGATGTCACCTCTAACATCACTGCGCTTCTCCTCCAGGGTATCAGCGACGACGATGACGCTTATTAGCGAAAGCAGTAGTCCGAAGCAAAGACTTTTAAAACGTTCTACGAAGCCGCGATGGTCCTTCGGTTGAGCCAACCGGCAAAGACCGTTTCGAATGCGACTGCGATAACCGCGATCAGAATAATCCAGCGCCACAGCTTCTGCTGGCTTTCGAGTTCCGTCGCGTGCTGCTCCGTTTTTTTCTCCTCCGAGCGCGCTGTTTTCACATTTGCTTTCTCTTTTGGAAAGGGGACACCGAAGCGCTCGAGATCTTCCGCAACCAGCGGCGCGGTTTGGCTTTCTGCCGGATCAATATTTACCGCAAATCGCCAAGGCTGACCCGCACTCAGAACGGTATAGATGCCAGGCAGGTCCGTTTCTGAAAACTCTCCGCCGGGGCCGCTCTGGATCTCGGTGCCATCCGGTTTTCGAATCGTCGCCGACTGAACCGCATTCGTGTCCGAAAGGACGACGTTGTCCCCGACCCAATACTGAAAACGATGGCTCTTAAGCCCGGTGGCTTGGTCAAGGATTGAGTAAAGAAGGGGAACAAATTTTGAGGACAAAGCGAGCTGGCTGTCGGAGGGATGCCAGCTTGACGTGAGAGCCAGAAGGGTTCCCTTGCCCACCGACGCCTCAATGAGTGCCGGGCTTCCATCGTCAAACGCGGCCAGAGTCTTCACGTTTGGACGATCTCCGATCTCGACCTGTCGATGCTTCCAAAAATGAATCTTCGTAAAATCGCTGAATCGAGGATCAGCAAACGGCGCGAACAGTGGATGCTCAAAATGAATCTCACCGAACATCGCATACCGCTTGGATGCGATTTCTGATGCACTCAAAGGGGCTGTGTTCAACAGCGCTCCAAGAGTTGCGGCGGATTCGACCGACCTTAAAACAAATAGGACGGTACTTCCGGATTCGAGAAACATTCGAATCCGGCTCGCCTGTGAATCTGGCAAGACATCTGTAACGATGATAAGCTTCGCAACATCCGTTTCCGAGCTTGGCAATTCGTCCGAGACCGCGTGTTGGAAAACTGTCACAACATGTCTTCGAGTCTGCTGAAATGCGCGTTTCAAATAGTAGAGCGGTTGATCCGCGTCGATTTGATCTTCGTTCCCGATGTAAATAACAGGAACAGTCTCGGCTTTCTGCGGAACGTAATAGACAGTGTTGTCGAAATCAGCACTATCTCCATTGAGTACGAGGCGCTCCCCAAATCCTCCTCCAGCGAGGGCCGGGGCCGATAGAACACGGCTAGAACCCGGAGGCACGTACACGTTCAGGTTTGTGCTCGCCGATGGTTCGACCCACTGCACTTGAAACTGATCGGAAACGGAGTCGCCGGAGTTTATGACTCGAAGCCTCGGCGGAGTGTTGGTCGATAACTGGAGGGCTCCTTCGGCATCAATGACGACCTGGAATCCCGCATTGGACGGGCGGATAACCGGCACGGCTTCGGCGACGCATTCAATGCCGCGCGGCCATTCGTATCCTTGGAGGCCGGCGGTCTTCGAGCCCTCCTGAAGATCGCTAATGAGCACAATCCGCCGAGTTCCGTACAGATGATCTTGAGTGGGATTATCATCGAATAATTCGGCCGTCGTAATCAATGCGCTTGCCATATCTGTGCTGAACCAACCGGGTTTGATGGCTTCCAGACGTTGCAGAGAAAGGGGCACACGATTTTCAGGCGTCATCGCGGACCATTCGTCGAAAGTCACCAGTTGCCGGACCGTGCGGTCGAAGGTGGCGATGGACACGATGTCGGAAACAGCAATATTGGCCAGGACCGATCGAGCTCGATCGAGCGCGGTGGCCCAAAGGTTTTCTCTCCGCATGCTTGCGCTCGTGTCCACCAGCAAGACGATCTTTTTTAGCTGGGACGCATTCTGATCGGGAAGAATCGGTTTCTGAACAAAGGGACGGGCAAAACCAAAAGCCAACAGGAGTAGAATGAGACAGCGCAAGAGTAGCAGAAGAATATTCTCCAGGCGGCTTTGGCGGGTCACTCTGGGAATCGTTGCCCTCAGAAACATGAGAGAACTAAAAGGCACTCGATCTCGAGAGGTGCGCCGGATGAGATGGAATATGATGGGCGCACTGATCGCCAATGCTCCGAACAAGAAAAGCGGTGCCAAAAAACTCATTCCGAGACTTAGTTAGACATGTTTCTTCGTTTTGTCTTGCTACGGTGCATCCGCGAACGAAGGAAATCAAACAGCACAAGTTCCAACGGCCTGTCGGTTGACAACTGATGGAAGCTGATTCCCAGCTCGTGACACATTTTCTTGGCTGCCGCGTTGTGAGCTTCCAGTTTGGCGAGATATTCTTTTCGAATGTCCCGGGGTTCGATGAAGAGGTCACGGCCCGATTCCACATCGCGAAAAACAACCGCTTTCTCGAAGGTAAAGTGCAGTTCAACGGGATCGAGCACTTGGAAGAGAGCGACCTCATGTCCGCTTGCGGTCAGGCCCGAAAGGTTCTTATGAAGAGTTTCGATGGGAGCCAGCAAATCGGTAACCAGAACAAGCATGCCGCGTTTGGTCACCAACTCCAGAATTCGCTTCAGCGGACCTGAGAGGTCGGTTGCGGTGCCTGCCGCAGGGGATTCCAGTGCGAGCATCAATTGCCGAAGATGGCCCGTTCGATGCCGGGCAGGCAGGTAATTGCGAACTTGCTCATCGAAAGTGAGCAGCCCGATCGCGTCGCCCTGCTGGTAAAGAAAATACGAAAGTGTTGCGGCGAGCGTGTTCCCGTATTCCGCCTTTGTGTATCCCGCGGATCCGTAATGCATCGAGCGGCTATTGTCCACAAGCAGATGGCATCGCAAGTTCGTTTCGTCCTCGAATTTCTTAATGTAGTAGCGATCCGTGCGCGCATAGAGCTGCCAATCCAGGTAGCGCAGATCATCGCCAGGGCTGTACTGCCGGTATTCTGTGAACTCGACCGAGAACCCATGGTAGGGACTTCGATGGAGTCCGTTCCAGAAGCCTTCGACGACGTGTTTTGCCCGAAGCTCCAAGCTCTTGATTGACATCAATGCCTGAGGGTCGATGAGGGAGGACCCCTTCAACGACGACTGAGCAGGTACCGGCACACCGGGTGAGAATTGGGGAAGCGCCATTTGTAGCGGTGAAGGTTCAGCTTTATCTGAAGCTTTGGCCTATCCTGCGCCTGTCGGTCTTAAATCTTGTTCTGGAGCGGTTTACTTCTTGGGGAGTTGGTCTTGCTTAATAACTTCGATTTTTGCGCCCTTTTTGAGATCTTCGGCGGAGGGCACTTTGATGATGTCGCTTGTGACTGCGGCTGCCGGCTGCGGCTCGGGCGCCGTTGTCGAAAGAAGCTCCATCTCGAAAATAAGGAGGGTATTCGGCGGGATTTTTTGACCGTAGCCCCGTTCGCCGTATGCGAGATCGCCCGGAATGAAGACCTGCCACTTGGAACCGACTTTCATCAACTGCAAAGCTTCCGTCCACCCCTTGATAACGCCTGTCACAGAGAACGTAGCAGGTGTGCCGCGTTTATAGGAACTATCAAACTCGGTTCCGTCAATTAACGTGCCTCTGTAGTTTACTGAGACGGTATGGTCCGATTTTGGAATCTCTCCACTGCCTTCTGTAATTACTTTGTATTGAAGTCCGCTCGGGAGGGTAATGATGCCGGGTTTGCTCTTGTTCTCAGCGAGGAATTGAGCACCGACGTCTTTGTTTTGCTCTCCAAGTTCTTTGCGCTTGGCGTCGAGTTTTGCGCGGTGCTCCGTTTGGAAAGTGTTTAAGATAGAGCGCATTTCCTCCTCCGTTAACTGAGAAGTCCCGGCAAGACCATCCTTGAGGCCCTGAAGAAATACTTCGAGATCGAAGTCGTATTCCCTGTCCTTCCAAGTGCTTGCATAGCTTAAACCGACACTATAGCTGACCTTTTGGTGTTGATCCACGAGTGCGGTTTTCTCCGCCGCTTCGGCAGGTCCAATTGAGATCGCCAAGCCCATCAATGCTGTAAAATAGTATTTCATAATAATCGGATATCGCCCTATTCTCGTTAAAACGCCCTTGGGTTTCAATGGAATTGTCGTCTAATCCGTTTTTTGTATGAAAATGAGCGGTGTTCGTTTGTTTGTCGCAGTGTCACTCTCCATGCATGGATTCTGCGCGATGGGGGTACAAACAGCAGGCGCCAAGCCGGAGGTGAGTTTTGTCAGGGAGGTCGCTCCAGTCCTGGTGAGGAAATGCTTGAGCTGCCATAACGCGGACAAGTCGAAGGGGGGATACAACCTAAGCTCGTTTGCGCTCGCACTGCGGCCAGGAGATAGCGATCTCATTCCGATCACTGCGGGAGACCTCGAGAAAAGCGAGTTGTTTCGAAGAATTACTGTCGCGGATGAGGACGATCGCATGCCGCAGAAGGATGATCCGCTCCCTGTGTTGGAAGTGGGAGTGATCAAACGATGGATCATCGAAGGGGCTCGGTTCGACGGAGCCAAGTTGGGGGCAACTTTAAATAGCCTTATTCCTCGCGAACCGCATCCGAATTCTCCGGAAAGCTATCCATTTCCGATCCCGGTGACCGCTCTTGCGTTTAGTCCGGACGCGGCCGAGTTAGCAATTGGGGGGTATCATGAGATTACAATTTGGAACCCTCGGGACGGGGTGCTGCTCCGCCGAATTCCAAATGTGACGGAGCGCGTCTATGATCTGGCTTACAATCCGGACGGAACGTTCATTGCCTCTGCAGGCGGAGCTCCGGGCCGTTCGGGTGAAGTTGCTTTGTACCGATCGAACGAGGGCAAGTTCGAGGTCGTGCTGGGAAACATGCCGGACGTGGCGCTCTCGGTCTGTTTCAATCCGGACGGAACACTCCTGGCGGCTGGTGGCGCGGACAGTCTTATTCATGTGTACGACGTTTCGGAGCGAACGGAACAGAGCGTTATTCAGCAGCACGCTGATTGGGTGACCGCTGTTGCGTTCGACTCGACTGGCTCCAAGATCGCATCATCCAGCAGAGATCGAACGGCGAGAGTTTACAGCGTCAGGGATGGCGAGCTTCTAACAGGTTATCAGGGGCACGAGTCGGGAGTGTTCGAGATCGGGTTTAACCAGGACAGCACCTTGGTCTGGAGCGCCGGGCACGAGAGAAAAATCCATATCTGGAAGACCGAGGATGCGAAACGGACGGCGGAACTTTCCGGATTCGGCGGAGATATTTCGCGAATGCTGGTTTATGCCGATCTGGCGTTCGTCTGCACAACCGACATGCAGGTTCTTCAATACTCTGTCAGCACGAGAGAATTGGAGAGGACTTTCAAAGGCCATAAGGACTGGATTTGCGGCATTGCATTCGATCCGGTGAATCAGCGTTTGGCAACCGGAAGTTACGATGGCGAGGTCAGGATTTGGAATACGAGCGACGGAAGCCTGATCGTTTCGTTTTCCGCCTCACCGGGATACGCAGATTCGAAGCAGGCCAGAAGCGCGCCGGTTCCTCGAACCGAGAAGAACTGAACCCGGGTGATTCCTAATTCAGCGAAAGCTCTTTGCGGCGTCCTCCGATGCTGAACAGGTGGCTCAACGTACGCACATACATCCGCCCTCCCGAAATTGCCGGTGTCGCGTGAGATGGTTCGCCAAGGTCGTTTCGCGCCAGAACTTTGAATTGATCGGAGGCTTCTATAACCACAACTTCCCCCGTGGCAGAAACGCAGAAGAGGCGTTTATCGACGCAGACAGGAGAACCAAAAAACGTCCCACCAGCCCGCTCTTGCCATTTAACCTCTCCAGTAAGTGACTTCAGGCAGGTGACAACACCAGCGTCGCTCCACAGGAATAGCATGTTGTCGAGAGCGACACTGCAAGGCACATAGGGGGCTGATCGTTTCACTTGATACGCGAGTTGCGGTTGCAGGTGTTTTTGCGGATCACCCGGACGGACCGCGACCAAATAGTTTCCGCCTCCGCCGCTTCCACACGAGCCGATGATTAGACCTGACGCGATAACGGGCGAGCTAACACTTCGTTTGTCAAATGCGTCGGCGTATTCCCAAAGGACTCGCCCTGTATCCGGGTCAAGCGCGGAGATTCCGTGTGCTTGGCTATTAAAGATTAGTTGAACGCCGCCATTGTCAGGGGTGTACACGCAGGGCGTGGAATAGGCTGTCACTTTACTTCGACGTTCCGTCTTCCATACGATATCTCCGGTGCTTCGATTGAAGGCGAATAGACAACTTTGACCCAGTTGATCGTTGCCCAGAATTACTTTGTCACCAACTACGACCGGCGATGTGCCACAACCGTGCTGACTTTTGAATGGGCCAAGATCCCGATCCCACACAGTGTTTCCATCATGATCAAACGCTCTTAGTGTGTAGCGATCTGGCGTCGACCAGGGCACATACAGGTACTCCGCATCTACAGCGGGAGTCGCAGAAGTGAAACTGTTAAATTGGTGTTTGTCGAACAGGGCAAACTCGAACTCGTGACGCCAAATTAAAGTCCCATCACCTACCCTTAAGCAAAGAACAACAATCTTGGCAGGATTTTCAAGCGTAGTCGTGAGGAAAATGCGGTCACCCCAAATCACAGGAGATGAATGGCCAGTTCCAGGAAGTTCAACTTTCCAATTGAAGTCGGCTTCTGTCCATTTCGAGGGGACAGTGTTTGCGTCGCTGAGTCCGGAACCGTTTGGCCCGCGAAATCGGGTCCATTCTTGCGCATGAAACGAGATTGTACAGTGGAATGCTATTACACAAAGTAGGAGTCTGAAATAGGGTGCTTTCATTATTGGGAAATTATTGCCGACTGTATAAAGCCGATGAGGAGCGGCATTTCAAGGACAATTTCCGTCCAGTCCGATTATTATTGGCCAATCAGAAGTAAAATGCCTCTCGACAACAAACGGACGATGAGGTTAAGGAATTCATCGCGGGTTTGAAGGAGGAGATTGAAGCGGATCTCTTCCTAAGAAAGAAAATGATGCGATCCGGATTATTAGCGAGCTTGTGGGTGGTTCTTGTCGTTGGTTTGTTGGTGATTGGATCACAATCACGCGCCATCGAGCCGACAGATGTTTTGGTGTTCAGCAGGGATCCATTCCTTCTTCGGCCCAGAGTTTCCTTGTCGGAGTCGTATAACGACAACTTGTTCTCCCAACCGAACGGTGAGGGCGACCTGATCACAACAGTCAGTCCAGGATTCAATTTGCAGCTCGGAAAACAGGTTGGGAACAATCTTTCGTTAGATTACGGGTTTAACCGGCACTTTTATCTGGACCGCAGCGATCTGAATTCGGGGGAACACAGTTTCGGATTTCGAACTCGCATCCAGGGCAAGCGTCTGCTCTTCACCGGATCAGACTCCGTTCAATTGCTATCCAGTCCGATCGGGCTGGTCACCTTTGTTTCGACGCCACAAGCGCCGGTTGACCCGGGCTCAGGAGCTGGCGCCGGAGGTGGAGGAACAACCCCGGATCCAATCGGCGGCGATCCGATCCCGATCTCGGGTGGCGAGGTGATTACTTCGGTTGGATCGATAGGTGTTGAACGTAGTTTCTTCTCAGACAGCTACAATCTCGGCTATGGGATCAGCGAGAAAACAGGTGTTTACTTGCAGGGATCTCACTTCACTCAGGATTACCAGGAGGGGGTAGTCATAAACGATATTAACACGATCCGGGCTACAGGCGGGTTTGGTTATCAGGCATTTCCGAAAACGGCCTTGTTCGGGGAAGTGTTTTATGGGCAAACAGCCACGACCCCAAACTTTCCTTCATCGAAACCTCCGCACGTTGAATTCTTGGGGGGATTCTTAGGTGCAAGGGGAAGGTTTACCGGCAAATTGAGCGGCAGTGTTCGAGTCGGTCTCGAATCTCGCGAGTTCAGTGACGGAACATCGGCTCCAAAGACTCCCGTGGCCAACCTGTCACTCGATCATCGATTCTCCGACAAGACAGCGTTCTCACTCACCTTTTCTCGGTCCAGCGATGTGTCTATCCAATACTCGCGCGAGTCGTACACGGCTAATGTGACCAGTTTGCAGTGGACCCAGATGCTTGGTTCATCCGGAAAGTGGAGGTCGAGTGTCGGGGGGAGCTACGGGGCGCTCTCGTTTGAGTCAAGTGGATCGGTACAAACGCGCGACTACAACCAGTATTCGGCGAATTTTCGTCTGGCGTATCAAATTCAGTTGTGGTTGAGTGCAAGTTTGGGATACAGCCACCAGAGAATTCAAAGCAGCTCTGAAGGTATTGCGGAGTATAATGTGAACCAAATTGGCATGAGTCTTTCTGTGGGATATTAGGAAATGAGAATTCATAGAAAATATTTGAGGCAAATAGGCAGCTTCTTTCTGAGTGTGCTGTTTCTTCCAATCTCTTGGTGTGCAGACATTCAAGAATTGGCGGACCGCAAAGTCGCGCCAGCCGACACGTTGACAGTCGTCGTTTTGGGAGAGCTGGATTTGAGCCTCGAGCTTCGAGTCGAGGCGGGCGGGACGATAAAGTTTCCGCTTCTTGGGGCGGTCGATGTCTCAGGCAAGACCACGGCCGAAGTTGCCACGATTCTTGAGAGGAGGCTCGATAATGGTTATCTGGTGAATCCGCAGGTAACGATTAATGTCAAAGAATACCGTTCCGCAACTGTTTCCGTCCTCGGGAAAGTCGGCAAACCCGGTGCGATCAACTTGCCGTCAGAACGGGCAATGGATATTGTGGAGGCAATTGCGCACGCGGAAGGTTTTCAGCAGACGGCGAATAAGAAGGAAATTGAGCTGACGAGAGCTGGCAAGACATTCACCTTTAAGTTTGACGAGATTCGGAAGACAAGCGATCCGAAAAAGAGGATTTGGCTTGAACCTGGCGACGTAATTTACGTGCCCGAATCCTTCTTTTAGACTCCCCTATGGACAACGAGAATTTTGACAACCCGAATTCCTCGGCGCAGGAAGAGAGCATCAACCTTCGCCATTATTGGCATGTCGTTCTAGAGCGTCGCTGGCTCATTATCACGGCTTTTGTTTCCGTGTTCGTTTTGAGCCTTATGTACCTTTTCAAAGCGACACCGATTTTCGAAGCGACTACCCAAATCAAGATCAATCCGGAGGCCGATAATATTCTTCGAATCGAAGGGTTTTCGGTTGCCAGACAGGAGCAGGATTATCTCCAGACTCAGTATAAGACTCTCACCAGCAGGAGTTTATTGGGTACGGTAGTGAATCAGCTTAAATTGGAGCAGGACGAAAGATACGCGCAATCAATAGACCGGGTCAGTTCTTTGGCGAGGGATATTCAAATCGCTCCGATCCGGCTGAGCCGGTTGGTGGATGTGAAGGTTGAACATCCCGATCCAGAGCGTGCAGCTGCGATTGCGAATTCGTTGGCGACCAATTTCATTCAGCAAAATCTCGACGAGAAGATGCACGCAGCGATGGACGTCGTGGATCGTCTAGGAGAAGAGGCTGAAACTCAAAAGGGAAAACTCGAGGAAGTTGAGAAGAAACTGCAAGCGTACTCGAAATCTAATGAAGTCGTTTCATTCGAAGGCAGTGAGAATATTATCCTCCAGGCGCTTACTCAATACACGACGGAGCATGCCCGAGCCCAGAGCGCCGCAGTTTCAGCTCGTTCCGCAGTTCAAGAGGTAGAGCTGTTTCTAAACGCTGGCGTCTCGAAATTCAGCGTGCCGCAAGTAGCAAACAGTCCGCATATTCAGGAGTTGCAGAAGGCATTGGGCATTGCGGAAGCGGAGTTCGCGGAGCTTAAGAAAAGGTATCGGCATTTGCATCCGGAATATATTCGTGCGGAGGAGAAAGTACTCTCGTTCAGCAACTCGATCAACGCTCGGGCGGACATCTTAATTGCGGCGTTGCGAAACTCGGCGCAGATGGCGGAGGCCGAAGTTGGAAAGCTCCAGGAACAATTGGAGGAACAGAAAGCCAAGCAAATGTGGCTGAAAGACCTCCTCGTTGATTACAACATTCTGAAGAGGGAAGCGGAACAGAACGGCATTCTTTACCAGGCAATCTTGGCGAAAATGAAGGAAACGGACCTCACCGGCCGGAATAAGATCAACAACATCGTGGTTGTGGATGCCGCAGAGGTGCCTCTGAATCCGGTCAAACCCCGGAAACTGTTGACCATTTTCCTTGGGATGGTCGGCGGTTTGGGTGTGGCGCTCGGTCTTGCCTTTTTTGTGAACTATCTGGATGACTCGATCAAGAGCCAGGACGATGTCGAGACCTACCTGCGATTGCCATTCTTGGGATACATCCCGAACATCAAGGCCGCCAATGTATCCGAGCGTGATTTGCAGGCTCACATGCATCCTCAGTCGAATGGGGCGGAAGGATTCCGAACGGTTCGCGCCACCATTTCCCTGACCCACAATTCTGAAAAGCTTCGCATGCTGGCGGTAACCAGCACAATCCCGTCTGAAGGAAAATCTCTGGTAGCGTCCAATCTCGCGATTGTCACTGCCCAAACCGGCTTAAAGACGATTCTTGTGGATGGTGACTTGCGGCGGCCATCTGTTCACAAAGCATTCCAGCTTCATAGTCCTGTAGGACTTTCTTCTTTTCTGATGGCTGAAGAGGAAGATCTCTCCAAGATAGTTCACAAGTCTGTAGTTCCGAATCTGGACGTGGTTTGTTGCGGTTCGGTCCCATCGACTCCGTCGGAGCTAATCGGATCGAAACGAATGTCCGACTTCCTGCAACTTCTAAAAGAGCGATACGACCGGATCATTGTTGATTGTCCGCCAATTTCGGCGGTTAGCGATCCTCTCATCATTGCGGCAATGACCGATGGTGTGGTATTCGTGACGAAATTTAACAAGATCCGAAGGGAACACGCCCGAAAGTCTGTCCAACGGGTGCAGAACGCGGGTATTCACATTATCGGCAACGTCTTGAACGACATCGATTTTGAGGGCAAGGACTCCTACTATTATTCCTATTACTACTACCAGAACCGATACTACTCCAGTCACTATCGTACTGGTGGTGGCGACCCCGGCAAGAGGGAAGGCTCGAATCAATCGAAAGTCGAAAGCAATTAGCGGTTAGGCGTATTTGCTCAACAGAATCGCGAGTTCCTTTCGAATCTTTGCCGGCCAGAGGTTCTTCGGAGTCAGGATTGCGTTTTCCAATGCCCGATGGCAGGAACACCCCGAATCCTTGGGAACAAGTTTCACAGCTTCAGTGAGGATTGATTTCGCTTGATCCGCGTTTCGCGTGAGATTCGCGAGAACCATTTCAACCGTGACGTGATCCTCGTCCTCTTTCCAGCAATCGTAGTCGGTAACCATCGCCATGGTTGCGTAGGCGATCTCGGCTTCCCGCGCGCACTTTGCCTCTCCCAGGTTTGTCATTCCAATAACGTCGAGTCCCGCCCGATGGTTGGCCTGTGACTCAGCGCGGGTGCTGAATGCTGGACCTTCCATATTCACGTATGTGCCCTTCGGATGGACTCGGGAACCCTTCTGCTTGGCGACCTTTATCAGAATGTTTCTAAGAACTTCACACGTCGGCTCAGCGAAAGCGACGTGACCTACGATTCCACGGCCGAAAAAAGTGTGCGACGATGATTGTTTGGTGCGATCGAGAAACTGATTGGGAACAACAATGTCACAGGGTCTGTAGCGTGCTTGCAGCGATCCGACCGCGCTAACGCTAATGATCCACTGGACATCCAGTTTTTTTAACGCGAAAATGTTCGCCCGGTGGTTCAGCTCACTCGGCAGAAGCCGATGACCGCGTCCGTGCCGCGGGAGGAAGACTACCGGCCGGCCGGAAAGTTCGCCGGTCAACAGTTGGTCTGAAGGGTTTCCAAATGGAGTTCTGACTCTCTTCCATTCGCGCTTCTTAAAACCTTCGATATCGTACAGTCCGCTCCCTCCAATGATTCCAATTCGGCGCTCTTCCATAATCCTGGAAAGGAGTTAATGACCCGCGCTTCGATAAATCAAGCACTGTGTATCCGGAGGATCGTTCGTTTGTAGTTGCCGTGCGTCTCGTGAAATCCGCGCTAATCGCGGTCCTGAGATTTCATTGTCTGATCAAAGAAGTCCTGTCCTTACCAAGGCTTCCCTGAACGCGTCCATCGCGGCTTCAACAACGGCGGAAACTTCGATACTGTTCATGCATCTTGAATCGATCGGGCAAACCCGCCTGAAACAGGGTGTGCAAGGTACGCGTGACCGCAAAACTCGAGTTGCGTCTCCTCCAATGAGTCCTGGACTGGTCAGTTCGGGTGACGTGCTGCCAAAAATCGCAACGACCGCTGTTCCGACGGCGGCGGCGCAGTGCATCGAACCGGAGTCATTGGTCAACAGCAAATGGCAGAGTTTCAAGCCTGCCAGCAGCTCCGCGAGCGATGTTGCGCCGGCGAGATTGACTGCAATTCTGTTCAATGAAGTTTCAGCCGCAGGGCCTCGGGAACATGCAAGACGAATGAGTCCGGCTTCAATTTGCTTTGCGATTTGAATGTCATTGCCACTACCGAAGATTATCCAGCAGCACTTCGTTCGTTTCTGAATCTCATGTGCTGCCGCAACAAATCGTTCCGCCGGCCATCGTTTTGCCGGACCGTATTCTGCCCCCGGATTGATTCCAAAGAGAACAGGGCGTGATGCGGGGTCAATTCCAATTCGGTTTAGAACAGCCAATTGCGCGTCCTCCGGAACCGAGAGCCGAACTTCCAACGAACGTGGATTTGCACCGAGTTTTCCCGCCAAGTGCAAGTAATGAAGCACATGATGGAGAGTTTTGGAATCCTCCTCGGGTGCGGTTGGATCGTGGCTTGCCGCGAGCTGGCGGATTTCCCGAACAGATCGTTTCCGCGTGGCGGATGTGGCAAAATCCGTTCGAGGAACTGCGTCGGTCAAAAGAATCTCTCGACCGTCCTTTCGGTACCCGAAACGCCGTGGGATTGACGCCCACCAGAGTTCCGCAGCCGATCTCCACGAGTTGGGGAGGGCGAGGCCAGCGTCAAACCGCTGTTCGCGAATCCTCTTGGCGACTGATCTAACACCGTCTGTGCGATCGAATGTCAGGACGGAGTTAACCGCGGGAAAACAGCGCCAAAGGTCGGCCAGTTTCGAATCTGTAAGAACCGTGATTGATGAATTTTTAAAATGTTCTCGAATGCGCCCTAAGGCCGGCAGCGTCATCACCGCGTCGCCAAGCCAGTTTACGCTTCGGACCAAGATCTTATGCTCGGCCGATGGGTGTAGGGGCGGTTTCACCTTTATTCCGCAGGTTCGGCAATTTCGGCCTGATATCCAGTCTTTGCAGATCCCCGGCTGTTTGCACGCCGAGGTTTCCATCGCTTGTGCACCCAAAACCAATTCGCCGGATCCCGTCGAATGGCGATTTCCAGCGCGGTGTTGATATCTCGAGAGATGGCTTCCACGGTGCGCGATCTTCCATTCACACGCGTTGGAATCTCGTCTCCAACTTCAACGCGCCAGTGCCCGAGTCCCACGCGAAAGCAGATCGCGATGAAAAGCGGACATTTGTAGCGCAGAGCCAGAACTGCCGGAGCAATGTTTGTGGAACATTCCTGCCCGAGGAAAGGAATCCACAAGCCTCGATCTCCACCATGTTGGTCGGCCAGGAGACCGAGCAGGAGCTTCCTTGTGTTCAGAGCTTCGCACAATGCTTTTGCGCCGCTTCTGCGGTCAAAGAAGAGACATCCAGAGCGAATGCGAAGAGATTGCATCAGTTCGTTCACCAACGGTTGCCGCAAGCTTCTATAGGTTGTAGCCGGTTGAGTCCCGTCCGCGAACTGGGCGCATCTGGCATAGAGTTCAAAGTTTCCAAAGTGTCCTAGCGCGACGATATGGCTCGAGTGATGGTTTTCCGTGGTCGAGAGCGCGAGTTTCTCGTGTCCCACAATCTGGAAACATGATAGGAGTTGGGGCAACTCAAGGATGGCTGTCTTTGCGGCACACGCGTAGTTCTCACCTATTCTCCGGAAATTTTCACGGGCGATTTCACGAAGTTCTGACGCGCTTCGCTCTTTCTGAAAGCAGAGTGTGAGATTCGTTAACGCTACTTTTCGGTGCCGCGAGTCAATCCAATACGCTATCCCACCGCCAAGTCGTCCAATGCGCGCCACCCACCTCAGTGGCAGCATCTGCAGAAGGCGAATTACAGCGAAAGCGGTGTAGTAAAGGACTCGATCCATCAATCAACGAAAGCAGATCTGCCGGACACAGTCCTGAAAGTCTTTGGCGCCGGTCAGGATTTTTATTTCGACGCGCATGAAGTAGATCGGAAGATCCCGGCGATCCAGTTTGGGAAACCGCACGGCGTCCTTTTGCGTGGTGACAATAATCTCCGCCTGACGTTTCTTGCTGCGGTTGATCACATTCAAGATTTCTTGCTGCGAGAATCGGTGATGATCCGCGAATCTCTTTGTATAGACGAGCTCGCTGCCGAGGTTCACCAAACTTCTCTCAAAGCTCTCCGGCTGGGCGATCCCGCTAAGAG
Organism: Verrucomicrobiota bacterium; assembly: GCA_027623095.1. Taxonomy (GTDB): domain Bacteria; phylum Verrucomicrobiota; class Verrucomicrobiia; order Limisphaerales; family SIBE01; genus JAIPJX01. The sequence goes on from JAQBVM010000064.1 coordinate 26,381, forward strand.
AGGCGATTCGCTTGTTTTTCAAGAACTCCAATCCTTGACGCTCTTCCGTGAAGGCATCCTCGAAGTAAAGAGGATGATGCACGCATTCGATGATGCTCGCAGTGGAGTTGCACTGTAGAATCCGCTTCCGCAATTGCTCGGTGTTGCCATCGCTCTTCGTGATGAAGATCGTGTTGGCGCGCGCAAGGTGGGATGGCGGCTCGCGAAGTGTTCCGCGCGGAAGTAGGTGTTCGTTTCCAAACGGCTGTTGATAATCTATCAAGACGATGTCCCGGCGGCGGCCTCGCAATTTCCAATACTGGAAACCGTCGTCCAACAGGAGTGTGTCGCAGCCGAATTTCTCGATGGCATACCGGCCACTTTTGACACGATCCTTGTCAACAAGAACCACGACGTCCTTCAGGTTCGACGCCAGCATGTATGGCTCGTCGCCAGCGGCATCGGAATCAAGCAGGAGGGATTTGCCGTCGGAAACCACTCGGGGAGGAGTGCTTTCTTCCTTGAAAAGTAGTTTGTTGAGAATCCGCCTTCCCAAGGGCGAGGGTTTGGAACGGTATCCCCTGGAAAGGATGGCGACGGTTCGGCCTTGT
>JAQBVM010000441.1 GCA_027623095.1 Verrucomicrobiota bacterium
CACCCGCGCAAACCCCTTCTTCAGATCGCCACAGTCCAGGAACCTCTCCACGGCCCTGGCGATGATTGGTCGTCAAAAGCCATAGCGCTCCCGGTAGCGCTCTTCATAAACCCTCTCGAACTTGGGATAGAATCGCGCAACCAGCTTATAAAACGGCGTCTCTTGCGGCTGCCGGGGACGATAGAAACCGACCCCCTCCTTTGCTTCACACACCACAACCCACCTCCCTGAGGAGGCAGGTTATGCTCGATCACCCACAGGGCGAGCACCAAATAGCCGGAGGAGCAGCACGCCCAGGGTCTTTTTTTGAGAGACAGAAGATGTTGAAGGAGAAGGCCAAAAGATTCCGCTAGACATCGAAAGCCAATTTTGGTGTTCTAGGCTGGGATGAAAACGAAACGTGTTTCGGTGCCAGCGGAAGTTATTGAGGCTTTTAATGCTTCTTACCATAACGAAACGTGTTTCGGTGCCAGCGGAAGTTATTGAGGCTTTTAATGCTTCTTACCATATTAGCACCGTCCGGCTTTGGAGTTGTCCGGGCGGCGAACCTGTGAATACGCTCGGTTCGATCGATACTATGGATGGGCACACCGGCTGGGTTATGTGTTTGACGTTCAGTCCCGATGGGCATCTGCTCGCCAGCGGCGGTTTGGATAACACTGCCCGGCTATGGAAGGTCAGCGACGGCACCCTCATCAAAACGTTGGAAGGCCACGACAGCCGCGTGACCAGCGTGGCCTTCAGCCCCGATGGCGCGACCCTGGCCAGCGGCAGTTGGGATCGAACAGTCCGGTTATGGAGGTCCGAATTAAGCCGCTTGAGCCGCGTGCCGGTCGCCCGCACGACGTTGGACGACCTGGCTTGGACGCAAGAAGCTTTATCCGATCACAAGCTTGCCAAATCCGACAGCAGGAGAGCGAAGGCGCCGCGACCGGAAGAGCACGGGCGCAATGAGCATCGGCGAACCGATGGGAGGGGAAGGGTTTTCATGGGAGGAGCAGGCAGTTGTCAGGTTGGTTTCGGGTCTGGCCGCAGCGATCTGAGACCGCGGTAGTGCGCAATACAGGAGGGCGTGCAGCCATGATCAGGGTTTGTGACGGGGAGAATCGCAGATACCGGATGGAATTGGAATACCCATATACATGGGTAGCACCCCCTGCGGTGGAAGTGCCGCGTCTGGTGATGAAATCGCTGAAACGCTCCGCGTGACAGCCATCTGATGAACCTGCATGGGCGTCTGCACGCCCGAATGGACGACCCCGATCAAGGCGCGCCGCGAGAACCGCCCAACACCTTCGCCAGCTCGGGGTCCGACTTTTCGTCGGGCGTCAGGGTGTCCAAGGCCGCGCGCCGGATCTGGTTCAACGGTTGTTCGTTCCCCGTCAGGCGCGGTTGCTGCCCGACCCGCGCGAACCAGTCATGGTAACCCGCGCGATGCGCCGCCCTTCCGTGGTTGGTGTTGAACCACTGGAAAAACTGGCGGCGCATCTCCGGCGTCCAACCCGCCTTCACCGATCGGATGTTGTGTCGGTAGGAGAATTGTTCCTCGTAGATCACCGATTGCCCCGCCAGCCGCAACGATTTGGCGACGACTGTGGGCGCCTGGAAGGCAGCCAGGATCTGCGATATCTCATTGTTGAGTTCGAAGGACGACGCAGGGAACTGGGAATCGATGTCTGAGATCACCTGCTGCACGGCCTCGGCCGATGGCTTGCCGTTCCGACTCACCGCGACCTGGATGACACGCAGTTTCTGGATCTGGATTCGGTCCGGCAAACCGACCAGGGGGAAACGGTTCAGGGCGACGAACAAGTCCTCGTTGACCTCCTTCCCCCCCACCCGGGCCAAAGCCAGCAGGGCGATGATCGCCTTGGCCGGGTCCGTTTCCCGCAAGGCCGCCTGCTTCCATGCCGACGCGGACACCGTTTCCAAAGCGACGCGGGCCGCGAAACGCAGGTTGCGATCCTCGCTGCCCAAGTGCGGCCACGCCGCCGCCACGGCCTCCGCCTTGTCCCGTGTCCAATGAAACCTTTCGAGCGAATGCCGCAGGGCGCGGTCCTCCACCCCGTTCCGGTCGCGGTACTCAACGCGCTCGGTGGATTCGGAGCCGGTGTAGGTCACGCGCAGAAGGTACGACTGGCCGCTGCGACCGCCGACCGCGTAGTAGAGCGCCCCGTCATCACCGATCAGCATGCTGGTCACGTTCATCGGAACATTTCCCGAGTCGGCGAGCAGCGATTTGGGGAACACGAAATTATCCCAGGACCGTGCCACGTACCCGCTCCCGACGGGCTGGAGATGCACCGCGATGATGCGGCCGTAACCGTGGTCGGCAATCAGCAGAGCCCGCTGGTAGAGCGCCGGGAACTTCGCGCCGTAACCGAACGTCACCCCGACGGGACTGGCGAGACCGATCTCGAGCAGCGGCGGCAGCGAGTCTTCGTACCAGCTGGGGTACTTGCCGCTGTTGCCCCGATAACCCAGGTCCGCACCGCTCGGCAGGTGACACACCCGATTCGGACGATACCATGGCACTCCGAGTTCCAACTCCATGTCGCTGTCGAACGTGAACATCTCCCCGTCCGCGTTGAATCCGACGTGCAGCGCGTTCCGCAGCCCCGCCGCGACGAGATGGAAATCTTTTCCGTCGAAATCCGTCCGCCCCACGAATCCCGCGGGCGGCCGTTCCTGTCCCAGGCGTCCGGTCAACGTGCCGAGCAACGGGATAATCCGGTCGTCGCCCCAGTTTCGCATCGGCGAGTTCGGGGACACGTCGTCGGGCTGGGTCACTCCGTTGCCGTTGATGATGTAGAGATGCCGGCCGTCCGGCGAAAGGTACGGCGCATGCACCCCGTGATCGCTGTGTCCCTTTTCGGGTCCGGTCCAGGTACGCAAGGTTTCGACCGAACTGAAGGAACCGTTCCCGAGCGGATCGCGGAGTCGATGCAGCCCCGCCACGCCGCTCAATCCCCCGTAGAGAGGACGGTCGTACCCGGCGACGTTCGTCGTCCCCCGGCCGCCCTGCGCGTAAAGGCTGCCCTCGTGCCACAGCATGCCCATGACTTCCGAAACGGGGGTGTAGATGGTTTCATTCCTGGTCACCTTGCCGTTCGCATCCAAGGTCAACCGGGTGAGGGGCTGGAGCTCGTTCGCGCCGAGGATGATTCTTCCCTTGTCATCCTTGGTGATGCTGATCCAGCCGCCCTGCTTGCGGTCTGCTTTGGCCGCGATTTCCACCTTGAACCCCTGCAGGGTCTGAATCACCTGCATCGGGTCGTCCGGATATTCCTGGCCGGACAAGTTCGACATCCAAAACCCGAGCAGGATGCCGAACACCGCGACCGGGCGACGCGCGAAGGAGACATGGATGCGAACGGAATGGGTCATAATCTTAAGGAAGACAGGTGGTTCGTGAACTCCAACTACGGTTGCGTGGGAGGCATGGGTTTCGGGGCCGGCACGCTTTTGAAGACCCGGGCATCCGGATCACCCTGGGCGTCCAGAAATGCGAACAGATCGCGAATCTGCTCCGCAGTGAACGAATCGAGCAAACCCTCGGGCATCGACGAGGTGGCGGAGGGCTGTTCCAGGATCACATCGGCCCGCGGAATCATCGTGGTGGCCTCCGGATGGAACTGTGATTCGGCAATGACGTATTCGTCGTCGGTGAGATCCACCAGCGTGCCCGTCATTACCTCGCCGTTCCTCAGTCGCAACTCCGTGGCGGGGAACCGGCTGTTGAGCACCAGGGACGGAGTCAGGATGGAGTCCAGGATCACGTCTCGCGAGTACCTCGATCCGACCCCGGTCAGATCGGGCGAGATTCCGTTGCCCTGGGAAATCCGGCCAAACGCATGACATGTCCCGCACATGGCCTTGGCGAAGACCTCGCTGCCCTGCGTGAAACTCCGCCCGCCGGAAAGGTCCGAAATCACCGGCAGCAACTCCGCACGCTTCCATTCGCGATGAAACGAGGCCACCCGCGAAACGCCGTTCGTCGGGAAGGATGCCGACTGGGTCGTCACGACGGCGGTCGATGCCTGATTCGTGAACCCGGACGGCTTCGTTGCCTGCTCCGCGCCCGTCGCCTTCCCGGACAGCCCCCAAAGGGTTCCCAAGAGGATCGCGGTGGCGGAAAAACGGGTAGGAATTTGCATTTATTAGGCTGGCGCTCAGCATGGCCGGCGAGAACGGTTGGGGAAAGGAAAAGAACATGGGTAGTTCCGGCCCGCCGTTCAGCGGATTGATAAGCATTTGGTTTCGGATCGTCCATCAACCATAGATCTTGGACATGGACTGGAGCAAGAAAGAACGCTGGGAAAACGATGAGAAACGGAGATTGATGCCTTGG
>JAQBVM010000442.1 GCA_027623095.1 Verrucomicrobiota bacterium
GCCCGCGCATCTCTCGGCGGATGCGCCGCGAAATCGAAGACGAGGGCGAAGATGACGGCGATGACGAAGATGAAAAAAGGTAGCGAGGCGACAAACACATGGTCATCCCATCCTTTGTCCTAGCCGGATGCCTTGGGCTCGTGAGCGGTTTTCTGATTTCGATTCCGGTCGGTCCCATCAACATCACGATTATCAACGAAGGAGCGCGCAGGGGATTTCGATGGGCTCTTCTCATTAGCTTGGGGGCCATGACCATGGATCTTATCTATTGCGCGCTCGCTTTCGCCGGCTTCTCAGGAATCTTCGCGTCGCCGGTGTTGCGCGCTTCGATCGAGTTGCTCAGTTTCCTCGCGATGCTCTATTTGGGAGTGAAGTATTTATTAGTAAAGGAGCTTCCTTCCACTACAAAAAGCATTGAACGGGTGGAGCAGCGATTGCATCCACACACGGCGTTTATGACGGGATTTGTTCGGGTTCTTGGAAACCCTGGCGCGCTCCTGTTCTGGGTCGCAATCGCAGCGACCTTCATTTCTCACCGATGGATTGAGTCCACTTGGCTTTCGAAAAGCGCCTGTGTGATCGGAATGGCGGCGGGTGCTTTTGGATGGTTTTTCGTGCTGAGTTACGCGGTGTCGCTCGGGCATGGAAAGATATCGACAAAATCCTTGGTCCGAATGTCGCATTTGTCAGGCGCCTCACTCTTGTTTGTGGCGTTCTGCCTTGGCGTTCGCCTAGTCAACCTGCTCGCTCAACGCAGACTATGAATGGATCGATCCTGAATCCTGTCGAATGGTATTGGTGCGGGAATTTCATTATTTTCCGGGCTATGCAGTGATCGGTTTCAACCCTAAGATCGCTCTCATTGTTTTCAAAGAACATGAACGCTTCAAAAACTTTTGTCTTCTTTCTGTTCGCCTGGTTCGCCGCGATTTCGGTGTCGGAACGATTCCCTTCCACAAGCGCGCAGACAGCGGATTCCGGAGCGGCATCCTTGTCCGAGTCTGATGTTTCTGGAAAACCGTTTGGTATTGATAAGCGTGTTCCGTGGACGACATCCCGGATCGTCGGAACTCCGGAACCGCCAGCGCCCTATTCCGTTCGACGTGTCTTTCCAAACCTGAAATTCACCAATCCCGTCGAGATCGCGTTTGCTCCCGGATCCGACCGTTTGTATCTGGCCGAGTTGGGGGGAAAGATTTATTCGTTCCCAAATAATCAGAACGGCAGGGAACCCGATCTGTTCTTGGATGCGGCGAGAGATATAAATGGATGCCAGCAAGTCTTCGGTCTTGAATTTCATCCCAAATTCGCGGTAAACCATTTTGTCTATGTCTGTTATGTGTTGAGATCAGGTTTACCCAACGGCTCGGTTGTCTCGCGATTTACCGTGACCCAGAAGGATCCACCGCGGGTGGAGCCGGAGAGTGAAGTTCAATTGATCACGTGGGTGTCAGGTGGCCATAATGGAGGTTCGCTCAAGTTTGGTCCCGACGGCTGTCTCTACATCTCGACAGGAGACGCCGCGAGTCCGAATCCACCGGATCCGTTGAAAACAGGTCAAGATAACAGCGACTTGCTATCATCCATTCTTCGCATCGATGTGGATCATGCGGACGCCGGAGCGAGCTATCGAGTTCCTTCGGATAACCCATTTGTGGGTTTGGAAGGAACGCGGCCCGAGATCTGGGCGTTTGGATTCAGGAACCCCTGGCGAATGAGTTTCGATCGTCAATCCGGCGACCTTTGGGCCGGGGACGTTGGTTGGGAACTTTGGGAACTGGTCTTCCGTGTGGAAAAGGGCGGCAATTACGGATGGAGCATCGTGGAAGGACCCCAATCGATTAATCCGAATCTGAAAACCGGTCCCACACCGATTCTGCCTCCGGTCAAAGCGCATCCTCACTCGGAGGCGGCCTCCGTGACGGGCGGCTTTGTTTATCGCGGAACGCGGCTGAAAGAACTGGCTGGCGCGTACGTTTATGGCGATTGGGTCACTGGCAAAATTTGGGCGCTCCGAAACGACGGAAACAGGCTCGTTTCGCTGGTAGAGCTTGCGGATACGCCCCTTCAGATTATCTGCTTTGGCGAGGATCACTCGGGCGAGCTCTTTGTGGCCGACTACGGTGGCGGCCTTTATCAGCTCGAAAAGAATGCCGCATCGCCGTCGCACATGTCATTTCCACGGCGACTCAGCGAGACCGGGCTTTTCGCCAATGTAAAAGAGAATCGTCCCGCTCCCGGCGTGATTCCATTTTTTGTGAATGCTGGAATGTGGTCCGACCACGCACGAGCGGAACGATTCGCCGGCCTTCCAGGCAGGTCTCGAATTCAAACCGGATCGAAGGATGTCTGGCTGTATCAGTCCAAGAACGAGTGGCGTTACCCGACAAACGCCGTACTCGCCAAGACTTTGTCTTTGGAGATGGAATCCGGCAACTCGGAAAGCGCGCGCATGATCGAGACGCAAGTCCTCCATTACGACGGTTTGGACTGGCACGCGTATTCGTATCGATGGAACGAAACGCAGGAGGATGCGGAACTCGTCAATCCCGAGGGTGAGGAGGAGGTTTTTGATGTCAAGGATGCACTTTCTCCCGATGGCCTCCGCAAACAGGTGTGGCGTTTTCACAGCCGCGCGGAATGTATGCGATGCCACAATCCTTGGGCCAACTATGCTCTGGCGTTTACAGCATCTCAGTTGAATCTTGATGTTCATTATCGCGGAAGCCAACCTGTTGAAGCTGGAGCGATATCGAACAGGATTGCGCGAGAGAACGACGGATTCATTGCCGACAATCAGCTTCGCACGCTTTCGCATTTGGATTATTTCGATCAACCGCTCGACTCTCGGGCGCGTCCCAAATTCACGGATCCTTCGGACACAGCGGCTGAGCTGGACGAACGCGCGCGTTCGTGGCTCCATGCCAATTGCGCTCACTGCCATCGTGAGGGCGCCGGTGGCGCGGTCGTTTCGCATTTTGACTACGACACGGTACCGGCCAAGATGAAGGCCATTGGTCAGATTCCGTCCCAAGGAGGATTCGGATTGACCGGCGCACGCGTGATTGCGCCGGGTGATCCCCACAGCTCGGCGCTTTACTATCGCATCAGCACGACAGGGCAGGGTAGGATGCCGCGTATCGGTTCGCGGTTCGCGGATAAAGAGGGAATTCAGCTTGTGCATAATTGGATTCGGCAACTGCCGCAGACGTTATCCGACGATCAATCCGAGAGCCTTGATGGCAGAAATCTGCGAGCCGAAAACGAATTGTTGCTGAAAAAGTTGCTGAATTCCGAGGATGGATTGCGGCGAGAGCCGGACAAGTTCAAACGGCTCATCGGGAGCGTAAACGGAGCCCTCGCCTTGATGACGGCTGTCAGCCAGCGGGGTGGGGGGTTCGCGGAAACCGTGGCAGAACAGACGGTGGCGCATCCCGCTTTTCAAGTGCGAGACCTATTCGAGCGCTTCTTGCCACATGAAAAGCGTGTCAAGAAACTCGGGGCAAACATCCGGCCAGAGGAGATTTTCGCTTTGACTGGAGACGCTGACAGAGGGCGGTTGCTGTTTCGACAGGAGGGGCTGCAATGTTCGCGCTGCCACCAAATCCAAGGTGAAGGGACCTTCTTGGGGCCGGATCTGAGTCTGATCAGCCGGAAGTACGATCGAGCGAACATTCTCGACAACATTCTGTTTCCCTCGAAAGTGATCGAGCCAAACTTCATTAGTTATCAGGTGGAAACCAAAGACGAGTTCTCGTATTCCGGTTTCATTCTGAACAAAACCGCTGACGAGATTGTCATTAAGGATCTGAACGCCAAAGAGGTTCGAATCCCGATGGCGGATGTCAGCTCGCTTCAGCCGCAGTCTGTTTCGCTCATGCCGGAGCTCCTGTTGCAGGATATGACAGCACAGGACGTCGCGGATCTCTTGAAGTTTTTGAGCGAGCTCCGGTGAGGGTCAAAGGGAAGGAACTCGCCCGCAGGGTGTACTGCCACTGCGTTAAATCCGAAACTTCCGCACCGGCAATGTCCAGAGGTTGTGTTAATCTCGAACTTATTGTAAGGGCCCGTTTCTTTATCCTGTCGCGAAAAAGCAAGAAAAAGGCGGCGCCAAATGGCGCCGCCTTCGCTTTTATGCTGTTGCCAGCAATTGGATGCCTATAACTCTGACTATCCGAGCAATCGAAGCGCCGATTGCGGTAGCACATTGGCTTGCGCCAACATCGCTGTGCCCGATTGCACAAGAATGTTCATCTTCGCAAATTGCGTGCTTTCAGCAGCCACATCGACATCCTTCAGACGGCTGTTGGCCGCGCTGAGGTTTTCGTTGAGAACCGTCAACTGCTCA
>JAQBVM010000443.1 GCA_027623095.1 Verrucomicrobiota bacterium
TTGCGGTTCACTCCGTATCCTGGAGCGCGCGCGTACCGGATCCTTCGATCTTCAAGACTCGATGGCAATTTCCTAGAGGATACCTCGGGAGTCCGTGCTGGATACGATTGGATTGGCCCGGTGGATACGACGTTGCCGCTCGAATTCTATCGGATACAAGTTGATCCGATTGACCGGAACGAGCTTCTCGTTTCGACAGTCTTAAACCGGCTCGCTTTCGGACCAACTCCGGACGAAATCGAGCGGGTGACCGCTCTGGGACCCGAACAGTTCATTGAGGAGCAGCTTGCTCCAGAGGCGATTGGTGAGGATCTCGATATCGACGTGATCTCCACGCCGAGCGGCTGGCAGTTTATTCGGGCGACGGGTCCTGGAACCAGTTCCGACCTCTATATTTATCTGACTTCGCCGGGTGAAGGTTACATCGACGACCTCAAGCTCGTTCAGGGTTCCTCCGCGGGGGAGGGATTGAATCTTTTGGGTGGCGGAGATTTCGAAGAGCCGTCGGATCTCGTTGAATGGACAGTTTCGAATAATCATTCGAAATCTGAAGTGACCGCCGGCACGAGCCATTCGGGAAAGGCATCGTTGCGCTTGCTGGCATCCAGCGGAGGAACCACAAAAGGATCCTCGATTTGGCGAACCCTAAGGCCGGCCTTGTCAAATTCGAAAACGTACACGGCGAGTTTTTGGTATCTTCCGAACCCAGCCAAATTGAGCGGCATCACAGTCAGGCTTTCCGGCAGTGGTGTTGTTGCCTCGTCTCCCCCGTTGAGTCCGATGACCAAGCTTGCGAATCAGAGCGCCGAGATCGGTGATCTTCAGGATTGGACTGTGCAGCACGCTGTCCGCTCGAAACGCCAGTTGTTGGAGGTTATGACTCAGTTTGTGGACAACCATTTCACGACGTTCTATGAAAAGAGCCGCGATTTTCTGAACGGTAAACTTGTGGAGAGAACTGAAGGGCTGATGGCGACAGATCTTGAATTCCGCGAGCTGAAAAAGTGGCGCGCTGTGATCATGAATCCCAACGGGACATTCTATGACTTGCTGAAGATAAGCGTCGAGAGTCCGGCGATGATCATCTATCTGGATACCGTGACGAACACGAAGAAAGCTCCCAACGAGAATTTCGCTCGCGAGATATTGGAGCTTTTTACAGTCGGAGTGGATAACGGATACGATCAGCGAGATATCGAGGAGTTGAGCCGCGTCTGGACCGGCTGGCGTGTCGAAAAACTTCCCATCGGCAGTGAAAATGATCCCTACGCGGCTCGTGTCAATGACCGCGACAAGGATCCCGGCATCTGGAGTCTTCAATACGATCGGGCAGCTCACGATCTGGGTGAAAAGACAATTTTTGCTGGCAAAACTGTTCACAGCCGATTCGGCTCACCGCATGCCGGAGAGTCTTATGAGTTAAAGATTCCTGTCCGTGGACCGAGCCAGGGCCTGCAGGATGGTTATGACATAGTCGGCCACTTGGCGGATCTTCCTCATACGCAAGAGTACCTCAGTGTCAAACTTTGCCGGCTGTTTGTTCACGAGGATTTCCGGCATGGGATCTACGACTACACAGCCCCGGATCTCAGCTCCGAGGCGGCGTTGATTCGAAATTGCATGGCGGCATGGGACACGCCCGCGGCGGATGGGAGAAAGGGAAATCTCAGAAGTGTGCTCAGGGTCATCTTTGATTCGGCGCTCTTCCGGGAGCACGCCGCGTCGCGGCAGAAGGTGAAAACGCCTTTTGAATTCACCGTTAGCGCTGTCCGGTCGATTCGGGCAGCCAAGCCGGGAGGAGGCTTTACCGCCGATATTCGCGCGGCCGACCTCCTGAACCCGATGGTTAGGATGGGGCAGGAACTGTTCCATCGAGAAGAGCCCGACGGCTGGTCCGAGATCGGTGGTGATTGGATCAATACTTCGGCGCTGGTCGAGCGGATGCGTTTCGTCCAAAGCTTCCTCAAGCAAGGCAATACAGCTTCCGATCCCGTCGCGTTATTAAAGCAGAGGCTTCCTTCTTCCCAGTGGCTCGACGCTTCCGTTGTGTCGAAATTTTTCTGTGACTTGCTTTTTCTTGGAGAGGGTAGCGCGAATCTCGATTTGGACCGAACGGCCGCCGAAGCGTTTTTGAATGCTTCCGAGAACGGTGTCAGCCCCAGTCCGTTCAATCGGTTGACATCCTCCTCTTCCGGTTACGACACACGCGTCCGGAGCATGGTGGCGATGCTGATGGGACTTCCCCGCTTTCAAGAACAATGAACTCTTTCGGACATAGAACGAAACAATCACAGACCTCTCGCAATTCTCCTTGTGCGTGGAGAAGGCGCCGGGCGGATTCGTGCAAAGGCGTTCCTCCCGCGACAGTCCTCGCGGCGCCGCGCGAGAGGGGCTGTGGTGGGAGCATCGCTTGAATTGAATCCCTAGCCGGAGCTCGATCGGAGCAGGAGCCTTGGCAATGAATCACAGATATTATGGTTAATATAATTACACGCCGAAACTTTTTGACCCGAAGCATGCGGGCCGCGCTTGGAGCTGCCGCGGCCACGCAGTTGGGGATGCCGTCGCTTCTTAGGCGGGCGATGGCTGCGGCAGATCTGCCGAATCAGAGGAAAAAACTGCTCTTCATTTTCCTCCGCGGAGGAAATGACGGAATCAACACCATCGTTCCGTGGGCCGATGATGCATACAACACGGAGAATCGACCGAGTCTTTATGTTCCCAGACCAGACCCATCGGCGACCGCTTCGGGCCGGATTCCCGATAATCCGGACCTTGAAAGGGCTATTGATCTGGGCAACGGGTTCGCGGGGCTCCACCCGGGATTGGTTGACGCATCGCCGATATTCAACGATGGCAAGCTGGCATTGATTCACCGTGTCGGCTATCCGAAGCAGTCGCGATCGCATTTCGATTCCCAGCGTTATTGGGAAAACGGCGTGCCTCAAGAAAAGACGGCGGGCAGCGGAATTTTGTATCGTGCGGTCGTTAATACTGGCATGAACGTTGGCAGAGAGTTCCCTGCTGTTTCGGTCCAAAGGGATACGCCACTTCTCCTTCGTGGACGATTGCCGGTGACCACGAATCTTTCTGATTACAGGTCCTACGATATGGCGGGCGTATCGAGCAACGGCTCGGACCGGGAGAAACTCCTGTCCGCGATCACGGCTGGAAACTCGATCCCGTATCCGGAGAAGAGAAATCGCAATCTGTTGTTCGGCACTGGGCGGGTCTTGAGCGATTCGATCGAAGCTTTAAAGGGAATTGGATTGGACCAGAATGAGTTCTACGACACAGATGGCACAACGCACCTGTTTCCCGTGAATGCCGCTTCCAATCAAAAGGGATTCGGTAACAGCTCTTACGGATTCTTCAACAACCTAAAGGTAGCCGCGCAAATCCTGGCGCGCACGGACGCTGTGGTTGCCGGGACGCGATTGGATGGTTTTGACACTCACAACGCGCAGGGGGCATTGACTGGAGGGCATCCCGCGAGAATGCAGTGGATTGGCTGGACGATGCACGCGCTACGGAAGTTTTTCTCCGATGCGAGTCCCGGGCTGTGGGAGGACACGGTGGTGGTGACGCTTTCCGAGTTTGGACGAACCAGCAAGGAGAACGGGAATCAAGGGACCGACCATGCCGAGGCGGGTGTTATGTTCGTCGCGGGAGGCAAAGTGAACGGAGGCGTTTACCAGTGCGATAACAAAACGTGGACCATCGGAGCCTCGGGTTCAATGTTTCAAGTGAACGGGCGCTACCTGCGCAGGAGCGTGGATTACCGGTCTGTTTTGGGTGAGATTATTCGGGATCATCTCGGCGCTTCGGCGGAACAACTTGAGACAATTATTCCCGGTTACGCGGATCCTCGGGAAAGCCTCCAATCGGGAGGGATCACGCTGGACGGAACCCGAATTGTCGGGGAATTGGGCTTGATCTAGGGCTCCTTGCTGCCTTCGATGCCGAGGAGTTCGACTTCGAAAATTAATGTGGAATTTGGGGGGATAGGCTCCTGTCCTCTGTCGCCGTAGGCAAGGTTGGACGGAATAAAGAGCTGCCATTTCGAGCCGATCGGCATGAGTTGAAGTGCTTCAGTCCATCCGGCGATGACCATGTCCACTTGAAATGAAACGGGTTCCCCTCGCTGATACGAGCTGTCGAATTCGGTGCCGTTGATCAAAGTGCCGCGGTAGTGTGTGCTGACCGTGTCGGAAGTCTTGGGCTTCTTCCCATTGCCTGCTTTGAGGATTTTATACTGCAGTCCACTAGCCTAAGTTCCCGGAGAAAAGAGACAAAACATCAACTTTGTTGGGGTTTTGTCAAAAAGTGTAGC
>JAQBVM010000065.1 GCA_027623095.1 Verrucomicrobiota bacterium
AATACAGCAATCAAAAAAAAGCGTGAATCCCATGAAACTCAATTTCGGTTACTTTCTTGTCCCACACCCTTGTCAAAAAGGCAACTGTTTCTTGGATTGAAACTTTGGATCGTTTCGTTCATTACTTTGGGTCGCCCAGTCTTGATGTTTGGTTTTCGACTCGTTTTGTAAAATGAAGAATCGCAAGTTTCGCCTGCCGGAGTTCGGATCCCCGTTCGTTACTGTGTTGCTGGCAACGGCGGTTTCGACAACATTTTGCGCCGAACCTCGGACGAATGAAACTTCCGCCGACTCCATTCTTACCGGCCCGGTTGCGGTCGAGATCTTTGAGAATCTTCCGTCCGGTTCAGAGTTTGAGCGGGGTGATATTCAACCTTCCGAGCGGTATCGTGAACAAGCAATTGGTTTCGTTCGCTTCCCGGCGAAGTATTCCGCGAACGCGCTTCCGTTGGATCGTTCCACGCCATTTGTCATTCGAGCGTCGTTCAACAGTTCTCCAATGGGCGGCGAGTACGAGTTCCGTTTGCGAGCCCGGGGCGCGGCGCGCTTTTTCGTGGATGGAAGCCAAATCCTTGCGACCAGGCCGCAGGAACCCAATACAACCGGGGATGATCCGGTGCCTCCGCCAGTCGAGTCTGATAACTCGCCCGTGCGACCCGTTCCCTATCCGCATCAGGAAGAACTGGCGACACTTGTTCTCGACGACCGATCGCACCGGTTTGAAATGATTGCGATCATCGGGGGCAAAGGCCTTGTTCCGACGCCAGGTGAACTATCGGTCAGTTTTAATCGCAAAGGTGAGCTGCCAAAGCTTTTGGGTTCACCAGACGCTCCGCTGCTCACAGATGCCGGTTGGACAGACTATGCAGCCGATCAGACTGAACGGCATCGGTCCGCGGATAACGCACGACGCCAGACGGCGAGCGCGGAAGTCCGCCGCCAGTGGAGCGAGTACCATAAAGGGATTCGTGAAGAGTTGAAAAGCCGCCCAGGACCCGCCCTTCCAAGCGTGAGCCCTGCGACTCCGATATTAACGGAGATTGACCTTTTTATTGGAGCGCGGTTGGAGAACGCCGGAGCGAACCCGACAGTCCTGACGACTGATTTCGAGTTTCTCCGGCGGATTGCTTTGGACGTCACCGGCACCATTCCGACCGTACCGGAAATTCGGACGTATCTGGAGCAGCCACCGGGACAGAGACGCCATTGGGCGATCGAATACTATCTGGAACATCCCGGCTGGGCTGATCATTGGGTCAGTTACTGGCAGGATGTCTTGGCTGAGAACCCGGGCATTCTCAAACCCGATCTGAACAATTCCGGTCCGTTTCGATGGTGGCTGCATCAATCGTTTCTCGACAACATCGCGTTCGATCGCCTCGTGGGTGAACTCATTCAAATGGAAGGCAGCGTTTACCAGGGTGGACCCGCCGCGTTCAGACTCGCGACGCTGAACGACGCTCCCATGGCCGCCAAAGCGGACATTCTCGCGCAAGCTTTCCTGGGTGAGAAACTTTCGTGCGCGCGCTGCCATGACTCTCCGTCGAATCCGCACCAGCAGCGGGACACATTCAGTCTTGCGGCGATGCTGGAAGGCAAACCTGTGAAACTCCCGGCCACAAGCACAGTTCCCTTTGTGGAAGGTTTTCGGGAACCGCGCGTGAAGGTAACCGTGCAACCCGGAGAAAAAATCGAACCCCACTGGGCGTTTGCCTCACTAATTCGCCCGACGGATCTGACCGACCGCATTCCGCTCGGCGTCGAAAACAAGACGAGCCCTCTGACACGCACGCGGTTTGCGAAGCTGGTTGTTTCTCCGGAGAACGATCGATTCGCCAAGGTCATTGTGAATCGCGTCTGGAAACGATACATGGGCGCCGGGTTTGTGGAGCCTGCCGAGGACTGGTACATGGCGGTGCCATCGCATCCGGAATTGCTGGATTATTTGGCCCGTGAGTTTGTGTTGAGCGGTTATGATCTCAAGGCCCTGGCCCGGATGATTTTTTCTTCGCATGCGTATCAGCGAACGCCGGTGGCAAGCCTTGCCGCTGTTCAAGAGACGAAAGACCGGCTTTTCGAGGGACCAATCCGGCGCGGCATGTCAGCCGAGCAATTGGTCGATACACTTTTCCAGGTGAGCGGCAAAGGATTCAATTGCGAGGAACTTAATTTGAATCCGGCTGGAAACCGGAGTTTAAGCCAATTCCTGAACCTTGGCAGGCCCGCGCGCGCCTGGGAATTCACCGCCCTGATGAACGAACGGGACCGTCCGGCTTTGGCGCTGCCCGTGGCTCAGTCGATCGTCGATGTATTGACCGCATTTGGCTGGAGGCAATCTCGCCAGAATCCGATCACGGTTCGACGAGACGAGCCATCGCCGATGCAATGTCTGGTATTGGCAAATGGAATCATGGGATCCCGGATGGCACGTTTGTCGGATGACAGCGCTTTGACGCGCATGGCCATTGATGCGGAGTCTTCGGAAGACTTGGTGGAACGGACGTTTCTTCGCATTCTGACCCGGACTCCATCGGTTGAGGACCAGCGGGCTGCTCGAGAGCTCTTGGAGCCTCACTTTAAATCGAGGCTCCTGGGCGGACCAGCGGAAAAACGGGAGCGGTATGTCTCGGACAGGCGTGTTTCGTGGGCGAATCATTTGAGCGCCGAAGCCACGGTGATCCGGATGGAAGAGGAACGCCAGCTTCGGTTCGGCGACGTGCCGACGAACCGTCTGACCTCTGAGTTCCGAGAGAGATACGAGGACCTGGTCTGGTCTATGATTAATTCGCCCGAATTCCGGCTGGTTCCATAATGACTTTTGAAAGCGATAACCCGGTGAAAACCCCTCTGACTTTCGCGCGTTAAAACCATGACAACGTTCAAATCGAATCGCCGGGATTTTATCAGGACCGGCACTGCCGCCGCATTCAGTCTAGGTGCCGCCGGACTGAGTCTTCCATTGTCCGCGCAGCCCGCGGAGTCTGAGCGCGTCCGCGGCAAGGCGGACGCCTGCATCTTTATCTGGCTGGGCGGAGGGGCCGCGCATATAGATACGTTTGATCCGAAAGGGCGCGGCGATGGCAAAAAGAAGCCGGGAAGCTATTACGGCACGATCTCGACAGCCATCCCGGGCGTGCAAGTGTGCGAGCATCTTCGTCGAACCGCCCCCTTGCTGGACCGGTGCGCGCCAATTCGTTCCATTCAGCATGGCATATCGAACGAACATGGAGCGGCTACGAACCTGATGCACACAGGCCGCAACCCGAGCGGCACAATCACCTATCCTTCGATCGGCTCCATTGTATCGCATGAGTTGGGGGTCAAATCCGAAGCGGTGCCAGCGTATGTAGTGATGGGGTACCCGAACATCGCCCGGGACCCGGGATTTTTGGGGCCCCAACACGGCTACGTTTATCTCACTCAAACCGAGACGGGACCAACCGGATTCATTCGGCCTCCAGACGTGGATACGGAACGGCACAAGCGCCGTCAGGGACTGTTGTCGATCTTGCAGGAGCAGTATCAAGGACGCCGTTTGGAGGATGCCAACATCGAAGCGCTTTCATCGGTAAACGAGCAGGGGTTTCGAATGGCCGGGCCTGAGTTTTTGAGCGCGTTTGATCTTTCGAAGCAATCAAAATCCCTGCGAGAATCGTACGGTGGTGAATTTGGTCAAAGGTGCCTCCTGGCGCGCCGTCTTGTTCAGGCGGGTGTCCGGTTTGTTGAGGTATCGTTTAATCTCAACTTTTTGAACGGCACAGGGTGGGACACGCACAACCAAGGCCAGCTCAACCAACATTTATTGATCCAGGACCTGGATCAAGCGTTCTCGGCCCTTTTGCTGGATTTGGAGAAAACCCGCCTCTTGACGACAACATTGGTCGTGATGGCGACTGAATTTGGCCGGCCGCCCGAATTCGACAGCGGAGGCGGGCGGGGGCACCAATCCAAAGCCTTCACCTGTCTGCTTGCGGGAGGAGGTCTTCAGACTGGACAGGTCATAGGCGAGACCGACGACCTGGGAGAAACGGTTGTCAAACGGCCAGTTTCGGTCGCGGATTTTCATGCGACGATTCATAGCGCGCTGGGAATCAATCCAGCTCGCAAGCTTTACGCGGAAGATCGCCCCGTGCCAATTACCGATCACGGACAACCGATCACGGAGCTGTTTGGATAAGTTTCGCCGAAGACGCGCGAATGGATGTAGTTGCCATCGGAGGCTGGCAAAAGAGTCGGCTCGATTGTAATGTCGATTCCAATGGCTTCGGAACTGGATCGAACGACAATTCTCGCGGCACTCCAAAATGTGAGCGATCGGCTCGCGAAACGGGGTGTGAGGGGAGAGTTGTGCTTGCTTGGCGGCACTGTGATGGTGCTGGCGTTCCGCTCACGCGCAAGCACCAAGGATGTGGATGCGATTTTCCAGCCATCCAGCGTGATTCGCGAAGTCGCCTTGGAAGTCGCCGAGGATCTGAATCTGCCTAAGGATTGGTTGAACGACGGTGCGAAAGGATTTGTGTCCGAGCGGCACGAAGTCACGGCGGGCGATTTGCCGCAGTTTGGCGCGCTGCGAGTGACAGCGCCCACACCGGAATACATGCTGGCCATGAAAAGTTTCGCCGCGCGGCTGCCAGCGGGGCCGGACGAAAGAGGCGACGAGGAAGACATTCGTTTTCTCGCAAATCATCTCGGCTTAACTTCGGCTGAAAAGGCGATCGAGATTGTGACTCGTTATTATCCGCCGGAACGTATTCCGCCGCGGACGAAGTACCTGCTCGAGGACATTTTCAACGAATTGCACGGACGCAAATGAAAAGACCGGATTCACTGGACGAAGTTGCCGCTTGGTCAAACGACCGGCGTGAGTTTCACCGGCATCTGGCCGATTTTCTCGACCAGTTTCGGATCGATCGCCGTTTGGCGATGCTGGCGGTTGAACCGAAACGGCTCGGTTCGCGGTTCGACGGTGGCGAAGTTTGCGACGCATATCTTGCGGCCGTGGCGGTCTCGCTTGCACGCGAAATTCGCGCGGCGCCACCGGACTGGGCTTGGACCGAAGATCGCAAACTCAAACACCCATGGTTTGCCAGTTCGGGCCCGGCGATCCGCGCGATGCTGCTTTGGGAAAGTCCCGCGCCGTTCCGGGAGCGAAATCTGTTCGTGAGCGAAAACGCGCTCGCGAGAGCCTAGCATTGAGAAGAATGCGTCACGTTCAAGAGTATGTTCTCTAAACGCAAATTGAATCCTGCCGTGCGCTCTTCAAGAGGCGTCCGCCTTCTCGGGATTGCCATTTTGATCGGAGTCTCCCTATTGCCTTTTGAGCTCGGCAGTCAAGAACCTCCGCAAGAAAAGCGTGAAGGTCTTGCCGGGCACTTGATCCAAGAGCAACCGCACTGGGCGTTCGAGCCAATCCGTCATCCCGAGATCCCCGGCGTGCGGAACAAATCCTGGCCGGCGAACCCGATCGATCATTTCGTTCTCGCACGGCTTGAATCCGGGCAACTGGCGCCTTCAGGCGAGGCGGACCGGCGAACATTAATCCGGCGGGCTTACTTCGATTTGATTGGGTTGCCACCGAGTTTTGCCGATGTGGAGGCATTCGCAAATGACGCTTCACCCAACGCGTTCGCGGAACTTGTGGACCGGCTCCTGGCGCGGCCCGAGTACGGAGAGCGATGGGCACGGCATTGGCTGGATGTCGCGCGATACTCAGATTCGAAAGGATACGTTGATGGGGGTGAAGCACGTTATCCATTTGCATACACCTATCGCGATTATGTGATTCGAGCGATGAATGCCGACGTTCCGTTTGATCGGTTTGTGCTTGAACAACTTGCGGCGGATCGGATTGCCGAAACGAAGGATTCAAGCACTCTCGCAGCGCTTGGGTTTCTCACGGTCGGATCGCGTTACAATTTTTTTCCGCATGAGATTATCGATGATCGGATTGATGCGGTAACGCGCGGGTTTCTCGGAGTGAGCGCGGCTTGCGCGCGCTGCCATGATCACAAGTTTGATCCAATCTCGTCCAAAGATTACTACGGGCTTTACGCCATCTTAGCGAATTCACAGGAACCGACTCCCGCGAAGGCGCTTCGGTTGACCGCCGCTGGTCCGGCGGAAGACGACGAATTCCTCAAGAAACTCCAGGAAGCATCGGACAAGTTCGAAAAACTGCGGTCAGATCTGCATCAAAGAATCATGCACGAGCAGCGCGCTTGGGCCGGTGATTATCTCCGCTACATCGTTCAATCAACGCCGGAGCACCGGACTATGGCGCAGGCCGAGTTACGAACCAAACGCGGGTTGATCCGCGAAGTGTCCGCTTACTCAAGTGGCGCAGTGGTACGCTGGCGGAGCTTCCTTGCTTCCCGCAAATCGGATGATCCGGTGTTCGGGTTGTGGACTCGAATCGGCGGCCT
Organism: Verrucomicrobiota bacterium; assembly: GCA_027623095.1. GTDB lineage: Bacteria > Verrucomicrobiota > Verrucomicrobiia > Limisphaerales > SIBE01 > JAIPJX01. Next base: position 6,423 of record JAQBVM010000065.1, read on the forward strand.
TCAACGAGATGAGATTTCAACGAGGGCCGCATTGGAGTTGGAAGCTTGGCAAAAGAGTTCTTTGGCCAACCCAATCGTCGCGGCTGCGTTTTCCGGAAAATCTGTTTCTTCAATGGCCGATGTCGCGGATATCTACGGCGAGCTGCTTGAGGAAACGGAAGCACAGTGGCAAACACAACTTGAAGAAACGCCGGGTGCGACTGCGTTCAACAACGTGGATCGAGAACAACTGCGGCAGGCGCTTTACGAGCCGGACGCGCCGGGAACCATCACGTTGGATCAATCGGAGGATTGTTACACGCTGGATGAAAGCGTCGATGTCCGAAAGCATTTCGCTGATATCGAACGGGTTTTTCTAGAGGCGTGGGACGGCGTGGCTCCTCGCCCGATGAGTATGGCCGATCGGCCTGACCCGATTGAGCAACGCGTGTTCCTTCGCGGAGACCCGCAGCGGTTGGGCGAGCGCGTGGATCATCGAATTCCGAGCATGCTTTCTCGCTTCGGGCTGGAGCCGGTTTCAAACGGCAGTGGGCGGCTTGAACTCGCCCGGGCGATTGTGCATCCGGAGAATCCGCTTGCCGCGCGAGTTATCGTGAATCGCGTCTGGGCGTGGCATTTCGGAAGCGGGCTTGTGGATTCTCCAAGCGACTTCGGCATGCGCAGTTCTCCGCCCAGTCATCCTGAGCTCCTCGATTTCTTGGCGAACGTTCTGAAAGACAACGGGTGGTCTATTAAGGAACTTCACCGCTTGATTCTCTTGTCGAACACATGGCGGCAGGCAAGTATCGACCGTCCGGATTGCCGCGCCGCCGATCCTGAAAACCGGCTCCTTTGGCGTGCGAACCGCAGGCGGTTGGATTTCGAAGCGATGCGCGATTCAATGCTCGCGATCTCAGGCAATCTCGCCCGCGCGCATGGCGGGCCGCCTGTTCGAAAAGCGCCGGACGATCAAAGCAACCAACGACGCGCAATCTACACGTATTTGGATCGGGAACACGTGCCTGAGATCTGCGGCGTTTTTGATTTCCCAAATCCCGACATTACCGCGCCGAAACGTTCTCGGACGACGGTGCCGCAGCAATCGTTATTCCTTTTAAACAGCCCGTTCGTGATCGCCCAGGCGGATGCGATCGTTCGAGGATCTGAATCGATGGCGAGTTCCAATCCGGACTCCTGGCAGATAACCGAATGCGTCGTCCGGATTTTCCGTTTGATTTACGCGCGCGCGCCGATTGAAGAGGAGCTGATTCTTGCTCGGGAATTTTTCTCCGAACGTTTCACTCGTTCAGATGGCGGCGTGGCAAAAGAAAGGGTGAATCCTTGGACTGAATTTGCCCAGGCTCTCATCCTTTCGAACGAGTTTCTTTTTGTGGATTAACTGGCTGATGAATTGCCGCCCGGGGCGAGGTTTGCTTGCATTCATTTTCGGGCTTAACGATTCTCCGGGTCGTGGCAAGCCGGAAATCGATACCTCACCTTCTTCTGAAACGGACTTGGATTCTCGCCTCGGTTGCTGTCATCGATTTGCCGAGCGATTTGCCAACCGCCGCTGCGCCACCAACTCTTCAATGGGAAACGAATGCTGGTGCCCGAAGTGCCCCGCTCATTTTCGACGAAACAGGCCAACCCGGATTCACGCCGCTCTCCGCTTTGCGGACAGGGATCGATTTTGCCAATTATCTTTCGGATGAAAAAGCATCCGAAAACCAGATCCGTTTGAACGGCTCGGGCGTGGCTTTGGGCGACATCGATGGTGATGGATGGTGCGACATTTATCTTTGCAGACTGGAGGGAGGAAATGTTCTGTATCGAAACCTGGGAGACTGGAAGTTTGAGTCCATCGACATCACATCGGGCGCCGGCTGCGCGGACCAATTCTCGACAGGAGCGGCGTTTTCAGACGTGGACGGCGATGGCGACCTCGATCTGCTGGTGACGGGCATTGGGGTTGGCACACGGCTTTTTCTGAATAACGGTGGAGGAACATTTGAGGAATCACGCGGCGCGGGTCTGATTGGAAAACTTGGCGCGGGCAGCATGGCTTTGGCGGACATCGATCAAGACGGCGATCTGGATCTGTATGTGGCAAATTATCGCACAACCACGATCCGAACCACGGGATTCGCCGTAATGAGTCTCGGGGGCAGGCGAATGATTCAGCCTCAGGACCGAAATCGATTGGAATACACTCCCGAAGGTCGCGTGCTGGAACATGGCGAACCCGATCTGCTGTACCGCAATGATGGAACCGGCCGGTTCGTTCCCGATTCCTGGGCGCAAGGAACGTTCCATGACGAAGAGGGGACGCCACTCATGAAACCACCGTTTGACTGGGGTTTGTCGGCCATGTTTCGCGACATCAATGGCGACGGTTCGCCGGATCTTTATGTCTGCAACGATTTTCATTCCACCGACAAGATTTGGATCAACGATGGCAAAGGCCGGTTTCGATTGATCTCCAAATATGCGTTAAGGAATACCTCCACGTTTTCGATGTCGGTCGATTTCGGAGATCTCGATCGCGATGGATTCGATGACATTTTCGTGGCGGACATGCTGAGTCTGAAGCATTCGAGGCGGTTGATGCAATTGGCGGCCGCCGACGCTTACCTGTCTCCAGTGGGCGTTTTCGACGATCGCCCGCAATTCGATCGAAATACATTGCAATGGAATCGGGGCGACGGGACGTTCGCGGAGATCGCGTTTTACGCGGGTTTGCCCGCTTCCGAGTGGACATGGTCGGCCGTTCTTTTGGACGTGGATCTGGACGGATTTGAGGACCTGCTCTGCTCCACCGGACACATGTTCGATACACAGGATCTGGATGCGGAGGCGCGGATACGGGCGCGCGGCCCATGGCGGACGGAAATGATTCCCAAGAAACTCCTCCTGTTTCCGAAGATGCGGCAGTCGAATGTGGCCTTCAGAAACCGGGGCGATATGACCTTCGAAGACGCCTCAGCCAAATGGGGATTCGATCAACTGGGAGTTTCTCACGGAATGGCCCTCGGCGACTTGGATAACGACGGCGATTTGGATGTGGTCGTCAACAACCTCAACGAGCCCGCGGGTATTTATCGAAACAATTGTCCGAACCCACGAATGGCCGTTCGGTTGAAGGGAAATCCTTCGAACCGATTCGGCATCGGCGCAAAGATTCGCGTGTCCGGGGCCGCCGTCCGTCAATCACAAGAGATGATTTCAGGAGGGCGATATTTGTCGTGCGACGAAGCTTTGAGAGTATTTGCCGCAGGCTCAAAGGGAGCGAGTCTGACAATCGAGGTTCAATGGCCAAACGGAAGGACCACTTCAATTGAAAAGGTAAAAGCCGATCGAGTGTATGAAATCTTGGAGCCGAACGCTGTTGTTACGCCAGCAACGAGCGAAACCCAGACGGCAGAGTTACATCCTGAAAACGCAAGATCTGATCTGCCACTATTCGAAGATGTCAGTGACCTCATAGCACACGAGCATGTCGATGAACCATTCGACGATTTTGTCCGGCAACCTCTTCTGCCCAGAAAGCTGAGCCAGCTCGGTCCCGGAATCGCCTGGTTTGATGTGAATCATGACGGGTGGGACGATTTGATTATCGGAAGTGGACGCGGCGGACAGATGTCGGTCTATCTTAACAACACAAAAGGCGGCTTCGATAAACGGGAGGGCGCGGAGGCGCTGCAGCAACAGACTCGCGACCAGACCGGGGTCCTCGCTTGGGGAAATACTCCTGGGCAAACAGCTTTCGTCTTCGGGTCGTCAAACTACGAAGACGGTCTGCCGATCGGAGCAGCCGTTCGCCAACTCGATACGGGGAATGGCCAATTCCTGGACGTCGCTTCCGGCCGGCTCGCAAGCACGGGTCCTTTGGCAATGGCGGATGTTGATTCAGACGGCGACTTGGATCTCTTTGTTGGCGACCGTTGTATTCCCGGAAAATGGCCTGAACCTGCGGACTCGCTGCTTTGCCTCAACACCAATGGACGCCTCGAGATCGACTCGAACACTTCGGCTCCCTTCGCGTCGGCAGGTCTTGTGAGCGGCGCTGTGTTCACCGATTTGAATGGCGATGGTTGGCCCGATCTCGCGCTCGCCTGTGAATGGGGAGCTGTTAGAGTATTCATCAATGAGAGGGGCAGGTTCAAGGATGCCACAGCTGTATTGGGTCTCGCGCCGTTCGTGGGAATTTGGGGCGGAATTCATGCGGGCGACTTCGACGGAGACGGGCGGCTCGATTTGGCCGCCTCAAACTGGGGTCTGAACAGTCCGTATCAGACGCCAAGAGAATCGAAAAGCGCGGAAGTTCTGTTTTCCTCATCGGCATTGGAGGCAGGCTTGGCGGGCGTTTTTTCGCCACTACTCTATTTCGGAGACTTCGACGGAAACAGTTCGATCGACATGATCGAGGCGGTTTTCGATCCGGACCTCAAGAAGACCGTTCCCATTCGAAGCTTCAACGCGATTTCCCAGGGCTTGCCGATGGTTCGTGAACGATTTCAATCTTTCGATGAATTCAATCGTGCCGATGTGTTTCAAATCGCCGGCGAGGCGCATCGGAACCGTGCGCCGTTACGACTCACATGGCTTGCCTCGACGGTCTTCTTAAATCGAGGTGATCACTTTGAACCGGTGCCGCTTCCAAGTGAAGCGCAAGTCGCTCCTGGATTCGCCGTGTGTGTCGCCGATTTCGATGGGAACGGAACCGAAGACATTTTCATGAGCCAGAATTTCTTTCCTGTGCATCCGAGTTCATCGCGCCTTGATGCGGGCCGGAGTGTGGTGTTGATGGGAAATGGTCGCGGTGAATTCTCGGCTGTTCCGGGAAGCGGCAGTGGTGTGGCCGTCTATGGCGAGGGACGCGGAGCCGCTGTTTCCGATTTCGACGGCGACGGTCGTGTCGATCTTGCCGTCGCTCAAAACGGCGCGCCAACCCTGTTGTATCGCAACACACAGGCGCGCCCGGGCGTGCGCGTCACGCTTCAAGGGGGGGCATCCAATTCCTCCGCCGTCGGCGCCGCCGTGCGATTGATTTCCGGCGAGCGCCGCGGACCTGTTCGTGAGATTCATTTAGGATCGGGTTACTGGTCTCAAGACAGCAGCACCGTCGTAATGGCAAAAATAGGTGAACCGCAACAAATCTGGGTGCGATGGCCGGGCGGACAAGAAACTGTTAAAGACGTTCCAAAGGGCGCCACCGAGATATCGCTGGCACCTTGAATACGGAACTGGTTGCGCTCACCCTTAAAAAGTTGTTCTGCGCCAAATCGTTTCGATCACAATTCAAAATACCCGTGGCCGAAATCCGTGCGTATTGGCAATCGCAACCGTCTCCCCGCTCGTCTTGAGAACAAACAATCCCTGCTGAAAGGCGTGCCGGTCCGAATCCTCGTCAAAGTTAATCGCCGCTATCCCTCCGTACACTCGGTGAGCGGCAAATGCAGGAAACGCCAGCTTGAACTTGTCCAACTGTTCCAACACGTTCCGGATGTCTTCCACGCGGCACGTGGTTTTGACCTCTACCGCCACCGCTTCCGTTCCGTTGACCAGGAGTACATCGATCTCCATTCCCGAAGCCAAATCCCCGGATTTCACTCGGCGCATTGTGTAATTGACGGCGATGCCCCATTCCTGAAACAACCGCAAACAGGCCGGTTCCACCAGCGCCTCGACTAATCGGCCCCATTGGTTGTTGAACAGCCCTTCCAATCGTCGAAGGTTTCCGTCGGTCTGTTCTAACTGCCGGTTTGTTTCCTTTTGCGCCACCGCCAGACTGGCCACCAGCTCTTTCAAGTCCGTATCCGTCATCTGGCAAGAATAACCGAAGCGGAATTATCCGGCAAGCGGGTTGCGTCCTCTGGTGCAGGCGACGGGCGCGTCTTTGAATGAGGACACGCCTGCACGGCTGCTTCTTTCTCATCTGATTGAGGATAGGAGCATGAAGGCAGGTGATCCCAGGAGAGCGATAAAGGATCAATGCTGCAAGTGGTCAGATTCGAGTTTTCAGCCCCCTGCAGTTCGGTGGGGCGCACTCTGTAACACTGTAAGCGGAAATCTTGTTTTCTTGAGAAGATTCTTGGAAAGTGGACCACGGAAGACACCGAATACACGGAAAAGGACCAAGTTGCAATAAGTCGGAATTCATGTCGTCCTTCCTCCGTGAAACGGGAGAGGCCGAGATGTTCCATATGAATCGCTGCCAAAGAAATTGACGAGATTTCGATGAACGCGGCAGCGTCTTGGACTGCGGTGACGAGCGAATCGATTCACCGCTTTCGCTTCGGCGAGTCCTAGCGCCCGGGATTTCCAAACAACTTGGTTCCATGTCAAAAGCGGCAACTGCGCAGGCTCCGTTGCCGCACTCCAAGAACCTGGCGGAAGATGTGATGAAACCCAGAATCTCCTGCGAATGGCCGGAGAATGGATCATCCACACCCTTCCCAGATGGCACGGATACGGTGGGGCGGATTCTGGAATATTTCAGTGAGATTCGTAACACTGTAAGAAGAAGTCTTTGTTTTTGACAACCCGAGAACCGATAAACCAGCCGGGTACTAAGTTGCCGCGCCGTGGCGCTCGAAATCTTGCCCTATGACCGGCGCGGATGCACCCTTTCGAGTGTGATGAAACTATCTCAATCGACGTTCCTCGCAGAGTTTGCAGGGTGCGATCACTGCTGGCAGGGCTCGCTCTTTGGACTGATGTTATTAGGCATGGCGCTGCTTCTGGCCGCTCGTCTCGGATGGAACTGGATCATCATCGGTCTGATTGTGTGCATATGGACGTGCCTCGGTTTTCTGTTGAACGTCAAAGAACAGCGACAAAGGCCAATTCAAGCCGGAACAACACAACCGTTCGTACCCGTCTTTACCCAAGTGTTTTGCGATCGTCGAACTTGGTTCGGCCTGGGATTCGCGCTGCTCGCAGGCGCTGGATTCGAAGCGACGGGAGCGCTCGCGGGGCCCTATCTGATCGACCACGGAGCATCCGCCGAAACAGTTGGGCTTTTTTACGGATTTCCCGTTGTCGCGGCCACGTTGGCCGGCGGTCTGTCAGGCGGCGCGCTTGCCGACCGATTCGAGGTGCGTCGAACTGTGGCGCTCTCGATGCTTGGATGGGTTCTGATGATTTGCGCGCTCGCGGCTTTTGATCTTCAGGCAGACGAGAACTCCGCCCACAGGATTCATTTCGTATTGCTCACTGGAATGTATTTCTTTGTGGGTGCGTTCACAGCCTCCTCATACGCGCTTTTCATGCGGCTGACGCACCCAGCGGTCGCGGCCACACAGTTCAGCGTTTTTATGGCGGCCACAAACGGCTGCGAATCATGGTCGGCATGGACTGGCGGCCGCCTCACCACACTTTGGGGATACCCAGCGAGCTTTGCAGTACTCTGCGGCGTTTCCCTGGCAAGCCTTCTCCTTCTTGCGCCGCTTCACACGCGTCGCGATCAATCCACTTCCTAAAACAAGTCCGACAGGGATTGGTTTGGAGAATTCGTCAACGTTGCGCAAGCGCTCGCAACCCCGCCTCTCACCGGCCGGCAACCGCGGGCCATGCCCCGCAAGCGTCTCGGCAAGTTCTTGTGCCAAACAGGTTCTAGGCTGTTAGACCGTTCAAAAGGGGCGAATTGACGACAAATCGAAAGACTCTATGGTGTCGATATGAAAACCCTCTCTGTCACCGAAGGCAGGCAGAATCTCGGGGCTTGGCTCAAACGCGCGCTCGAGAACGAGGATGTGGGAATTGTTGTCGATAGGCGTGTGGTGGCTTTGAGGCCCGCGGGCGTTCACTCTGATGATTTCGTCCCGCAGGAGTACGGTGTAACCGACAGGCAGGCCGAACGGGCGTACAAAGCAGTAAAGGCGGATGTGCGAGAGGCTCGGGCATCGGGCCAGACAAAGGTTTTCATGGGCGAGTTGTGCTGATCGTCTGATCATGAATCCTTCAAGAGAACTTCGAGGCGTGCTGCCAGTATTTCAGACGCCGTGGCTGGATGACGAAACGATCGACGTTGCTACCCTCGAAGCCGAAATCGCCTGGCTTTACGACTGCGGCGCACAAGGCGTCGTCATGGCGATGGTTTCGGAGATCCTCCGCCTATCCAGCCAGGAACGTGAACAACTCTCTGAGGCAGCGTGCCAGTTCGGTCGTGCGCGCGGCGTTGTGGTCATCAGCGTGGGGGCGGAATCTTCCAAGGTAGCCGAGCATTACGCGATACACGCGGAGGCGAACGGAGCCGACGCGGTGATGGCGATACCACCGATCTCGGTTTCCGTTGGCGAGAGTGAACTGCTCCGCTATTATCGGCGCATTATCGAGGCCGTCCGCATCCCCGTGATCGTGCAGGATGCCAGCGGTTACGTCGGCAAACCGATGCCCATTGCGATGCAGGCTCAACTGCTGGATACCTTCGGTCCGGATCGCGTGTTATACAAACCCGAAGCATCTCCCATAGGCCCGAAGCTTTCCGAGTTGCGCGATGCTACGCACGGACGCGCTCGTGTCTTCGAGGGAACTGGTGGAATCGCGCTGGTTGATTCGTTCCGGCGCGGAATTGTCGGAACCATGCCGGGCGCAGACCTCATCCGGGGAATCGTCGCGCTGTGGCGCGCTCTCGAAGCGGGTGATGCTGCTTCGGCTGATCGCATTCACGGACCGCTTGCCGCGCTCATCTCGATGCAAACAAGCCTTGATGCGTTCCTGGCTGTCGAGAAACACCTCCTCGTTCGCCAAGGCGTCTTCAAGGGTTCAAGAATTCGCGGTCCGGTCGGTTTTCAATTGGACGAGGAAACACGGCGTGAAGTGGATCGGCTGTTCGATAGGATGCTGGAGGCGGTAACACCGTGATTTCCAAACCCACGCGCGTTCGTTTCGTAGTCCTCTCCTGGCTTTGCGTGGCAATGGCGCTGGCCTACATCGCGCGCAACGCGATCGCTGTCGCGGAAAGCACGGTGCGCGAAGACCTGGCGCTCACTAAGGAACAATCTGGCTGGTTGATGAGCGCATTCTTTTTCTCCTACGCGCTCTGCCAGATTCCAATGGGTCAGTTCGGAAAAACCAAAGGCGCGCGCCGGGCGCTTCCCCTGTTCGCAACCGCGTGGTCCGTGGCCACGGCGATCATGGCCGCCGCCACGGGACTCGCGGGACTGGTGGCGGCACGCGTTGCACAGGGCATTGCACAAGCGGGACTCATTCCTACCAGCGTTCTGACCGTGTCGAAGTGGTTTCCCAACACCGGGCGCGCCTTTGCCACCGGCGCCCTTGGAAGCTTCATGTCGGTTGGCGGCGCTCTTGGCGTATGGCTGACGGGAACAGCCATCGATCCCGAGGAGGGTTGGGGCTGGAGTTGGCGGTTCGTTTTCTTCGTTTTCGCCTTGCCTGGATTACTATGGGCTGGTGGGTTTTGGATTTGGTTTCGGGATGGACCGCGCGAACACAAAGGCGTAAATAATGCGGAGCAAATCCTGATCGCCGAAGGAAACGCAAACTCGAGCTTGCCGAGTGAAAAGACGCCAGAGGCCGGGAGGTCCAATATTGAAGAAAAGGAGCCGGTCACAAAAACTCCATGGCTAGCGCTTGCGGCGAGTCCCGCCCTCTGGTGGATCTGCGGCCAGCAGGTTTGCCGGGCGGCAGGTTATATGTTCTTCACGAGCTGGTTTGCGACCTACCTTCAGGAAACGCGCGGAATCGGTGTGGCGGCATCCGGCTTCCTCAATATGCTGCCGCTTCTGGCCGTCGTGATCGCGGGATTCGTCGGCGGCGCGTTGTCTGATTGGCTGCTGCAACGCACGGGAAGCCTGGCGGTGGCCCGAAAATTCATGGGCGGCGCGTGCTTGATGACCTGCGCGTTTTTGATCTTTCTCGCGATGACGATTGACGGCGCACTTGCGGCGGTGCTGGTGATCAGCCTCGGTTCGTTTTTCGCCGCGCTCGCGGGGCCTTGCGCCTACACGATTACGATCGATATGGGCGGACGGAACGTGGCAGCCGTGCATGCTACGATGAACATGATGGGCAATCTCGGCGCCTGGGCGTTTCCGATCGCGGTCCCTTGGCTGCTCGCCAAATTTGGAAGCTGGGATGCGGTCTTAGTGGTCTTTGGAGCGATTTACATTGCCGGCGCCGTGTTTTGGCTGCTGCTTCGAACGGACGAAGATATTCTCGGTCAATCGCTTCGCCGGAATGTCCGGCCCGCCGCCGACTAAGAGCCTGTTTTAAAATTCGGTGGGGTCCTGTTTTCGCGGAAAAGGCTTTCTGGCAAGGCGAGACGAGCGAGCATACCCGCCAGCGGTCTGTAAGTGAGGAGCAACGAAGCCAGAAAGCCTTTTCCGCGAAAACCCGAAGGGCGGCGGCTCTTTTGACCGGAGCCGTCGTTGGCTCAACCCTCACAGCATTGACGCGGCAAATCGTATTCCGCGGAGCGCGGTTTTCTGTTGCCGTAGTAAGGCTAGTTTTACACGCCTGACATTCAATTGTTCTCACGGGCATTCGGCACTGTACGGCTTCCAGGGACGGATATCGATCGGGCGGAATCCGCACTTTTGGTTCGAATTGAAACGCGACAACAGGGTTCGGCGGGAGCCTCACCCTCCCGATTCCCCGTGTTCCAATTGCGGGCCGTCGATCAAGAACGATTGCCACCGTTCAAACTCGCCGTAAACTCTCGTGCAGTGAATCTGTCTGCGACACCCGATCCGAACAACCCGCTGATTGTGCAGGGCGATCACACTGTGCTTCTGGAAGTGGACAACCCACTCTACCCTTGCGCACGGGATGCACTGGTCAGATTCGCCGAACTCGTCAAGTCGCCGGAACACATCCACACCTACCGGCTGACTCCGTTGTCGATCTGGAATGCGTGTGCCATCGGCGAAACGGCGGAAACCATCGCCGATACGCTCCGGCGGTATTCCAAGTATTCCATCCCGCAGCATATCGAGGCGAGCGTGAGCGATTTCGCCGGACGCTACGGCTGTCTGCAATTGATCCGGCATTCGTCCGGCCTTCTTTTGCGCGCCCGCGACTTGCCGCTTGCCGAGGAATTGTCGCGGCGCGAATCGCTGAGGCCGTTTCTTGGTGAGCGGACCGCGCCGCTTGAGTTCCTTGTGCCGGATGCGGAACGGGGCCGATTGAAGCATGCGCTGATCAAGATCGGTTTTCCGACCGAGGATTTGGCAGGTTATCTCGAAGGCGAAACGTTCCCATTCGATTTCCATCTGCGGACGGCAACGCTCGATGGAGTTCCATTTTCGCCGAGAGATTACCAATGGGAGGCAGCGGACTTGTTTCATGCCGGAGGCGAATCAAGGGGCGGTTCCGGTGTCATCGTGCTGCCGTGCGGCGCTGGAAAGACAATCATTGGCGCCGTGTGTGTGTCACGGCTCCAGTCTTCCACGCTGATCCTTGTCACCAACGTCACCGCCGCACTCCAGTGGAAGCAGGAATTGCTCGACAAAACCAGCATTCCGGCCGAAGCCGTCGGCCTTTACAGCGGCAACACCAAAGAGATCCGGCCCGTCACCATCGCAACCTACCAAGTTCTCACGCACCGAAAGCGCAAGGACGAGGCATTTACGCATTTCCGAATTTTTGACGAGCGGAATTGGGGGCTGATCATCTACGACGAGGTCCATCTGCTCCCGGCCCCGGTGTTTCAGGTGACCGCCGCCTTGCAGGCGCGCCGCAGGCTCGGACGGACGGCGACACTCGTGCGCGAGGACGACGTCTTCGCCCTGATTGGACCGAAGAATCAGGTCAGCGGCATGTTTGGGTCACGGCAGGAAGAAGCCCAGCGGCTCGGACGAATTCTGCGTCCCAAGCCCGGTGAAAACCAGGCTCATTTTTACTCGATCGTTTCGCGTGACACGGTCGAACAGGACTTTGCAATGAACCGGCAATTGTTCCTTTGCGAACAAGGCTATGAATATCGGATTCTTCCCCTGGAACGTCCCGAGGCGGATTTGCCAGAATTTGAATGAACATTGCTTCCGTCACCCAAGTCAACACGCCGCAGAGCTACTGCCAATTCTCGCTGAAATGGGCTGACATCACGCCGCCGCCCAATATTTATCACCGGATGTGGGGCGCTGCGAAGCACGACCGCGCGACGGGGGTGCATCGCCCCCTTCGCGCAACCGCCGCCATTTTCGAATCGGCGGACGCCGGCCATTCCGGACCCGAATCGCGCCAGATTCTGCTGGCTCTCGATCATTGCGTGATGGGCGCGAAGGAACTCGATCAACTCGTGGCGCAGGCGGCCGAATTGAGCGGGCAGCCGGCGGAATCCATTCTCGTGGTGTTCTCGCACACTCACGCGGCGGGGCTCATGAGTTTGGACCGATCGGCACTTCCGGGAGGCGAATTGATTCCAGACTACCTCCGTTCCGTTGGCGAATGCGCGGCGGGTCTGATCACCCAATGCATCGCCTCGCTGGCGCCGGTCGCAATTGTCTATGGGAGCGGGCGGTGCGCTCTCGCCGCGCATCGTGATTTTTGGGATGCCGAGCAAGAACAATTCGTCTGCGGCTACGATCCCGGAGCGCCCGCAGACGACACAGTCCTCGTCGCGCGGGCGACGAACCGCGAAGGAAATCTCGTCGCAACGCTCGTAAACTATGCCTGCCATCCGACCACTCTGGCTTGGGACAACACGCTCATCAGCCCCGACTATATCGGAGCGATGCGCGAAACGGTGGAGCGCGAAACCGGTGCGCCGTGTCTCTTCCTTCAGGGTGCGTCCGGCGAACTTGGGCCGCGCGAAGGTTTTGTGGGGGACACCGCCGTTGCGGACCGAAACGGAAGCGAGCTTGCCTATGCCGCGCTCTCCGCTCTCGCGGCGCTTCCTCCCGCGCGCACGCGCTTCTGCTACACCGGCCCTGTCGTGTCCGGCGCGACGCTCGGCGCATGGGCGCACAAGCCGCTCGCACCGGATCAACTGGCCGCCAAGAGTTCGTGGCGCCTTTCCCGCTGGCGGGAATTCCTCCCGTACCGCCGCGACCAGCCGGCTGCGGAGCAGGTCTCTGCCGCATTGGAGCGGTTTCAAGCCGATGAAAAGTCTGCCGTCGCCGCGGGCGACGCGGCGCGGGCCGCTGAGTGCCGCGCGATGGCGGAGCGAAAGCGGCGTCTTTTGCATCGTTTGGAACAGATGCCGTTGGGTGAATCATTCCCGCTGCAAGTCGTTATGTGGCGTATCGGGGACGCATTCTGGATTGGTGTTCAAGGCGAGAGCTACAGTCTGTTGCAGACCGAGCTGCGCCGTCGCTTTCCCGGAGCACCCCTCTTGGTGTGCAGCATCGCTGCGGATTGGGGTGCTTCATATCTGCCGCCGCGTGAAATCTACGGGAAGGGAATTTACCAAGAGTCAATCGCGATCGTCGGCCCAGGCGGTCTGGAGCAGTTGATTGAAGCCGTGGCAAAACGAATCGCTGTCAATACCTCAGAATAACCCATTTCTTTGTCTGCCATCGATAGCGGCGATTACTCCGTGGCGCCTGGGTTCGGCGGATTCCCGGCGGACGGCGGAAAACGGCGCAGGAATTGAGTTTTCATTTACCGAGGCCAGGCTAGTCTTTCTGCATGGATTCATTGCTGAAACTGCTTAAAGAGAATGCTGCCCTGCGGCCGGTCCAACTGGCGGCGATGTTGAATGTGCCGGAATCGGAGGTCGCCGAAAAGATCAAGGCGTACGAGACCGATCAAGTGATTCTCGGCTACCGGACAATTTTGAACGAAGAGAAGCTTGGACTCGAAGTTGTGCGGGCCGTGATCGAAGTGAAACTCACTCCGGAGCGCGGCGGAGGCTTCGATCGATTTGCGGAACGGATCGCAAAATACACTGAAGTGGCATCCTGTTATCTGATGTCGGGCGCCTACGATTTGCTGGTTATTGTCGAGGGGACCAGCCTTCGCCTGGTGGCGGAATTTGTGTCGGAGAAACTTGCGACAATCCAGGGAGTCATTTCGACGTCAACCCATTTCATGCTCAAACCCTACAAAGAACAGGGTGTATTGATGCGCCGCGAGTCGAACGACGGGCGGCTGGCCGTGTCGCCTTAGGCTGCCACTGTCAAGCTTCTCTCCCCATGCTTCCGATTCAATCCTCCAAATACCAGAAAGAGTGCGTCACTTTCTTGGAAGCATCAATCTGCCAGAGCGCCTTGAAGCCAACCCGCTCGACATGACCGTCCAACAGAGTGAGGTTCGAACCGTTGTTATGTACCCTTGGCCGCCCCGAATTGTATGGTGTCTTCGGATACTGAGGCATCGTGTCCACAACTCCGTCGCGATCAAGGTCAAGAGTGAAACGGTAATTTCCGTCAACAGGCGAATAAACATAGTGGGTCAGGGTGGGCGAGTTGTTTCATTGCATAAATCGGTTCCATCGGCTTACTACAGGCAATCCATTCTCTTCACACTCATGAGCAACAAAAACCATACGATGAAAAATAGAACTCAGTTTGGGCGCACGTCCGTTCTGCTTGCGATCGCATTCATGATTACCAGATTGGGCTTTGGCGCCGATTTGCGGATCGCCACTTTTGAAACGGACGCCACGCCTCCTGTCGGTTCGCCGCTGGCATACAATCCCATGGTGCGCGCCGCCGCGCCGCTCACATGCCGCGGCATCGTTCTGGTTGGCAACGATTTGCCAGTGGTTTTGTGCGCCGTCGATTGGATCGGCATCGCAAACGAGGGGTACGAGGCGTGGCGCCGCGGTTTGGCGGAAGCCGCGGGAACCGTTCCTGAGCGGGTATCCGTTCATACACTTCATCAGCACGACGCTCCGATCTGTGATTTCAGCGCCGACGCGCTGTTAACGGAGAACGGCCTCGGAGGAGCACTGTTTGATTCGGTATTCGCCCGCCAAACCATCCATCGGGCAGCCGAATCTCTCCGCGAATCAATGCGCCATTTGCAAACGGTCACCCACGTTGGAACCGGCGAGGCGAAAGTCGATAAAGTCGCCTCGAATCGACGCATCCTCGGACCGGATGGCAAGGTGGCGCATGTCCGATGGACAGCCACCAAAGACCCGGCGATTCGCGCGGAGCCTGAGGGTGTCATCGATCCATATGTGAAGCTAATCAGTTTTTGGGGTGAAAACGGTCCCCTGGGCATTCTCAGCTATTATGCGACACATCCCCAGAGTTATTATCTTACCGGAGTGGCAAACCCGGATTTTCCGGGCATGGCGCGCAATATTCGGCAACACACGACCGAAGTCACGCAGATCCATTTCAATGGCGCGGGAGGGAACATCGGCGCCGGGAAATGGAACGACGGTTCTCCCGAAAACCGGGCTGCGCTCGCATACCGTCTGGCCGAAGGAATGAAGACCGCCTGGGCGCAAACCACCAAACAAGCGGTCACAGCGGAGAACTTCGGGTGGTCCGTTGAACGCATCGCATTCCCGGCCCGCGACACATTGAATGCTCAAAAACTCGAAGCGATCTTGAGTGACCGCGCGGCGCCGGTCCCGGAGCGAAAAGAAGCGGCACGGAGCCTGGTTTGGCTGCGCCGCTGCCAGCGAGGCGAAACGCTCGATCTGACCTGCCTGGCGATTGGCGCTGTTCGAATTGTGAACCTTCCGGGCGAGCCCGTTGTGGAATACCAACTGGCGGCTCAAAGATTCCGGCGGGATCTGTTCGTCGCCGTGGGAGGCTATACCGACTACGCTCCAGGCTACATTTGTCTCAAGGAACATTACGCTCAGAATGGATATGAAGACAGCACGGGCGCGTCTCTCGTTGCTCCGGAGGTAGAAGATGCGCTCATGCCTGCTATTCGGAAAGTATTGAATGCTCGGAGGTGATCACGCGGGCGCTGAATGAGGACACGCCTGAACCGCTTCTTCTTCTTCTTCTTCGGATTGAGGAGCAGTGCGGAGGCTGGTGATTCCAGGAGAACTATTGAGAATAGACGCTGCACCAGGTAGGACTCGAGTTTCAGCCCCCTCCGGTCCGGTGGGGCGACACTCTGTGGAGCCCTGATCAACCTTGAGGCGAAAGATCCAAACGAGTGGGCACAATGGAAACAACTAGACATCCAAGCAATCCGGCGTTTCCACAGCTTAGCTTCGCAAGACACCCGGCCCACGAGGAGAAGTCAGGGCTTCACGGAGTGTCGCCCCACCGAGAGAAACGAGAGTCGGCGAGTCCTACCAGGCGGAACTGAGGAGAGTGGGCCTGCCCTCATTCGGAAGCGAGTTTCGGTCAACGTCCAACGCCGAAATCAAATGTAATCTCGACTGGAGTGTCCATTGGCGGAACAACCTCCCCGTTCACGAGCCAGAGATCATCATTCTCCCGGCCGGGTCGTGGATTGTTCACCAGGGCGTCGGGATCCTCCATAATCGAAACTATCGATTCGTCGCGTTCCGCGATGAACGTTCCTCCGATCACACGGGACCCGTTGTAAAGCCAGACGCCTCGAGTCATTCGAGGTCCCTCGGATCCTTTGCGTATCAGGTTCTCCAAAGGCACTCGCATCTCCACTTCGCCGGAACTCCAGCTTATCCAGATATCCATCGGATGCCCGGCAAGCGGCGAGCCGCTCGCAACCGTCTCGGTTCGGTTCGTGGCGCCAAGCAGCAGCGCCGCGAGATGGATATGATGTGGCGGCACCTTTGCTGCCAGAACGCTCTCGTGCCGTTTTCCTTTCTCGCCGACGATCGCGTACTCGACCACCAGGTTCGTCATATTGACGGATCCTGGAAACGAGAGGGTGCTCGTGTTCTTGTCCAGACGCACGCCACCCACCTTAAAAATTCCGTTTCCGATCGAGTCGATCGTCGGTTTTGGACGATCGTCCAAGCCGGACTGTAATTCTTGCGCGGCAATGGAACCCGCAAGCAGAACAAGCATTGGCGCCTTTATCCAGATGTTCATGCGCCGGATCGTAACAAGTTCAAAACAAACTGAATACTTTGGCGATACTAATGATTCCATTCACTTACCTCGCCTTCACTTTGCTCAAGAACTTGGTTACCTCGCCGAGATCGCCTTGTCTCGCCAAGTGCCTCAGGTAGCCTGCGATTTCTCGTTCGTTCTCTCCGGTCTTTTCCAGCTCCTGAAGAGTCTTTTCCAACTTCGCCGCATTGGAACTCCCGGCGGCTTGACGAAGCAGTTCCCGCAAATATCCGGGAATGCGGACGTGATCCGGATCAGGAACTGGAAACGCGCCAAAATCCTTTGTGTTGGTTTCAGCGTATTCGAATTCGACATTGAGCAATCGCCACAACGTGTCGCAAAGAAGATGAAAACGAACGGGCTTGCTCAGGAATTCGTCGAATCCAGCTTTCATGTAGGACTCCCTCTCAAGAGCCAGGGCCGAAGCAGAAATTGCGACCACTCGCGGCTTCTTCTCCCCAAACTCAGCGGCGATGCGTTTCAGCGCTTCGTCACCCCACATGCCCGGCATGCGAATATCCATGAAAACGATTTGCGGCAATTCTTCCCGAAGAAGCGCCAATGCTTGATTTCCATTTTCAGCATCGCGCACGCTGCAGCCGATGCCCGATAACAACTGAATCAGAACTTCCCGGTTCTCCCGCACATCGTCCACCACCAGCGCTTTCACAGAATGACCGGGGGCTAATCGTGAGATTTCCGAGGCCTTCACAACGTTTGTTGTCCCTATATTAGATATTGCTTGAGCCAGAGGAACATCGAGGTAAAACCGTGCGCCCTTTCCCAATTCCGAATGCACACGCAAGTTCCCGCCCATGATCTCAACCTGACGGCGCGCGAGCGCCAATCCCAGACCGGCGCCGCCTCGTTTGAGCCCTTCGGCTTCCTGCTGGAACGGCTCGAAGAGCCTCAGTTGAGCGCCGTGCGAAATCCCCGGTCCGGTGTCGATGACTTCGAAACGATAGATACTGGCCGAACCCGAATGTGCCGCCGCCGCCGAATCACGACGATTCGGATCGCCGGGGTTGTCTTCTGTTCCGGCGAATTTTTCTTGCGCGACTCTCGGGTCAGTGGGGGCAGCGTCCGTTCCGTCCATAACGCTCAACAGACCGTGTTTCGGAATGGACGGATTCGCCGGACCTCCGATCTCTCGCTTGGAGAACTCCGTGGAAGAAAAAAACGAAATGCGCAGTTTGACCAAGCCGTGATCGGTGAATTTCACGGCATTCGCGAGAAGACTGACAAGCACTTGCCGGAGCTTTCTTTCATCCCCGTAAAGAGGAATGGCCGGCGAACGCGAATCGCCAGCGTGAGTCGCCGCCTCGTTTTCGATCTCACCGAATCGGCGGCCCGTTTCCGCTGTCGCCGGAGAATCCCACTCGACCTTAAACGAGAGATTCTTTTCTTCACACCGAACGCGGAACATCACGATCAGACTTTCGATCAGCGCCCCCAGATCAAAATCTCTGTTCCGAGGTTCTATCCGGCCAGCCTCGATCTTCGCGAGATTGAGCATGTCGTTGACCATTACCAATAAGCAGTTACCGCTCTTCTCCAGGGTTTCGACGGCACAGCAGTGTTTCTCCGAAAGGTTCGCCTCTCGCCGCAGAATCCGTGCGTAACCGAGAATGGCATTGATTGGCGCGCGAATCTCTTGATTCAAGTTCGCGAGAAAAAGGTTCTTCGCGCTGCTCGCTTTATCGGCGCTTCGCCGTTCCTGTTGAAGCAGTTGTTTCGACAGCGCGAGCTCGTCAGTACGCTGCGTCAGGGCTCGGTTCGTTCCCGCAAACTGTCTTGCCAGATGCGCGGAGCCGGCCAGGACGAACGCTGCGATTCCCAGAAATGGAAGCTGTTCGCGCAACTCTTGGCTGATTTCCGGAACTCCTAAAAAACTGAATAAACTGAAAAGCATCGATAGGAGCGCGGTAAGAAAGGCGCCTTTCCCGTGTGTAATCGCAAAACCAACGCCAATTCCCGCGATCGCTGTCAGCGCGAAGTACAGGTTCACCCTCACCCGCGGCGCGTTAAAAAACAGGAACAAATAAATCAAAGCAAAGGGGATTAGGGACGCTGACATCCATTTAATCTGAGCGCTCTGTTTTGTTTCAAGAAAGTGATCGAGAGGACTTGGGAGCCCTAATTGCCTCAGACATCGGAAAGCTGTTTCGCGCACCGTCGTGTCACTGTCCTCGGATGCCACCAACAGCGCTCGGAACAGTTTCTCACGCTGGCGAATCAACTGGTTCGCCGTTCGCCAATCGAGCTCTTCACCCGCTTCTCGTCGTGCCGAGATCTGGCCCGCTCCAAGCGTCTTCATCAGAAAATCCTCAACGCCAAGCGGATCAACAGGACCGCCCAAGAACTCAAAATCCATAGATCTCAGCTCGCCAGGCTTAAGTCCCTTTTCGGTCCTGCGAATGAGTTCGTTCCCGCTCACGACCGTGAGCGCAATTACCTCCGCTTCGCCATATCCCGCCAATCGGAAACGCCCTCCATTAGCGCTCACGAAACGAACTCCGACCAACCCGTCCACGGGTGTCTCCAAGAAAACAATTCCCGATGCGAATGCCCCGCCGGAATCTTTCACCGCACCGTCTATGATGAATGGCGCCGGCAGACTCTCAGTATGAGGGATCGCGGCAGTCTCAATGAAGGCGTCGCCAGAAATCGTTCCGTCGTAGCCACGTTCTGTCGCGTCGCGAACGGTGCCGTCCTCGAAATTCCAGAGTGCAACCAGATCCTTTTCCGGACCGATCAGGCTCCGCTCCATTGTTTCTCGGATCTGCGGTTCATTCCGGATTCCTTTCCAAATTCGGATTTCGTCGATCGCGCCCCCCTCCGGTTGTCCCTCGCCTAGAATTAGAAGTCTTTCAGCCGCCTTTCCAATTGTTAAGATTGTGCGATCGGAATTGGGAATTGACGGCGATAAGAGCGCGCTCGAAACCGCTTGATTTGTCGCAAATGCCGTCCCGTTGAAATAGAGGACTGTGCCTTCCTTGCCGATGGCGGCCGCGAGATGGGACCACCCTACTTTCGGAATGAGCCCCGGAACAATCGCTTGAGGCCCCGCCGTAAGGGTGATTCGAGGAATAACATCGTCAGCGAGAAGACGCCGGAAATGCGCCCGATAACCAAAGAGATCAATCTCCGAAGGATCGCCCGTTCGGCGAACCCAGCCTTCGATCGTGACCTCTTCCAGTCCATTCAAGACGGACACGGGCACGACAACCGTTCCGTTCGTTCCAAGATTCAGAACCCGATTCTGCGCCACCCCCACAGTGGAAACGAACACGAACATTGCTAGAAATAGGAACAGCCGTTTCATCGATCGTTTTGAGCACCGTCGCAAGTCATACAGAACGGGCGCATTGTAACCTTGAACCGCGCAGCGGCAACTCGGAACACCAAACCTCAATCGCAACGGGCGCATCTCCGAAATGAGGGCAGACCACCCTCCGCACGTCCGCCGAGAAGGACGCCGACGACTCTCGTTTCTCTCGGTGGG
>JAQBVM010000066.1 GCA_027623095.1 Verrucomicrobiota bacterium
GTTCGGTGTTCACGGCCACAAAGCGCGCGAGTTTTCAAATGGGGCTACCCCAAGGGCGGATGTGAATAACTTTGCGTTGCCTGCCGAAAACGCCGAGATACCCTGCCCCGCATTGTGCAATCGAGCCGTATAACCCAAAGTCTTCCTTTGGCCCTTCGATTTCCGAGCGATTCGGGAATATGAACTCCGCCGGAAACCTCCCAAAGAGCGGTCTCGGCCGCGGTTTAAATGAATTGATGCCCGACTCAAAGGGAACCGGCTATGCCGGGGTTCCAGAGGCAACTGGAATTCCAGGCATCGGGAGCGACCACCCTGTAGGCCACGGTTTGAACACTCTCCTGACGGGCACAGGGAAGCGGAAACCCGAATCGCTGCGCGTCGATTCAAGTTCAATGGGCCGACCGTCGGGAACTTCCTCTGCGACGATGCTAAAATTCGGGTTGGTTTGCGCCGATACCCTTCTCGTTTTGCAAGCGGCTCTGATCGTTCTGGGAAGAGAGAGAACATTGGGCCTATCCGAAACGGTTCTGTGTGCCGTTTCCATCGGCGTCGGAGCATGGCTAAGTGTGCTGGCGATCCGATTGCACTTCCCCCGTCATTAAGGATTGGCGCGCTCGATTCGAGAATTTCGAAAAAGAAATTGTCGTCCCCTTTGAATACCGGCACATTGTGCGCTCCTATGCAGGAAGTGAATTTAGGAATAATCGGCAGCGGCACCGTAGGCGGAGGAGTCCTCAAGGCGATCCAAAAGAATGGCGCATTGATGTGTTCCCGGCTGGGAATCCGCCTCAAGGTGCTAAAAGTTGCCGTCAAAAACATGAAGAAGGTTCGGGCCGTTCCCGTGCCATCCGCGCTGCTTTGCCAGAGCTGGGAAGAAGTTGTCCGCGATCCGCGCGTGCATGTCATCGTGGAGGCAGTGGGTGGAACCACCACGGCGCGGTCCATTGTTCTAAGTGCGCTCAACGCGGGAAAGGCGGTCGTAACCGCGAATAAAGCCCTTATTTCCGCGCACGGCGAAGAATTGTTCGCAGCGGTCCAGCGGCACGGCGTCAACCTCTATTACGAGGCCAGCGTCGGCGGTGGAATTCCCATCATTAAAGTTTTGCGCGAGGGGTTGGTTGGAAACCGTATCAGCCGGATTTACGGCATCGTCAATGGCACCTGCAATTACATTCTGACCCGAATGAAGCTGGAGGGTTCGAACTTCGACGAAGTCTTGAAGGATGCGCAGCGCCTCGGATACGCGGAGGCGGAACCTTCACTGGATATCGACGGGGATGACGCCATGCACAAGACAGGTATCCTCGCGTCGCTGGCTCACGGTTTTTGGGTGAAACCGAAAAGCATCTACTTAGAGGGCATTCGGTCGATCACGGGCTTGGATATACAATTCGCGAACCAACTGGGTTACACAATCAAGCTCCTAGGTATTGTGAAGACGCAGGAGGCAAGTCCAGCCTCAGCTCGGGGGCGAAAGCGGTTCTCTCCCGTGCAGGTTTCCGTAACTCCGACATTGATTCCCAATTCCCACGTCCTTGCGAGTGTGAACCACGTGTTTAACGCGATATTCGTACGTGGGGATATTGTGGGGGACACACTTTACTATGGAAGAGGGGCCGGACAAGATGCGACGGCAAGCGCGGTCTTAAGCGACCTTGCGGATGCAGCTCTTGACCTGAAGACTGGCAACATCAACCGAATTCCTCCGTTTGTTCCGCATGAGGGAGATGGGGCGGTTCTGGACATCGACGATGTTGTTTCGCGCTACTACGTTCGATTGAGCGTGGTGGACAAGCCTGGCACATTGGCGCGAATCGCGACAATCCTTGGCCAATCGAAGATTGGAATCTCTTCGGTGATTCAACCCGAAGGGCATGAAGGCGAGAGTGTGCCATTGATTCTAATGATCCATGACGCGCCGCATTCGGAAATGAACAAGGCGTTTGCCCGAATAGGCCGTCTTTCGGTTGTAAAAGCGCCACCGAAAATGATCCGAGTTGAAACATTTGACTCGTAACACGAAAAGCGATGCAATTCCTACCCAAATCTTGCCGTGATCAGCGGATACTCGATCCATCACAAAACCGAGGCGCCCGACAACACCATGTCCGGTTGAAGCCCTCCGAAAACAAGTTGAACCTGGCACTCTCGCAAATACCAGCCGACCGATGAGCAGCCCTATACGCAACGTCAATGCCACCTCCGAAGCGAAAACGCCGGGCGCTTGGTCCGGAGTCATTAACCAGTATTCGGAGTTCTTGCCAGTCACAAGCGCCACTCCTGTCATTACTCTGAATGAAGGCAATACGCCTCTGATTCGCGCGGATAATTTCGTGCGCGCCTCCGGTGGCGATTTTCAGCTATGGCTCAAATTCGAAGGCCTAAATCCGACTTGTTCATTCAAGGATCGCGGCATGACGCTTGCGGTTTCCAAGGCCCTTGAACGCAAAGCCGAGGTCGTGATCTGCGCAAGCACCGGAAACACTTCGGCTTCAGCGGCAGCCTACGCCGCTCGCGCGAAATTGAAGTGCGTGGTGATTCTTCCAAAAGGCCAGATTGCTCTCGGAAAACTCGCGCAAGCGCTGATGTACGGGGCAACGACAATCGCGATCGAAGGAAACTTCGATGACGCGCTTCGAATCGTGCGTGAGCTGGGAGAAACGGGGAAAGTCGAAGTAGTGAACAGCATAAACCCGGTGCGAATCGAAGGGCAGAAGACTGCAGCCTTCGAAATTTGCGATCAACTGAACGGTGCGCCCGATTTCCATTTTCTGCCCGTCGGCAATGCGGGCAACATTACCGCATATTGGAAAGGATACCGAGAGTATCACTCGATCGGGAGAGTTGACCGCTTGCCGCGGATGTTCGGGTTTCAAGCCGCAGGCGCTGCGCCAATCGTGGATGGGCTCCCTATCGCGAATCCAGAAACCGTCGCATCAGCTATTCGCATCGGCAATCCGGCAAGCTGGCAAGGCGCCACGGACGCTCTAAGGGAATCCAACGGAATCATCGAAAAGGTTACCGACGAAGAAATCCTCGCCGCGTACAAGCTGATCGCTCGAACGGACGGAATCTTTGTAGAACCCGCGAGCGCCGCCGCGCTCGCCGGAATCCTCCGCTGCGTGAAAGATGGAAGAATTCCCAAAGGCAGCACGGTCTCTGCGACAATGACCGGGCATGGACTCAAAGATCCGGATGTTGCCATAAGGTCGGCCGGTTTCGAGCCGACCGTCCTCAAAGCGAATTCCAATGAAGTAATGAAAGCGATCGGGCTGTGATCGAACGCCCAACTCCGAAACCGGTTCGCTAGCCAGCGCGTCAATCCCCCCGAACTTATCCCCGCAAAAGATGGCTCTGATCGTCCAGAAATACGGAGGAACCTCAGTCGCGAACGCAGAGCGAATTAAGAATGTCGCCAGCCGAGTCGCTGCGTATCATTCGCAAGGGGACCAAGTTGTGGTTGTGGTGTCGGCAATGAGCGGCGTCACAGACAAACTTCTGACGCTCGCAAAAGAAATCATGCCGATCCCAAGTGAACGCGAGCTGGATATGCTGTTGGCGACGGGCGAACAAACCACGATTGCGCTCACGGCAATGGCATTGCACGAGCAGGGAATCAAAGCCGTTTCCCTAACCGGCGCCCAGGCTGGGATCGTGACAGACGGGGTACATACCAAAGCCAAGATCAGAAACATTACTCCGAAGCAGATCCATTCATTTCTGGATGCGGGGAATGTAGTGATCGTCGCGGGATTCCAAGGCCAAACGATTGAAGGCCAAATCACAACCCTGGGACGGGGAGGGTCCGATCTGACCGCAATTGCTTTGGCGGCTGCTCTCAAATCGGACCTTTGCCAAATCTATACGGATGTGGACGGAGTCTTTACCGCGGATCCACGCATCGTCAAGACTGCGCGAAAGCTCCAAGAAATCTCCTACGACGAAATGTTTGAACTAGCGAGCCTCGGCGCAAAAGTGATGCAGTCCCGCTCCGTGGAGTTCGCCAAGAAATTCGGAGTCGTCTTCGAAGTTCGTTCAAGCCTAAACCAGAACGCAGGAACGCTCGTGAAAGAAGAAACACAAAGCATGGAGGACGTCGTTATTCGCGGCGTGAGTCTCGACAAAAACCAAGCCAAGGTGACGCTGATCGCCGTCCCCGACAAACCGGGAGTCGCGGCGAGAATTTTCAAAGCTCTCGCCGAGGCCGCAGTAAATGTGGACATGATCGTCCAGAACGTAAGCCACCGTTCCGACGCTCCCGCCACCGATCTCTCTTTCACAGTCGATAAGCCCGACCTTCCAAAAGCATCGAGGGTAATTGCTAATCTTCGGGAGGAGATCGGCTTTAACGCCATTCTCGCCGACGAAAATATCGGCAAACTTTCCATTGTGGGTGTCGGAATGCGCAGCCACTCCGGTGTCGCCGCAAAAATGTTCGAAACGCTCGCAAGGGAGAACGTGAATATCGAGATGATCTCGACAAGTGAGATCAAAATCTCCGTAGTGATCAATCTCGAGAAGGGAGAGCAAGCAATGAGAGCCGTTCACGCATCGTTCCTGGAAAGCTAGCCAACGGCATTTGTCCAAGACGTTAAGCCCGGTCAGCGACTCGACGAAGCATCACCGAATATAGTCCAAGAGCGAAAGCCTAAGAATCGTTCCTCCTGTCTGAAGCGCTGCTTGGTAGGCGTTCTGGACTTCGCTCAACCCGACAAGAGTGAGCGCCAAATCGGCGTCCGCCTCCCTGGACACGAGGCCTTCGAGCGAGGCTTTTCGCCTGTTTGCAATCGAACTTGCAGTATCGAGCCGAGTCTCGATAGCCCCGACATCACCAAATTGGAATATGATGTTCTCCTCATCTAAAAGAAGGTTCGGAAGATCGACCTTGTTCACCGCGGTTCCGTTTCCGGCTTTGAGGTTATCCCGAAGCGCGATCAAGTGATTGAAAAAATCGGCGCCGGAACGACTGTCCGTGAGTAAACCCCGGGGACCACTGCCGGAGGTATTTGCACCGGCAATTGTCGCGGCGAGCCTGACCCCTTCAGCTATTTCGCTTTCGGATACCGATGAAGAACCTTGATAGGCAACCGAGGCGATCTTTCCATCAGCATCCCTTGTCGCAATGAATGGGGGACTCGAATTTTTTGTGCCGCCGAAAATGTAGCTCGATTGATGGCGGGTGTTCGCGATTTGGACGGTTCGTTCGATAAGTTGGTCCACCTCGGTGGCAAACGTAATGAGCTCCTCGGGGGTCTTCAACCCATCGACACGAGTCGCAATCTCTCCCGCTCTGTCGGAAACTTTCTTCAACCCTTCCACAGCCACAAACGAGGCTGTTACCGTGTCCCTAAGATTCGCGATATTCTTCTCGTACTGGCCCAAGAGCTTGATCTCGCCCTGCATGTCCAGGACTTTGCGCATCGCTCTGGGATCTTCGCTGGACACCTGAAACCGTTGTCCTGTTCCCGCTTGTGTTTGAAAACGCGCTTGCTTGGTCGCCAGTTCGGTTAACTGGCTTGTTAAAACCATTGTGAAGCTGCTCGCTGTTACTCGCATATCGATTGAAAATTGAGGTTACGTGCTTGCGTTACAGCCTATCGCGCCAGCGAAATTACGCTCTGCAACAATTCATCGAGCGTTTGCACCATTCGAGCTGAGGCTTGAAAGGCGCGCTGAAAGATGATGAGGTTCGCCATTTCTTCGTCGATGGAAACGCCGCTGAGCGAATCGCGCCGGCGGAGGAGCATCTGGTTCACGGCGCCCTGATCCAAGAGCTCGGTGTTTGTGTTATTCAAGGCTTGGCCGAGATTCGCGACGGATTGATTGTAGCTTTCAGCAAACGTAAGGTTTCCAAGCGCTGCCTGGGGCAACTGCCCCAAAGAGGCGAGGCTCAAAGCGATTTGGTTGTTACCGGTATCGCCGTTTGCGCTCGCCTGAATGAGGCTGGGATCTGCTCGAATTGTCGCATTGACCGCAATGTCCGCAGCGGTGGTTCCGTTAAAAAAGGGTTGGCCCGTCGTGGTTCCGTCCAAGGCAAAACCCGCGCCGTGAACAAGATTGAAAATCGTGATCATCGTTCCGGCAAGAGTGTTGATGTCCGAATTCAACTTCGCGATGTCTCCGTCGCGTGCGTCGATTGTTCCCTTGATGACGCCTCCAGTGAGTGCTAGAGCGGTTCCGCTCGTTGCTTGAACTTGCACACCGCCGTTTGCATCCGTCGTTGTCGTAATTGAATTACTGGCATTGTCGGCATTGATCATCTCAACGCCGCCGATGAAAAGAGAGAGAGTGCCGGTCGTGACATCTTCGGATGATTGGAAACTGACAAGTTTCGCCAGTTCTTCGAGTTTTCCCTGCCGCCGGTCTCTCAGATCGTTTGCGCTCCCTTCGTTGTCGCCTGTTTCCGCGGTAGTGACGCTCAGGCTAATGGCGGCAATCTGGGTAATCAGAGTGTTTACCTCCGTAACATCTTCTTTAACCGAAGTGTTTAGGTCGGTTCGGAGACGGGCCAGTCTCTGGTTAAGTGCGTTAAACTTGTTGGTGAGGCTTTCAGCCTCCAGCAGGACGATCTGACGATCCGCTGTCGAATTCGGGGAGGTGCTGAGCGATTGCAGAGCGTTGAAGAAATCCGTGAATCCCTCGACCAAACCCTGCTGACCCCCAATACCCTGTGCCGCTGTGGCGCCTTCCGCCGTGGATGATTGGCGGTCTAGCGCTTGTCCAAGATTGACTTCTGCGAATTCAAGAGCCTTTTGTTTCCCCTCCAGAAATCCAGTAACGCTCGTCTCTGTTGTGATTTGAGTGTCAATAAGTTTGCTTCGGACCTGCTCAATCCCAGAGACAGTAGAGCCGGTTCCTATCGGCCCGGTCGAATCGGGAAGCGTGTCACCCGTCTGGATCTTAAGTCGTTGCCTGGAATACGCAGGATTACTGACGTTCGCCAGGTTATGCCCCGTCAGCTCGATAGCCCGCATGTTGGTATCGAGCGAGCGTTTGGCGAGCTCTAGGGATCCGATAAGGCCGAGTGGCATAGAGTTCTGACGTTAGAGAATCATCTCGCAGAGGGAACTCTGCGGCAGCGGGCCCGACTTTACCATGCCGGCTTGGCTGTAGGTTTGGCCTCCGCTCGAAGGGAAGAGGCTGAAAATCATTTGCTGCATCAGGTCCAATGAGCGGCTTAGCAAGAGATGATTCTGCCGAAGGCGCTGCTGAGATCTCATTAGGAGATCGTTGATCTCATCCACGAGCGCTTCCAATAGGGGTTGGTAATCGGGAGGAACCAGAACCACAAGTTGCCGGAACGACAAAGTGGAAGGGTTGCCAAGAGCCACGGCCAATTCCTTGCGCAACTGATCTCGCCGCTGCCGCGCGGCGGCAACAATCGGAACTTGGGAGTTAATGGCACCCAAATTCTCCAAGAGTCCCTCGGCCGACCGGCTCACGATCAAATCTTGCTGCTGCTCCAAGAGCGCCAAGAGCTCACCATACTGAGTGAGTTCTTCGCGCAACGTTCCAATCAATGCTTCCAGTTCCGCTTTCATTCAATCAACGCTTTGTCCTCGCCAGGTTGGCTAGAGTCCGATGCCTTTTTCTTGGGATGCACCATTTGGCTCTGAAAAGATTGGGCTAATCCAAAGTTGCCGGACTTGCTGATCGAATCCGCCAAGCTCTCGATCATCATGTCTTTGTAAATATCGTTTACCGAGTTGTTGGCACCGTCTTTCGGATTGAGAACCGGTTTGTATGCTTCTGTTAAAAACTGACGAATCATAATCGCTTCGAAGTGGCGGCTTACCCCCGCGATTTTCTCTCCTTCCGAGATTTGCGTATTCGAAGCCAGCCGCTCCAGCGGCACGGCCTCGGCTTTAATGGCTCGAGAAAAGACGGATTGTACTTCCATGGTTAGCGAACGATTAATTCAGCCTGAAGAGCGCCGGCCTGCTTCATCGCTTGAAAGATTGCCATCATATCGCGCGGAGAGGCGGCTAGAGCGTTCATTGCGGCAGCGATACTGTCGATCCTGGGCAACTCTGGAAAAGCTTTCATTCTGGCTTGTTGCTCCGTTACGGCTGTTGTCGCTCTGGGAACCACGGTTGTCTGACCAGTCTGCGCAAACGGACTTGGCTGGGATACCTCGAGGTCCTCTGAAATCTCCGCAATGATATTCCCGTGAGCAACGGCGCAACTTGAGATTTTTACGCGTCCGGTAGCAACAACGGTGCCTGTTTTCTCGTTAATAATCACCACGGCTCTGGTGTCTGGAGTGAACTCGATCGCCTCGAGCTCGGCGGCAAAAAAGACATGGGCAGTCTGATAGGATTCGGGAATCTCGACGCGGACGCTGCCGCTGTCGATCGCACGAGCAGAACTCGGATACCTCTCATTGATGGCCTCTGCGATTCTTGCAGCGTTGCTGAAGTCACTCAGAAAGAGAACGAGGTCGATCATGTTTCCACGGACCAAAGTTTCAGGCACTGTTTTTTCGACAATAGCGCCGCCTATGATTTGCGCCGTAAGCGGATGGTTTTTCTGCACCGTCGCTCCGCCTCCTCCCCCGAGCGAGAATCCGCCAACTGCAATTGCACCTTGCGCGGTTGCATAGGGGTTGTCATCGATTCCGAACAATATTGTCTGAGCAAGAACTCCACCCTCGAGTGATTTAGCGTCGCCGAGCGCCGACACGGTGACATCAATGCGACTTCCGTTCTTCGCCGACGATGGAAGTTCCGCCGTAACAAGCACAAGCGCAATATCTTTAGAGGTCAGACTAGACGCCGGGATATTTAAGTTGTATTTCCTCAAAGTGTTCGCAAAAGCGGCGCGCGTCTGCGCCGGATCTTTATCACCAACAGTGTTCAAACCCGATACCAAACCGACCCCGGTCAATTGGTTTTCGCGCGCTCCGAGAAAAAACGTGGAATCTTTAAGGCGAATGGTAGCACTCTCTGTATTGAGAGAGCAGATTAGGGCGAATCCCAAGACGAGTTTTTTGAATGAACACTTCATAGTAGGTGGAACTAATTAAAATGGAGTTAAGACGTCCCAAGCCCGCGTGAACCAACCCTTTTTCTGGCTGTTGCTGATAGCTCCGGAATCGACAAACTTGATTGACACATCCGCCAGGCTGTAGCTAAAGACCGTATTCGCGGGAGAAATATCGTCTTTGCGAACCGTGCCACGGAGAACGACCGTTCTGGATTCGCCCGAGAATGATGTTTGCCGAAGGCCTTCGACAACCAGGTTTCTGTTCGGCAGCACATCGACCACCCGGACACCAAATCGCGCCACGATCGTTTCCGAGTTGTTAATTGCGCCGCTCCCATCAAATTCGTTGTTCGATGTGAGTGCCATCGCCGGCAATTTCCCGCCTTTGGTCATGAAATTGCTCGCAGTGGGGCTGAATAGAACCGACTGAAGCGCCGCGTCTGTCTTTGTCTTTTTCGAGGATGTGGTGCTGCTGTCTTTTTGCGTGCTGTTGCTCTCCTGGACGATCACCGAAATGATATCGCCGACGGCATGGGCTCGAGAGTCAGCAACAAGCGACAATACTATTTCATCGGACCAGATCGAATCCGCTTGCGCACTCACAACCAGAAACGGGAGAGCCCAGAATCCAATCAGTTTTTTAGAGATCAACTTGAATCGTGTTTTCATCGACTACCCTTCCTTGCAGTTCCCTGCGTGTAAGCAAATTTCGCGCGCGAATGATATCACCGGGAGCTCCATCCTGAAGCGCTTGCACCTTGGCGCTGATCGACATGAATTCGGACCGAACAACAGCCAAAATATGATCATTACGTTTAATAACGGGCCGCAAACGCACAGCACGTTCGAAAACAATCGCGCCAGTTGGCACTCCCTCCCCAAAATGATACGCAGGATCCAGAACCGTATCGGTCCAGGCGCGCACACGCAAATTAATGACGTCTCGTGGTTGTCTCACAATTTCCGCGTCATCCAAGCGTGTGCCTCGGCGGATTGTGGACTGAGCGACCCAGACGTCGCGAATAAGATTAGCTTCCACAAACGCGGTATAGGTGCCAATGGGCTCGCCTCCGGACTCAAGCTGGAATCGGACAGAGAATCGAGCTGCCAGGCCGGTAGCCGGCTTGTCGATCACGGTAAGGTTGATCGGGCCGTGCGGGACCGGAACAGGCGACCACCGTGTCAGGCGCAATCCCAGTATTCCGTCGCGGTCCGGATCCGAGCCGGGCTGCAGAGCCTTCGTGAGGAGCTCCACCAACTCCAGATCGTCGAGTTGTCGTGATTGCCGTGTAATGTTGATCGATTCCGCGCCGACGATACTATTGATCGGAATCAACGGCGCCGCTTGTGAAATGAGGCTGAGCACATCGGATCGAGTCAGCGTTCGGGCTTGCCCCCACCTAGGCGCGGGCGCCAATTGAATATTTGAAAGATTTGCGTTACCAGTCGGCTCAACGATTTCGTTCAGGAAAATCCCGTTTGATTCGACCGAGGCCTCCGAAAGCAGCACGAGTGGAGCCGCTTGAACAGAGGAAAGCAAAATGATCCCAAACACCCATGCGAGAGCGGTTTGTTCTGTAATTCTTGATTGAAACGGCATTATATTAACGTCTTAAATTGTTGCCCTGTTGAAGCATTTCATCGGCAGCTTGAATTGCCTTTGAGTTCACTTCATAGGCTCGCTGGGCGAGGATCAGTTTGACCATTTCCTCTACGACCTTTACGTTCGACATTTCAAGAAATCCTTGGGAGAGCTCGCCGAAACCGTTTTCTCCGGGATTCCCGGTTTCCGCCGCTCCAGATGCGGGGCTTTCGCGGAAGAGGTTCCCACCTACAGCTTCGAGCCCCGCGGGATTATTAAATCGAGTCAACTGAACTTGGAAATTTGTCACTCCTGCCGCTCCGCTCAAGCTTACTGCACCATTGGGAGCGATCGTGATTCCGGTGGTGCCCGGAGGAACAGGCTGGAATCCGCTTAGAACGGAAAGGCCATCACTTGTTGTAATCCGACCGTCAGACGCAACTTTGAAGGCTCCATCGCGAGTGTAAGCTTGGCTACCGTCCGGCATTTGAACTTCGAAGAATCCGTCTGACGTAATTGCGACATCAAGTCTTTCTCCTGTCTGCGTCACTTCCCCGGTCGTGAAGATTCGGGAAGTCGCGACAGCGCGCGAACCGTGACCAATCTGAAGACCCGTGGGAAGTGTGTTTCCGGCTCCTTGCTCGGCGCCTGCAGTGCGGGTGGTTTGATACAATAAATCCTGGAACTCGATCTTGCTCTTCTTAAAACCCGTCGTGTTGACGTTCGCGAGATTGTTTGCGATGACATCAAGGTTCATCTGCTGCGACTGCATCCCGGTGGCTGAAGAATAAAGTGCTCGTAACATGGTAAAGAATCGTGACTACGTTGTCGCGGATAGCTCCTGGATTGTTTTGTTCATCCTCTCGTCGGTAATCTGAATCACGCGTTGGTTGGCCTCATAATGACGAAGAGCAAGCATCAAGGTGCTCATTTCAGTTGCAGACGAAGTGTTGGAAGCTTCCAACTGTCCCTGTGCAATAGTCGTTTCCACCGCTTCAACCGGCTGGACATCTTGCGGAGGGAGAAAGTATCCAGCACCAATTCGATTAAGGACGCTTTGATCCGCGAACTCAAAAAGGCTTAGCTGTCCCTTGATCTGTAATCCTTCGCTGACTATGCCCTGCTGAGAAACGCTGATGTTCTCTTTGTTCCTAGGATTAACGACGATTGGCTGTCCACTTTCAGATACGAGCTCGTATCCGTCTTTGTTCATGATCTCTCCATCTGGAGTGACCATGAATTCTCCGTCACGCGTGTAGTAGCGCGATCCATCCGGAAGTTGAACAGCAAAGTATCCAGGGCCGTCAAGAGCGAGGCTGGACGGTGACCCGGTTCCTTGAAGTGCTCCTCGTTCAAAGTTTGTCGAAATAGTCGGAGCCGGGAGAATCGACGCATGCCTCTGCGCGGCAATTTTCTCCGAACCCGAGCCTAGAAGCCCGACTTCCACGGAATGAAACGAGATTTCGCTCTTTTTAAACGCAGGCACCGAACCAGAAGCGACGTTCTCAGCTATCATCTGCTGCCATTGGATGTTTGCATCCAAAGCGGCGGCGGCTTGGTAGAGACTAACGTTCATTCAGCGGCTTCCGAGCACGCGGCGTGCCACTGAGTATGTTCCAAGGTGTGATTGCGGCCCTTAGGAACAGTTACGAGTCCGGATGATGAATCGCCGAACCGAGAGATTGATACCAGAACTGTGCAATCGTTCCGTTGAGAGTAAATCCGCAACGGCAACGCATCACCTTGTTAAAGACATAAAATGTTCGGTATAAGTGTTATACGGCTCATACAGATTGAGCCTATCAACGATGGAAATCGTATGCAGCAGAAGTTAGATATCCGATGGGTATTGCGATTCAGATTAGTAAGTTTAATTGTTACATTAACCTAACCTCCACAGTGATATTCAGCAGGCGGTCCAGATCGGCGTCAGTGATCTGGCGAAAAAGATATGGAACTAGCAAGTATTGCAGGGTGCAAAGAAAAAAATGCCACGGAGCTTCTTGGAATCGGAGTAAGCCTTAGCGAATCTTCCTAAATTCCTGCTCCGTCGGAAACGAAACCATAATGAACGCAGGCTAAGAATAAGCCTGCCAGAACGATCGTCCTCCTTTTCCGTAAGCTTTCTGGACGTACCTGAGGCTGCTGATTGTGCGGTTCGAGTCTTTTAACTCAACATCGGTTTCAGCCATTCTTTTCGTAAGGGCATCTTGGTTCTTCTGTTCCAGTGCAAGAAGCTCGTTCGCAGTCTCCTTTATCCGGATACGTTCTTCTCTCTTTTGCAACTCTGTGAGAGACGAGCTCTGGAAGAGAGACCGTTCTGAATCATCGATTGACTTCTGAAGGGCAACCTTCTCTATTTGAAGTTGCTTCAACCGTTCCCAGTCTTCCGTCTGGATCGCCTTACCCTCCGCCAGAGTCAGGCTTTTCCAATCATCCAGGAATCCATGGAACACTTGAATGAGGGCACCGTCTTCGGATGCAGACATCTTAGAAGTGCTAACCGGTCGCCGACCATTCTCCGTGTTTAGAAGGGATTGCCGTTTCGGTTGCATTCTGCTTCTGCATCATTTCCTTCCAAGCGTCGCGAAGCACACTCATATGCCGAATCACTTCCTCTAATGGCCCCTTCTCCTTCTTCAAGTTCGCTTCCTGCAGGCGACGATCAAAATAGTCATAAAGTGCCGTCATCTTTTCGGCAAACTCCGGGCCTTTTTCCAAATCCAAACAAGCCTTTAACTCGCGAACGATTGCCTGAGCCTTTTGCAGATTTTGGTGAATTGTTAGATTAAATTCGAGAGGATCCTCGTGTTTAAATCCATCAAGCGCAATATTGAGGAACTTCAATGCACCATCAAAAAGCAGAAGCACCAACTGGGCGGGAGACGCGGTCAAAACGGCGCCAGCTTGGTAAGCCTGGTACTTGTTTGGACGGTACATCTAATCAGAATCCTTAAGCAGGTTGTAAGGCCCCTGCATATTAAAACTCTTACTCTATCGGGCCGGATACGGCCGTGCCGCAATCTCACTTGCCAAGATGGAAACCAGGTGATCGATTGTGCTCGCAGAAGGGTAATCTGGAGAATCTACAGACGCCCTCAATCTCTCACGGAGCTCCGCAAACTCCTCTTCCACTCGTTGCTCATTCTCAGCAAGTGATATGCCTGAGAGATCAATGTCAGTGGATAGATGAACAGAATCCGGATCCGGAGAAGATTTTTTCGCTTGCTCGCTCTTCTGGTTGGCAGGCACGTTCAAAGACTTCTCTACTCCCAAGGAGCGACTCAGTGAATTTATGTTTAGCTCACTCATAGCTTCCTTTCAATACACTACTCTCTTCACATTGTTCTCGTGAAGCTTATTTAGAGAATCGTGAAGAGACAACTCAAACCCTTTCCGGGTGGACGATTCGCTCAACGTCAGTTTGAACCATTTCACAGAATTGCAATTTCAAATTCACTTCTAGCAGTGTTAATCGGCGATTTAAAGCAAAAGTTTAGGGGAAAAGGAGTAGAACGCTATTTTAACGATAAAGTCTGTGCTGCTGCACTTGCTGTGTACCGAGCAAAATGTCTTGGCGAGTTGATCCACTCTAATCCGAAAACTCTGGAATTGAACGCGCCGCCGTAGCGCGTCCCCATCTGTTTTGTCAGCTCGGCATTCGTTCGTTCATTTTCAAGAGCAAAACGCCTCACACTATTTGCGACTCTCGGTTCGCCAGCATCGAATACTTCGTCAAGCGACCAAACAATCTTGCCATCATTGGAATCAACCATTAGAAGTTTCCATCCAACCGCAATGGGCGGATAGGCGCGGTAAAAGCTCAACTGGTTGAACAAGATAGCATTACAGGCCGTCTTGTCTCTGATCTTTACAATGAAATCGGCTGGCAACTCATCTTCGGCTTTCCAAAGACGCCGTCCGGTCCACTCTTCCATTTGCTCCTCAGTAATTTGTACGATTTCGAATAACTTGGATTTTGAGAGTTCGCCGTATAGAACTGGTTGAAGCGATCTGCGTCCTTCTCGCGCTGTCTGAGAATCATATGCGGAGGTTAACGGAAGCATTGCCACCTTTCGAACGTGGTCGGGCAGTTGTTGATCGACGAGATAGTAGTTCCCTATTTCATGAAAAGGTCCAACTATCCCGGGATCGAAAGGGCTGGTAGCACAACCGGACATTAAGGCAGCGATTGAAATTAGACTTATCATTGTCCATTTCACGCGAGCGTGGCAGTGGACAATCCGCGTTCTGAACTCCCTCGAGGAGACATGGGAAAAGATCCCGTTCGCATGATTATCATTCATCTTTGAAATATCTTACTAGCTTTAGTCAATGTATCCGGCCTACTTGAATCGCTGAGAAAGAAACTGCATCTGCTGATTGATTGTTGCCTGAGCAGTTTCCATTGCGACAAAACTGTCGGTGAGGCGCTGGCGGTTAATTTGAACTTGCCGTTCCATTGCAACGATTTGCTCATCGATTCGCGTGGATTCTTTGGCGATATTATCCTTATGTGCCACCAACGATCCTTCGAGACCGCTGGTCAATTCGAGGTAACTTTGAACACGGACCGCCAAACCGTCGCTTGAATCTGTAAAAAACAGTTTCAGGTCGTTCTTGTTCGTCGAGAGCGCGGTGTCGAGTTTGCTTTCCTCAGCCAGGGTTATTTGGTTTGAATTCCCATCAGTTTCAAAACCCAGAGTCTCAAGACGCTTGATTGTTGACGATACGCCGACATCCAAGAACATCTTCGCCCGAAGTGTCCTCGTAACCTCGCTGATTGTGGTGTCGGTGGAAAGAATCCCCCGCGTTACTTTCCCTTTCGCATCGGTGGAACTCGCCGTCTGTGTATCAATGAGGGATTGAATCTTGTTGTATTGATCAACAAAGCTTGTGATGGCTTTTTTAATCCCCGAATCGTCACTTCCGACTTTAATGGTGACATTTGTTGTCGCCGCGCTTTCGTCTATGGAGTGCACGTTAACAATCAGACCCGCAATTCCGTGGCTGATCTCAGTAATCGTGTTGCTGAGGCTCTCTAGTTGAGCGCCTCCGTTAATCGTGTAGGTTGCGTTCAGTCCGGCTGTAGTTGTTCCACTCAGCAGTTTGGTTGCAGCCAAAAAATTGCCAGTGGTGTCCTCCAATGCAATTCCGACATCGCCGGTGCTGTTGTTGGTGAGGGAGAACTGGTCGTTAGCGGAATCGTACGCGGCGGTCACTCCGGATCCAGAGTTATTAATTCTCTCGAAAATGTCCGTTATCGTATCCGAGGCTGCATATGCGATGCTCACGCCATTGATCTTAAAGTCGCCGGTGGTCGGACTCAGGGTCGTGTTGAAATTGATTGAACTGATAGAAGTTGAAAGGTTTACACCGCCGATTCCCTTGCTGCTGACGATGGTGCTTGAGCCGCTTTGGCTATTGTCCAGGCGCGCGGCTTGAAGGAAGTTGCTCGTATCTCCCGCTCCTCCCAAAACGATGTTGCTTCCGCTTGAGAGTGTGATTTTGTCTGTAACGGCGTCATAAGTCGCAGTCACACCAGCCCCAGAATTGTCGATCTTGTTTATAATGGTGTCGGTGTCCGCAGAGCCATCGGTACCGAGCATTGTGTTCCCATCAATCGTAATCTGCTTACCGTTAATCGTGAAGAATCCGGCCGTGACTGGAACGGCAAATCCGGCAGCATTTGTGCCGGTTAACGTTGACGCAGTATCGACGGAACCTCCAGCGTCAGTGCCACCCTTTCGGACCGCGGCAGTCGCCAACTGCGTAATACCGAATTTGTAAGTTCCGAGCGGAGATTTCGTAGATGCGCTAGCGGTTGCATATCCATCGTTTGAGCTCTTTGCTGTTCCAGCACCAGAGAATAGGCTAACTTTCGCGAGTTTCTCCGTCTTTGATTTAAGACTCTCTAATTCAGTGACCAAACTCGAAACAGCAGTAGCCTGTTGGTTGATCCTGAATTGATCGTCTAGAAGGCGTCTCTGGGGCGCACGTTCAATATTCGCCAGTTGATCGACAACTGTTTTCCAATCAAAGCCGGAGGCAAGGCCTGATAGTGAAAGATCTGCCATATTCTATTGCAAAGTATAACTGCTTCAGCAGCGACAGCATGCGCAGCAAGTCGCAAGCCAATGGCACCTTTGGATTTTTGATTTCCGGCTATTGCAAGGCAGATTTTGGCCGACATCACTTTGCGCCACAATACGGAATACGAACGCTTAAACGCTCTCAACCGCTTCTTTCCGAGCAGCATTCGAATTCTCCGAGGAATTCGATTCGAGCTCCAATTGCCCCTTGTACTCGTTCAACTTGTTCCGTAAAGTTCGAATGTTAATATCGAGTAGTTTAGCCGCTTGCGTGCGGTTTTGGCCGCAAAGTTCGAGCGCTCGAATGATGTGCAGCTTCTCGACATCGTAAAGGGTCATGAACGGCTGATCCTGTCCGGAAGACGTTGAGTTGAGCTCGTTCGAATCTGAGCCCTTAGCGCTCCCTCGCGACATTCGGACTTCCAAATTCAAGGTTTCTGGATCAATGCAGCTCTCTGGTTCACACAAGATTACGGCGCGCTCGATCACATTTTGGAGTTCGCGGACGTTTCCCGGCCAATTATGGGCCAATAGCACTTTCTGCGCTTCAGGTGTGACCCCGCGAATTGCCACGCCGTGCTTCCTAACGAACCGTCGCGTGAAAATCTCTGATAAGAAAAGTATGTCATCCACTCGTTCCCGCAAAGGTGCAACATGAATCGGCACTACGTTCAGACGAAAGAAAAGATCCTGGCGAAACTCATTCTTTTCAACACTCTCATCAAGCTTTCGGTTTGTTGTGGCGATGACGCGAACATCAATTTTGATGGTTCTCGTTCCTCCGACACGTTCAAATTCTCGTTCTTGAAGGACCCGAAGCAGTTTTGCCTGCATCGCAAGTGAGATTTCACTGATTTCATCCAAGAGAATTGTTCCTCCATGCGCCAACTCAAACCTTCCCTCCCGCTTATTTAGCGCACCGGTAAAGGCTCCTTTCTCGTGTCCGAACAGCTCACTCTCAATAAGGTTCTCAGGCAGTGCAGCACAATTCACCTTTATGAAGGGGGCACTCGATCTGGGACTAAGACGGTGAAGAGCACGGGCAACTAATTCCTTTCCCGTTCCACTCTCTCCTTGAATCAACACAGTTGCCTGCGTTTGGGCAATTTTACGGATTAGCTGGCGTAGCTGTTCCAGCGCGCGGCTTTTACCTATTAGTTCGTTTTGGCTCTCTTGGTCTTCGCTGAGGCTGAAGTACTGATTAACCTTGAGAATGTGAGTGAATTTCTCGGCTTTTTTGAGAGCTACATCGATCTGATCGTTTGAGAAAGGCTTGATCAGGTAGTCGAACGCTCCACAACGCATGCAGTCCACGGCGGACTCGACGGAACCGAAACCGGTCATGATCACAATCAAGGGCTTGCTTGGGCGGAGATTAAGCTCCTTTAGGAACTCCGTTCCGTCCCCGTCAGGGAGGCGCAAATCCAGGAACATCAAGTCGAAATTATCTCGAACAAGATAACTCTGAGCTTCCTCGATTGTTTCGACGGCCGCTACATCGATTCGCCGGCCTCTCAGATAGTGAGCTAGGTTCTTTCTAAGAAACTCCTCGTCCTCGACTAAGATGACTTTTTCAATGGACATTCGAGCTGGAATTCATCACGAAGATCGATTGTCTTTGTAAAGCTTTGCTACGAAGTGAGGATTCTGTCGGTTCACAGGTGGAAGGTGTTTTGTCGGCACCATCCGATGCCGAAGGAGCAACTGCTCGTTTTCACGGTCCAAGACAATTGTCTTCATGATCAAATCAAGAATCTGGCGGATAAGCGAGCCAATATCCGGCCTTCGCGCTCTCGTTGCGGGTGGAACCCGCATCCATGAAGTTTTTAGAACGGCAAGCCGCATTTGAGCTCCAGTTAATCGTTCCAGAAGGTCTCTTCGGAATTTCTGAAACTGACTCACCGATTGGGGATCCGCCGATTTAAGACACTGATTTTCGCGGCGAACGACTTGATTCACCTCTTCACATACCTTCTGATACTGTCGCAGCTCATCGACAAATGACTCGTGGGGCTCGGACATCTCTAACAGGGTCATCAGATTTTTGGAGAGCTCCTCTAGCTTGCCCTGTCGGCGACTTTGGTTTCGACGCCGCGCGCACCCTGTTCCAGGGCCTGAGCCCAAGAAATAATCGCGTATCGAAATTGAGCCATCGAAATAACCATTCGAAGATTATAGGTCAATTCGGCATCCTTCTGATTCGGAAACTCTATGATACTTGAATAAGCCTTCAGTGCTTCTTCCGGCTGGACGAGGCGCTCGAAGCAAAGGCCGACCTGGTATTGAAGTGGGAGCTTCCATTCCGGAGCTTCGTCAAGATTTACGAGACCTCGGTAAACTTGGACGGCATGGATGTAATCACCCTCAAGGAAAAGCTGATTTCCAATCTCGTTTCCGGCCGCCATTTTCCAGCTTTTCCATCGCAGTGCCAGATCCGGCGGAGCGACCTCGACCGCCTCAAGCAAAAGAAGCAGCTCTCTGAGCGCCTCCTGCTTTTCACCCAATCCTTTGTGCGCAATCGCAAGCAGATAGCGAATCTCCGCCTGATACTCGGAAGACGCATGATCTTTCAAAAACTGTTTCGCTTCTCTGACAACTGCCTCGTTGTCGGAATTCCTCGCCAAGGAACGAATCAGCTTTGCTCGAACAACCAAAACGTTTAATTCCTCGTCAGGATCTGTGAGCAGTCTGGAAAACATCTCCGCAGCTTCTTTGTAGTGTTTGTTGATAAAGTATGTTTCTCCAAGCTCTGTCTGCGCCGTTAGCACGACGCGCTTAAGGTAATCGAGATCGTCAGCTTTGTTTTTGAGAGCGGCCGTCATAACGAGGTGGAGCTTCGAAATCGCCATGTCGAAAGCCCCCATCTTCCTAAACAAGTAAGCTTGCCGCAGAAGAATTTCCGGGATTATCTCGTCTTCCGAGTAACGTTCGACGTATTCTGCCAAGTATTGAATAGCCGTCGTGGGCTGCCCGTTTTTCTCTGCATACCCTGCGAGCTCAAGCGTTGCAATGCGCTTCACATCCATTTTCATGCGCACCCCTGCGTCTGAGTTCTTGACCTCTTCAAGCAGGCGGGCTACCTCTGCCCATTGATCGCCCTCTCCCCTAAGTTCACTAATCCGCCCAAGCTTTTTCGCCGCGGCAGAATCTTCACTGAGACTGTAGTCGGTCTTTGGCTTGACCGTTACGTTGCCGCTGGTGCTTCGTCCGAATGTCAGATCATTGGTGATTTCTGGGTTTGCGGTCGAGTGAGCTGCTTTTGGCTCTGAGACGGGATGCTCCGATGACTGAGGATTTGATGAAGGCTCGGCGGCAAAAGCGCAACGGATCGTTGCGATTAGGATAAGGAACGCCAAGCACCGTTCCATGCGGCAACCTAGTTTTCGCCTTGGATTGGACATAAGCAGTTTAGAATAGTAACGTCTATTTAAGTTCGTAAGTAGCTGAACTAGAAGTCTTTCCTTGCCTTACAGGTATCTGAAAATTGAGTGGCCCTTCGATCAAATTGTCGATTGGAATCTCGATGGACATTGGCTTGCCGCCCTCGAAGAATCGAACGAGCATCTGTGGGCTGACTATTCCTTGATTGCCAGTATCCACCGGAATTTTCCCCTGTTTTGTCCCTTTGAAGATACTTGAAATGTCGGTTATTGGAACAGACGCAGGCGGAGCTGGACTCGGTTTCGAACTCGTGACATCGGATTGAATCGGAAACTCGGTGCCGGGCTGCGCGAACTCAGGACTAAACACAGGTTGTGGATCGTAAGTAATCGGAAGTGGCGGCAGATACGCGACCGGTGGCTTCGGAGGCGGAGCAAACCTAAGCCCTGAAGGTTGCGGCCTGCTGAGATAGCCTCGTTTAGCTGAAGACCCTGGCAATGCTTCCGAGTCCCTTGCGGTTGTTTGTCCGCACACAGAGCTTCGAACCATTGGGCTCAGTATGCAAACTGCCGACATGAGGACGGACAAAATAGAACGATTTAGATCGGGCAACTCGCATTTGATTGATTTCATATTTCACTTTTCGAACCGTCGCTTTGTCGAAACCTGTCTCATAATGAAGCGAATCGTTCCTAGGCTACCAGCAATTTGAGCCTGTGGCAATAATTTCCTAGTATTGATTCAAAGCCTGTCATAAAGACATTTTTTTCCTAGTGAAGGTCAATTCTTGAAGAAATAGCACGGTCAATGCCAGAGATAAGTTTGCGTCTCAACCAAACGAAATTCACACGAGGCTGTGCTTGTTTATAGATCCTTCAGTCCGAGAAGCTTCCTATCCTTAATAACCGCAGCGACTTGAGGAGGCACCATTTTCTCCCACTCAGGATCGCCAGACTTGATTTTATTCAATGCATCGCGAGAGAATATCGGCAAGAATTCCTCGTTGTAATCTCTGAGTCCGAGAATGAACTGGTTTTCAAGGAGATAAGAATAAAGGTGGCGCAGATGTGAAGCGACTCGCAGGTTTCCAGCAGTCAGAATGCTTCCTGAGGTAGGATCTTTGAATGGGTAAACATAGAGCCGAAGACCGTTTCTGAAAAGGCGCCCGAAAGCTTCCAAGATCCCTCCATCAAGGTCCGTGTAATATTTCTCTTCGAACAAGGCTCGCAAAGTTGGGACACCCATTGTAACACCAACAAGTTGCTTAGTGTATTTAAAGAAATATGCGGCCAGGCGGTGGTATTCGAAATAATTTGAAATTAAGACTGTCTTTCCCAAAGAGCTGAGGATATCGACACGTTCCAGGAAGTCTCCATGATCGATGACACCGCCATCTGTTAAATTTTTAAGCGTCATTTCCAACAACACAACCACCTCTTCTCCTTGAACTTGAGGTTCCTGAACAAGCTGTGCCAGTGCGCACTGAAGCATGTCCAACGTTGTATTTGTCACTGGCCGAAAGCTTCCGCGCTCGACAAGAATGGCTTTTTTATAAAGAACCTCTGCGGCTTGAACGACCTCACCGTCAGAGTTGAACATTGCCGCATTCGTTAACCCCTTTTGCACCAACTGCAGGCTCATAAGGCGGTTGTCCACGTTTTTGAAGTCGGGACCCGAAAACTTAATCATGTCCACCTCCACTCGTTCCGGCGTCAAGCCATCCATCAGCGACGCGATAAACTCTTCCTGCTTGTCGTGCAAGTACAATGCACCGTGAACTAGATTGACTCCTATAATTCCTAAAGTCTCTTGCTGTTGAACGTTTTCCCGATCCAGCATCCGAACATGAATGATAATGTCTGATGGCTCCGCTCCCGGCTGCGTTTGCAGTCGAATTCCCATCCATCCTTGCCCCTCCTCAGCGCGAGCAAAACTTCTCGCCGTGACCGTATCTGCAAACACAAAGAACCTGGTATTGCTTCCTCGTTTGTCTTTTAAGCGTTCGTAAAGAAGCTCATACTCGTGTTCCAGCATTTTTTGGAGCCTTTCACGGCTGACGTACCGTTTGCTGGCTCCGTAGAT
The DNA here is from genome assembly GCA_027623095.1 of Verrucomicrobiota bacterium. Lineage (GTDB taxonomy): Bacteria > Verrucomicrobiota > Verrucomicrobiia > Limisphaerales > SIBE01 > JAIPJX01. Next base: position 22,123 of record JAQBVM010000066.1, read on the forward strand.
CGCGTCGCTAATCGTCATGTCGTATGCGGACATGGTTTTTGCAATGGTGCCAGCAGCACCGCCGACACGAAAAAACCATCGTGCCACTTCCTGGCCGGCTCCGATTTCGGCGAAGACTCCATACTTACCGGGATCGAGATTTACGCGCAGAGCTTTTTGGTGGGTATCAAGTTTATCACTTTTCATATGATTGTAATAGGCCGTGAACGCTGTGCTTCAAATGCTGATTACTGCTGAACAAGATCTTTTATTCAAGCGCTAATTCTCGACAGGCGAAGCGCTCGGAAGCCTTGTTAGATCAAGGGTTCATCTTGCGATCTTCTTTTTTTGCGCACGCCCAAGCGTTCGTTTGAAGAAGTTGTCAATTTCGACATTCTGTTTGGTTGAAAATGATTGGAAATCATCATGTTCGGATAGCTTCGAGAGGCTCGCTCCCGTTTCAAAACCCGAGCTGTTTCCATCGAAAAAAGAGGATTTGAGCAACTCTGGAGTCAGCTCGACAAACCCGCTCTCCATGTGCGCCTCATCCCGTTCCGACGTTTCCGGTGCCGGTTCTTCGGATTCGAGTGCCGGAGAAGATTGGGCTCCGTTGGATAGCGGCCAGTGCTTGGACTCAAGATTTGAAAGCTTGTTGTGAAGTACGATCAGTTCATGTGTTTCGCGGGAATGTTGGTCCTCCAATTTCCGTTTGAAATCCTGGAGGTTCTCTGTGATTGGTTCGAGCAATGCGGTCAAGCTTGCCGCGTTGACGTCGCTTAATGTTTTCGATTTTTCTTCGAGAACCTGTTGGACGAGGTTCCTGAACTCCTCACTGAGCCGTTGTTGGAGCTTTAACAGGTCGGATTTTTGCTGTTCGACCTTTTGTTCCAAATGGTTGTGACTTGTACGCTCCCGCGATAACTCGGTGTGAAGCGAAATATTGAACTGACGTTCTTGTCCAACTTCACTTTGAAGAGCTTCGATGGTTTCCTCCAGCAGAGAATTTCTCTCAGAGGATTTGGCGACGTCGATCCTGAGCCGGTTGAACTCCTGTTCTAAAGCCATACGCGCCTCTTCTGCAATCTGGCGTCGAACAGTCTGGCGTCCCCGATAAGACAACCAACCGGCTGCAAAGCCAACTGCCAAGCCCACGGCTAGACAAAGAAAGTCGAAGTTCATAGCAAGATTCGGGCTAGGAGGTTTCCCTTTATGTGTTCTGGAAACGTCTCGATGCGAAAGAATTTGAGTTTGAACGAATCATGCGCGGTTTGCCTGAATAAACCAGTTCAAGTTTATCTTGGCTAATTAAATCAGAATTTGGTATCTGATCAAGGGTTGTTATGCCGTTAAAAATTACCTTCCTAAATCAGAAAGGTGGCGTTGGGAAGTCCACCTCCAGCGTTCTCATAGGAGCGGCGCTAAGTGCCGCCGGCTATCAGGTCGCGTTTGAGGACACCGACAGCCAGGGATCGCTCACGATGTGGACAGACAAGATCGGGAAGCTTCCGATGGTTCATGAATGTCCCTTGGCCGAAGTGATCATCTGCGACACGCCAGGCAGGATCGACCTGAATCAGGAGGAACACGAAGGTTTCTTCCGAACGATTATTCAATCAAGTGACCGCTTGGTAATTGTTTCCGAAAAGAGCCTGTTTAGCACGCAGGCGTCGATCCCTATGATCGAAATGGTTAAGAAGTACATGCGCGATGAGGCGAAAGGCATGATTCTATTTAACAAGGTCCGTCAGCGAACGCTTGTCGGCAGACAAGATGAGCTTGAAATGGCCCAGGATTTAGGTTTGCCTGTGTTGAAGAACTCACTTCCCTTGGCCGCGGCGTACGAAAACGTCCAAATTGAGGGTTTTACCGCGGTGTTAGGGAAAAACCGGGAAAAGATTTTTTCTTTGGCCTTGGAAATTCTCAAATGAGCAGTAAGGGCTCGAGCTCGCTTAAGGAATTAAAAGGCTTGCGCGAAGCGGTCCTCGCCGAAGAAAAGGCGAAAGCGCAGGCGCGCATGCAGAATCTTCCGGATGCAGAGCATCGTCGCTCGCCGCTTAAACCTCCGGAGGTGCTGCAACCTCCCGCAATTGTCGATCCGGATGAGGTTGACGATCCATCAGACGACGATCAGGAGATCGTTCCCTTGGAACCAGAGGGAACTTCCATTGACTCGGTTCCTCCGCATTCGCAGATCGAGGCACAGCCCAAGGCACCAGCATCGGCACAAGCGGCTGCGCTTCGAAACAAACCGAATAAAGAGCCGGCCTTAATCATTCCGCTTACTCCCAAAATCCTTGATCGTCTTAAGCGAAACGTCGAAAATGCTCGATGGAGTCCTGCTCAACTTGTCATAGAGCTAATTCAATCAACGCTTCACCAGGGCTACCCTGCTATTGAGTTTGGAGATCAGTTGATCGCACGCTCGGGAACGTATCGCGCGTTTGAGAGAAATCCGCTTGAGAACTCCTTGAAAATTTCAAGTGGGCAGGGGGTTTTTAATCTCGTGGTAACACTCGATAACCCAGACTATCAGCATTGGCTTTCTTACTTCACTCGTCAGAAGAGCGCGGATCCGGAGAAATCGGCTCAACAAATCTGCCTGTTCGGGCTTCAATCTTTTTTGGAAAGTGTCGAAGACTTTGCTCCGGACGGATGGCGAAAGAGTATTTCTGTGGAACATTTTTCCATCCGTCCATCCGTCCATCCGTCTGATTGTCTAAGCTTGCGACTTGGCGTTTCCGATTGGCGCGCCGGCTGTGTCGTGTAGATTTAAGTTCACGGCACTGATAAAATAGATTTCGACCCTTAAGAAGACTTCTTAAATCGGAAACGAACAGGCGGCGCCAATGGCGCCGCCTTCGCTTTTACGCTGTTCCCAGCAATCGGATGCCTAACCTTCTGACTATCCGAGCAATCGAAGTGCCGATTGCGGAAGCACATTGGCTTGCGCCAACATCGCCGTGCCCGATTGCACAAGAATGTTCATCTTCGCAAAGTTCGTGCTTTCAGCGGCCACATCGACATCCTTCAGACGGCTGTTGGCCGCGCTGAGGTTTTCGTTGAGAACCGTCAACTGCTCACCCGTCAGATTCAATCGTTGAATGTTCGCCCCGACTTGCGCCCGCATGTTCGCCAGCGCTTGGATTGCCGTCTTGATGTTGTTCAATGCGGAGGCTGCCGCTGTCGTGCTCGACACCGAAATGCCACTGTACGCATTGAGCACCCCAACCGATGTCGCGCCAGCCAAGTCGGCGGTGTTCATCCCAAAGGTCGCCGCATCGCTGTCGATGGTGATCGCCAGCCCGGTGCTCCCGAACAGACTCACCCCGTTGAACGTCTTGCTGCTGATATTGCTGATGTAGTTCTGCAATTGGCTGAACTCGGCGGTGTAGTTGGACAAGTCCGCTGTCGTTTTCGTGGAGTCCTGCGCGAGCACGGTCAATTCACTCATCCGGTCCAGCGCTTTCTGGACTTTCTCCAAAAAGCCGTCCTGTGTCTGGCTAAATGAAATCGCGTTGTTGACGTTGCTGTTGGCCGCGCTGTTCCGGTTGATCTGCGCGTCGAACTTGATCGATTGGGCGAGCCCCGCCGCGTCGTCTTCCGGCGAGATGATCCTCGAACCCGAGGATAATCGTGCCAGCGACTTGCTGAGCATGTTACTGGATGAATTCAACAGCCGTGAAGAATTCATGGCTGCGACATTTGTATTGATGACTAATGGCATAAGACAATTCCTTTTGTCTAGACTGTTAACCGTCCGGCTTCCGTGCCGGTGGAAGACTTCGTTGCAGGCGTCTTCCTGTTAGCCTGTGCGACATACAAGGCTGCCGCTGCCTTAAAGCCGGTGTCATCCAGCCCTCCGATGAAGTTGCCCTCACCCGGGAACGGATTCTCCTGGCTAAATTGGTTTTCATGCTCTGTGACACAGGTCGTCGCGAACTTGAAATCGGTGGCATTCCGATCCAAGCATTCCGAGCGCTTCCGAAAGGCTCTACTTGCCTTCCGGAGTTTGGCTCTCAACAAGAGCGCGCCGCGCTTTGCAGACCCATAATATCGATAAAGAACCGTTGGGGATTGAGGGATCCTAGATCTCCCGGCTCGCTGGGCAAACCTCTGAAGACAAAGATACTTGCCACAGGGAAGCCTCCATTGGACGGGTATCGGGTCGTGAGAACGGAAATCAAAAGGCCGTTTCATCAGAGTCCACGCAGGCTGCGCATCTGCGCAACACACTCGGGATCCTCAACCAAGCCCAATGGAAAAAGAGAGGGAAATGGCTCCCTAACCAACCCCCAAAAATGTGATCATTCGTTCATATGACAAATCCTTTTGTCGTTTTGTTTCCGGCATCCATGCCGCCGGAAGAGCTTGTCTCGGGCGCTCTTCCTTTGCCCGTGCAGTGGCTTAACCTTTCACCGCTTACTCCTATTATCGGCAGACCTCTGCAAAACTTTAGGTCTTCGCGCTCGTTTTCTGATCAAAATTGCCGTTTGCATACGATGGGTTTTCCGTTCTGTTAGAACTCGGTCAGAATGTGTCGCTATCTTAAATTATTGGAGCTTCGCGAAGGTCGGGCCGAAATTACGAGTTGCCGTTGTTGCAGCGTTGTTTGTCACTGCGAAATCTGAAAACAAGAACGGCGGCAATGGGATTGCCGCCGTTTGCGGATTAGACTGGGCGAGCCAGCGAGAGGATCGGTTAGCT
>JAQBVM010000067.1 GCA_027623095.1 Verrucomicrobiota bacterium
GACGGGGAGGGGAACTTATGGATCGGGACCGGTGGAGGGGTCACTCGGTTCGATTCCGAAAGTTTTGAGACGCTCGATGAAGCAAACGGACTTCCTTCGAACGATGTCGAAACGATCTGGGGAGATGAGAGAGGGAGGCAATGGATTGGAACGGAAAAAGGTCTAGCAAGGTATTCAGATGGGAGTTTGAAACGGTTCACAACGGACAACGGTCTCGCTCACGATGCTGTTCAGGCAATTACATCCGATGGCAAGGGACATCTATGGGTCGGAACACGCGATGGCCTTACGTTGTTTGACGGCGAACGGGCTGTTCCTTCCGGACCGGTTGGATCGCTAAAAGGAGAGGTAATTCAAGATCTTCTCGTGGATCGCCGCGGAACGCTGTGGATCGGCACGTGGAGCGGCCTGATTCGATTTCAAGAGGAGAAGCTGACCCGGTTTTCGACGGAGAATGGGTTGCCTGGAGATCTCGTGTGGAAATTGATTGAGGATCGCGCGGGAATGATATGGATCGGAACGGAAGGCGGGTTGGTTCGATTTGATGGAACTGTCTTCAACACTCTTTCGCATACGAAAGAGTCCGACAAAGCTGTCCGCGCTCTCATGGAAGATCGTTCCGGGACGATCTGGATTGGAAGTGATGTTGGTCTATTTCGATACGCGAACGAAGAATTGAAGCGCTATGAGATTGAAGATGGTTTGGTGCACAATCACGTTTGGGATCTTTTGGAGGACGAGAGCGGGCAGATTTGGATCGCCACCGATGGAGGGATTAGCCGTTTCGACGGGAATGTGTTTCAAAGCTTGCTCGAAAGGGATGGGTTGGGAAGCAATGGCATCCGATGCCTTCATCGCACACTGGACGGAATAGTCTGGATCGGTTCCGAGGGAGGAGGTGTGACGCTTTATCGCCGGCACCTATCCGAACCCAAGGTCGAAATACGGAGCGTTATCGCGGACCGCGAGTATTCCCCTTCGAGTGAAATCCATCTCAAGACAAACCAGCGCGCAGTCGCGTTTCGATTTCAGGGCCGCAGCTTTAGGACCCGTCCTGAAGGGCTTGTGTTCTACTACAGGCTCAAAGGATTCGACCAGGTTTGGCAGGTCACAAATGAGCGCACCGTGGAATATCGGAATCTGCCCGCACGCGATTACCTGTTCGAGGTCAAGTCGGTTGACCGAGACCTAAACTACTCTGTCCCAGATTCAATTGCTTTGGCGGTTCGCCCGGCGTATGGACAAGCCGCGATGGTTGGTTTGCTCGGTTTGTTTGCCGTGATCAGTCTGTGGCTTGTTCGGCAGCTTGTGGCTCGGGATTTGAGACTGCGCGAGAGCAACGAGGCGTTAAGCTCGGCGCGCGACCATCTCGAAGAACGAGTCGTTTCCCGCACCGAAGAATTGGCGCAGACAAATCGAAAACTACAGCGAGAGATTGAAGAACGCCTGCAAGCCGAGAAAGATCTTATTGCCGCAAGAGATCTTGCTGAAGCTGCGAACCGGCTGAAAAGCGAATTTCTGGCTAATGTGAGTCACGAGATCCGCACTCCGATGAACGGGATCATCGGAATGACGGAGCTAACGTTAGATACGGAGTTGGATCCGGGACAGCGAGAGTCCCTCTCGATCGTGCAATCTTCTGCAAACTCATTGATGGTGATCATCAACGATATTCTGGACTTCTCGAAGATCGAAGCGGAAATGTTGACTCTCGAAGAGACGACGTTCGTTGTCAGGGAATGTGTCCGTGAGGTCGCGGCGTTGATGTCTGGAAGAGCCGCTGAGCGGGGATTGACGTTGGCCTGGGATGTTTCGCCGGAAATTCCAAGGGCGCTTGAGGGAGATCCCACCCGGTTTCGGCAAATACTGGGGAATCTCCTGGGGAACGCGGTAAAATTCACTTTTCGAGGAGGGATCGAACTGGGAATAGAACGAGCTTCGCAGAGTTCCGAGGAAATCGAGCTTCATGTGTGGGTGAAAGATACTGGAATAGGCGTTTCTCCGGGAAAGGAGGAACATATATTTTCGCCGTTTGTCCAAGCGGATGGCTCGACGACACGCCGGTTTGGTGGGCCCGGGTTAGGGCTGGCAATCTGCAAACAACTGGTCGGCCTCATGAAAGGGCGGATCTGGCTGGAAAGCGAAGTGGGGGTCGGCAGCACTTTCCATTTCACGTGTTGTTTCAAATTGTTTCACGGAGAACTGCCGGAACCAGCAACGCCTGTGAAGCCTGCGGCGAGGATCGCTCACAGGGAGGCGCCAATCGATGGATTCAAACGCCGTGTGCTCGTTGGCGAGGACAATTCTGTGAACCAGCTTGTTACCCGCCGCCTTCTAGAACGGCACGGCTGGCATGTCACGCTTGCAGCCACCGGAATTGAGGTTCTTCGCGCGCTCGGCGGCGGACAATTTGATCTGATCTTAATGGACGTTCAAATGCCGGAACTCGATGGCGTTGAGACGACGCGGGAGATTCGAAGGATGGAGCGGGACTCTTCGATTCATATTCCCGTGATCGCCCTAACCGCGCACGCCCTCAAGGGGGATCGGGAACGGCTGATCGCAGCTGGAATGGATGACTATGTCACCAAGCCGATCAATCGGGATGAGCTTTATGCAGCGATCGAGAGAGCCGTTTCGAATCAGGGCACTGGCGTTCGGGAAGACACGCGGGAACGGTTGCGCAATGTTGCGGAGCCTGAATTTGATTCAAGAGAAGTGCTCAGCATCGACGGATTGGACAGGAGCCACGTGAGAGAATTGATCGATTTGTTCGTGGTGACGTATCCAACGAAGTTGGATGATCTCCGGCAGGCTTTGAAGCTGTCTGATGCGGATGCAGCCGTTCGGGCCGCCCATGCGCTCAAAAGCGTGGTGGGGAATTTTGCTTCCTCTGAGGCAGTCGCTACGGCGCAGAGGTTGGAGAATTGCGTGCAAGCCGGTGACTTGGGCGCGGCGTCCAAAACGTTCGATGAACTGGTGGTCCAGATGAAGAGCCTCGATGCAAATCTTTTATCTTGGAAATCATCCGCGAGCAGTGCGCGTTCTTCGAACGTTTGATTTATTCCGAAACGACACGATAGAAACGCTGGGAGGAGCCGGCTGTTTTCGAGTCGGTGATTCGGTTGAGGCCCTCGGGACCTGCAAGAAGAGCGCCCAGCCGGGTCCAGTTCTTGAAATCGTCCGAATACTCGATTACGAATCCGCGATTCGATTCGCCTGAGAAAGACAACTGGAAACCTTCGTCCGGATGGAAAATGAACTCTCGGATTTCGAGCGGCGGGGCGCCTCCTGAAAAGTGCGCTGTCACAACTTTGCTGCTGTCCATCGTCACTGTTATCGAGTTATTCGTGCCAAAAGCGTTGCCGCTCCAAGCAAGGAAACTCTCACCAGGCGAGGGTTCCGCCGAAAGGGTAATCTGTTCGCCTTTGTTGAATATGTTGCCGGAAGGGGCACCGGTTATCTTTCCTCGTCCGTTTGAAATGGCGGCCAGTGAAGTCTTGCCTGCCTCGAGAGGCGCGAAAAGAGCCGAATACGTCGGATGCGAATTCGTGACGATTAACTCGATCGGGTTTTTGTTGCCGCTGCCGTTTATACCCCATAAAGCGAAAAACCCTCCATTGCGGGGAACTGCCTGAATCTGAACAGCCGTTCCGTAAGGATACAACGAGAGCAGAGGGTTTAAGACAACGCTGCCATTGCCACTCGTCATGGTTGTGATGGGTGTTCCGAATACGGCCTCCACCGCCTTGGTTCCGTCCATCAAAAGTGTTGTGTGACCCGAGTTGACGCTGGCGTCGCCTTTCCATCCGAGAAATACCCACCCAGCGTCGGGAGTCGCGTCGAGAGACACTTTCACATCGTTGCGGTAAGGTCCTTCGGAGGGCGAGACCGTGATCGTGCCGCCCCCATCGGTGCGAGCCGTTAATTCATGCATGAACCAAAGGTTGATTGGAACCGGCTCGGAGACTGTCATGATCAGGTTTGTGCTATATGCGAGGGCTCGGACGGTTGCGGCGTTGGTCAACTCGAATGGAGCGGAGTAAAGTTTGGAATCCAGCCGGGGTTCGGTTCCGTCCAGCGTATAAAAAATCGATCCGTTCGCGAATGTCGTCGTCAACTCAACGGTTGCCGATGGGCGGTTTGTGAAGTTGAAAGTTTTGCCAGGTTCGCCGTCGATCGATACGAATGGCACCCCATTCGCCACAAAGTTGGCGGTCAACGTTCGGTTGCGATTCATTTGAATGAGGAGCGGATTCTCGAACGAGTTCGTGTCGTCTGTCCAACGATCAAACGCGTAACCGAACTTAGGTGATGCGGTAACAGTTACGATAGAATTGGTCTTGTAGCCGGTCTGACTGGGAGAGAGCGCAACTGTGCCACCGACCGTGGGATTGATGGACAGCGTGAAAGAGGCGGTCAAAAGCACTCGCTCGCTCGTCACGAAACCTCGCGTGTTAAAAATGATCACGTCGTAGGAGCCAAAATCTGCCAAACCAACATTTTGGATCTTTAGGGTGTCCTTGATCCCGGCTGCAATCTCTTTGCCATTCAACCGCCATTGGAAGTGGAGAGGTGGAGTTCCCGCCGCTACCACCTGGAAAACAGCGTCCGCGCCAAAAAACACGGATTGATCCCTGGGTTGCGTTACGATCGACGGCTGTCTGAGGTTCCTCCGAGAACTTGTGTGCGTGTAATCAATCACTTCCAAACCGGCGGATGGATCGATCGAAAGAGGATCGCTGGATCCCAATACTGGTGGTTCGCCTCCGGTAATTGAAATGGCCAAGATGGATGCCACCAGACCGGTCGTAATTTTTGCGCGCAATTTGGTTCTGAGAATCATAGGGAGTCGTTTCAAATCAAAGCGTTCGGCGCATCATGCCGTTTTGCCCCGCTTGTCGTGATCGCGGTGGGGCAACGATAAAACAGTTTTCACGAGTTATCCAAGCTCTATGCAGAGTGTCGGAAACGGGCTGTGAAGTCTAGGAATCTAGTGAGATCCCAATTCTCGTGGGCGCTTCCAAATGAGGACACGCCTGAACGGCTGCCTCTTTCTCATTGGATTGAGGAGAGATTTCTCCGAAGTCTTTCGCGCTTTGAACCACTGAACTGCTGCGCCTCACAGAAGCGCGCTCCGGAGCGCGGGTCTGTGACCCGCAGCAATATAAAATTCATGGAGAGGTGCTTACGAATGTCTCCATTGGAAGATGCGCCCGATTCTCGTGCTGATGTTCAAGTTTTAGAATGTGGATGCAGTTTTGCATCGGCAGCGAATTCAACGAGCATTAGAATCACCGGCAACGTATGAAAACCATGAACTTGATATTAGATTTGGTCCGCGGGCTCCAAGCTGTCCGTCTCCGGCGCATGCGTTCGCCACATGAGTGACATTCGAGTCGAGAGACTAAGGGAGCTTCTGCCGCGGTGCATGCTTGCGGATTGGGTTCGGCTTGGAACGCGTTTGGTGCGGTTGCTGCAGGATCACCGGCATTCTGGAAAACACAGCGAGATCCTGGACCGTCTCGTGGCCCAGGCGCTTGCTTCGGTCGAACTTCGCGAAAAACGCCGCGTCCAAGTTCCAACGATCGAATATCCTCCGGAACTTCCCATCACTTCGCGGAAGGATGAAATCGTTCGCGCGATCCGATCGAATCAAATCGTGATCATTGCTGGTGAAACAGGTTCCGGGAAAACGACTCAATTGCCGAAAATGTGCCTGGAGGCGGGGCTCGGGATTGAAGCGAAAATCGCATGCACTCAGCCGCGGCGTGTTGCCGCTCTTTCCATATCGAAGAGGATTGCGAGCGAACTCAACGTCGCTTGGGGGCGCGAAATCGGTTGTAAGATTCGCTTTGATGATCGGTCGAGTCCGGAGAGTTACATCAAATTGCTGACAGACGGAATGCTGCTCGCCGAGACGCAGGGAGATCCGTTGCTCTCGGAATACAACGGAGTGATCATCGACGAGGCGCACGAACGGAGTCTGAACATAGACTTCCTGCTGGGTTACCTAAAGGGATTGTTGGCGCGCCGCGATGATTTGAAACTGCTGATTACCTCGGCGACCATTGACACCCACTCGTTTTCACGGGCGTTCGGAGATGCACCCATTATCGAGGTTTCCGGACGCGTGTTCCCCGTCGAAGTTACTTACGCGCCCCTGGATCGGGATTCCGTTGAGAGCGGAGATGTCACATACATCGATGGAGCCGCGGACGCGGTTGGCGGCATTCTCCAAAGCGGAGAAAATGGCGATGTCCTTATCTTCATGCCAGCGGAACGTGATATTCGGGAAACACGCGATATTCTGGACGGGCGGTATGGTGGTGAGGCCGAAGTCATTCCCTTATTTGGCCGGTTGAGTTCCGGGGAGCAGCAGCGGGTTTTCGAGCCTTCGCGGCGGAGAAAAATTGTGATCGCCACGAACATCGCGGAAACATCCCTCACGATTCCGGGGATTCGTTGGGTGATCGATTCCGGTCTGGCTCGGATTAGCCGTTACAACCCGCGCACGCGCACGAAACGCCTGCCGATTGAGGCCGTCGCCCAGAGCAGCGCGAACCAGCGGAAAGGTCGAGCGGGCCGCGTCCAGGACGGAGTCTGCATTCGGCTTTATTCGGAGGAGGATTTCTTGGAGCGCCCGCTCTACACGCAGCCGGAGATTCAGCGAGCTAATCTTGCGGAGGTGATCTTGCGGATGAAAGCGTTTCAACTCGGAGAGATTGAGACATTCCCGTTTGTCAATCCACCGGAACCGGCCTCGATAGAAAGCGGATACCGCCTGCTTAGGGAACTCGGCGCAATCGATGAAGAACGCCGGCTGACCGATCTCGGGTGTGACCTGGCCAGGCTTCCGATCGATCCGACGCTCGGGAGAATGCTGCTCCAGTCCGAGCGGGAGGGCGCCACGGAAGAGCTCTTGATCATCGCGGCGGGCCTTAGCGTTCAGGATCCGCGTGAACGGCCGATGGACCGCAGGGACGCCGCGGACACTGCGCACAGGAAATTCGTGGATCCGAAATCCGATTTCCTAACGTTCCTGAAGATCTGGCGCGAATTCCACGATCAGTGGGAAAGCCTCCGGACTCAGAATCAACTCCGAAAGTTTTGCCGTTCTCATTTCCTCTCTTATACGCGGATGCGCGAGTGGCAGGACCTGCACGCGCAGCTCACCAGCGCGCTGGACGGATTGGGGGCGCTGGCATTGAGCAAACCGGTTTCCAGCTACGAGTCGATTCACCGATCCATCCTGAGCGGTCTCCTCGGTCACGCCGCCTGCGCGACGGAACGGAACCAATACACAGCCACTGGAAATCGGCGCGTCATGATCTTTCCCGGCTCCACTCTTTTTGAACGAAATGCGAAACAGCCCAAAGGGGAGGATCGACTGGCGAAGGATGATTCGAAGAAATTGAGCGCAAACCAGCCCCGGTGGATCGTGGCCGGCGAGATTGTGGAAACTTCCCAATTGTTCGCGCGCACCATTGCGGCAATCGACCCGATGTGGATCGTGGATTTGGCGCCGCATATTTGCTCGTTCGTCCATGAAGAACCCCGCTGGAGCGCTGCTTCCGGGAGGGTGCTGGTTCGGGAAAGGATTTTACTCTATGGATTGGAAATCCATCGGCGCAACGTCGGATATGGAAAGATCGATCCAATTGATGCCACGAAAATCTTTATTCGCTCAGCGTTGGTTGAGGAAAACCTTTCTGACGGGCATAACGCAAGAGCGTCCATGGGTCGCCAGAGCAGGGAATTGGAATCAAAGCATATTTCCCCAGCGAACTCTGTTTCGGAAGGGAATGAGGAACGTTCGGCGCGACTCGAATCACATCCGGCGTTGGATTCGGGAGAAGCGCGCTTACCCGGGCGTTACCCGTTTCTCGCGCACAACCATCGTGTGCGCCAGAAAATCGAAATCTGGCAGACACGAGTCCGACACCGAAATCTGCCGGACATTGATGAATCCTTGTTCGCGTTTTATGCCAGCAGAATTGAGAACGTTTCTTCCATTCACGAGTTGGACCGGTTTCTTCGCACTGACCGGAACCTCGAACTCCTGTTTGTTTCGGACACCGATCTCACCGGCGGAAAACAGGTTAACTATAACGGAAACGCATTTCCGGATACCGTTGTGTTGAGTGGGCAGCCCGTCGCTTTATCGTACGCGTACGCGCCGGGGCAGGATCACGATGGGGTGACGCTGAAACTTCCGTTGGATCTGGCGAGAAGTATTTCAGGAGCCCTTCTTGATTGGGCGGTGCCGGGTTTGCGTGAGGAGAAGATAGCCGGGTTGCTTCGGGCGCTGCCAAAATCGGTTCGCAAGCCGTTGATGCCATTTGCTCCCAAGTTGGCGGAAATCGTTCGCGAATTCGAACCGACGGGGGACTCGTTTCAGAGCGGTTTGTCGCGGTTCCTCCATAAACGTTACGGCGTCCCTGTGCAGCCGTCGGACTGGCGAGAGGACGCATTGCCGAACCACCTTCGCCCGCGATTCGAGATTCTGGACAACAGCGGAAAATCTTTGGCTGCGGGGCGCGACTTAAACGTACTTCGAACAGGTTTCGAAAAAGCAAAACTGACCGAAGGGTCACGACAATGGGCGAATGCCGCGGAGCATTGGGAGAAGTTCGATCTGAGCGGGTGGACATTTGGAGACCTTCCAAACCGGGTTTTGGTGGAAAAAACGGACGGTGTGGAGATGTTTGGCTGGCCCGGTCTCGAACTTGAGGATCAGACTGTTAATGTCCGGCTCTTCCGAAGCCGCGAAATGGCGTGGCGCTCAAGCGTGCGTGGAATTCAGCGCTTAATTGAGATAGAGCTAGGCAAAGAGTTCGCATGGCTCCGAAAGGATCTTGGTGCTCTTGCCCGGTTCGGACCTTTGATTTCCGGATATACGACAATTGAGGGGCTGCAAAGTGACGCATTCGAACATCTGCGGCGTCACTTGCTTCCAAGCGAACCGTTTCCTGAATTGACCGGTTCGCAGTTTGTCGTGGCTGTCAAAGAAGTGCGCGAGCGCCTTCGAGGAATCGTGCCGCCGTTTGTCGATCGGATTGGTGCGCTTCTGGGAATTCGACGAGAGATAATTTCACGATGTGAAAAGACGGCAGTTGCCGCCAAGGGTTCCGGCGTTCGGCTTTCAGATCTGGGCCAGCTCGCACTGCGGCAACGAGTTTCGCCTTCTGCCCAGATGATGCTTGCCGAACTGGCGGTTCTTCTGCCAGGAGATTTCTTGTCGAGAATCCCTTTCGATCGGCTTTCCCAGGTTCCGCGGTATCTGAAAGCAATCTCAACACGTGGGGAACGGGCTGCAGTGAATCCTCTCAAGGATCAAGAACGAGCACGGCGTCTGGCCCCGTTTCTGGAGGCGCTTGCCCAATTTCAGAGCAGTCGCGCCAGTTCGGCAGAAGGCCCTGGTAAATTTGATGAATTTCGCTGGATGATCGAAGAGTTTAAGGTGTCGTTATTCGCGCAAGAGCTGGGAACAGCGATTCCAATCTCCGAAAAGCGTCTCGAACAGCAATTGGCGGAGGTTCGTCAAGCCTGGCTCTGATTCGCGCGCGATGGAGTGTGTTTTCCGGCGAAAAACTGGCTCAGCTTGGCCAGAGCGTCCGAGCGGTGGCTAATTGAGTTTTTTGTGGCTTCGCCGAGTTCGGCAAACGTTTGCACAAAACCTGTGGGAATGAATAGAGGATCGTAACCAAACCCTTTGGCCCCACTGGCTTTGAGTCCAATGGATCCTTCGCACACACCGTCAAATAGTTCCGTGCGAACGGTTGAGCTGCCGCTGTTCTTGGACGGAAAGCATGCGAGGGCTAGAACACATCGAAAACGGGCTAGTCTCCGCTCCGGCGGGACGTTATCGAGAAGATGGAGCAGTTTTGCGTTATTGTCTGCATCCGTCGAGTTTCCCCCAATACCAGAGTCCAAGGCCGCAAATCGCGCCGAATGAACTCCTGGCGCCCCGTTCAGTGCATCGACTTCCAGACCGGAATCGTCTGCCAGAACCAAGTGCGAGTATTCCGACGTGCCGGTTTCAGGATCTAATAACGCATGTGGGGCGGCTCCGTTTATTTGCGTGATCCAGATTGCCAGTTCTTCCGCTTTCTTCTTTGCATTGCCGCGGAAGGAATCAGCGTCCTCGATAATCTCTGGAGATGAAGGCAGATCCTTCAACGTTTGATACATAAAACCGTCTCCGAGAATGGAGCGGATCTCCGCCGCTTTGTGCGCGTTTCGAGTCGCTAGAATAATCGTGGTCACGGCTTCGATCCTGTTTGAGAATATAAAAATCTTGTGGCAGCAGAGGTAACGAAGTTCAAACTATGCGTATCCGGTTTGTTGACATTTCGAAGATGCTGCGGGTCACAGACCCGCGTTCTGGAGCGCGCCTCTGTGAGGCGCAGCAGCTCAAATCACTACGATTGTCAACAAAGCGGATACGCATGGTTCAAACTTCCTCGGGAATCCGCACTTCGGTGACTCGGAATGTGCCTTGCGCCGGCTTTTACGCTATTCAAACAGGCTCTCAGAGACTTTTCGTTTGGCATTTCAAGAAAATCTACAGGCGCAAGAAGATCTTCCGCCGGTAGAGAAACCGGACAAATGCGAATGTCATTGCTGTAATCACAATTGTGACGACCACGTCGGCGTAGGTTCCAAAACTTGCCTTGATGGGTCCTCCCACCAGACGGTTCGTGAGCATTTTGAAATCAACCATGTTGTGCGCCAGATAAATAGTCAGCGGATTCACTCCGATCCAAACAAACGGAGTTGCCCACGCGCGAATTCTCCAGATTTCAATGATTTGGTAAAATATCGCGAGGAACAGGCAACTGAATCCCCCAGCCACCAATACATACGATGATGTCCAGATCTTCTTGATTACCGGGAACTGGAAACCCCAGAGATAACCAAGTGCGATGCTTGCGACTCCGGCCGCCATGAGGCAAAGGGCCTTCTTCTGTTCTGGGGCGGCGCTATTCCTGAGAAACATTCCGGCGAATACTCCGAGCAGGCACGTCCCGATGGCGGGCAGCGTGCTTAACAGCCCCTCCGGATCGTGATCTCCGTCCCACTTGAAAAATGGCAAGAATTGTTTGTCCACGTAATTGGCCAAGTTTTGCCCTTCTTGAAAATTTCCCGCTCCGACACCGGGGACCGGCACCAAGCTCATGAGCAGACAGTAGCCGATTAGCAGCGAAGCGCAGGTGATCACAAGACCCCGCAGCCTGAGTGTGCAGAAGAGGAGTCCCGCAAAAAGGTAACAGAGGGCGATTCGCTGAAGAACTCCCATCAGACGGATATGTTCGACTCCTTCGGTCAACCCGCCGTAATAGAAAAGCCCAATCAGGTACAGCACGATTCCCCGAACGACAACACGTTTGTAAGCGAACGCTTTTCCGTGCGTTTCGATTATTTTGGTCAATGAAAAAACGAGGGACACACCCACGATAAAAACGAACAACGGGAAAATGAGATCGTAGAAGACGACACCTTCCCAATCTCGATGTGTCAATTGGTTGGTGAGGAAGTTGACCAAAGAGGAGTGGTTGGCGCTGTGCAGCGAATGCACAATTTCTTCGGCGCCCACAATCCAAAACATGTCAAAGCCCCGCAGAGCATCGAGAGATAAAAGGCGGGCGTGCTGTGAAGACTTTTTGTTTGGACTTTCTCCGGACGGACGCGGTCCTGGAACGGAGCCGGAATTGGTGCTGGACATGCCGTTGAGGATTGCAGGAGAAAAGCCTGAATGTCAACGGGCTGCCGAGGTCGGTGAGTCGAGATGCGGGAGATTCTGAAACTATGAACTACACCAAGGCATTAATGAGAACACTGGAATTGTTCCGCGCTTGAATCAACGAAGCGATGCTGGACTGAACCCCGACCTGGCTTTTCGCTGCGTTAGTACTCTCGCGTGCAAAATCAAGATCTCTAATGCGACTGGCCGCTTCGGCAAGGTTTTGCCTGGATGTTGCGTTTGAGTCGCTCGTGAACTGAATCTGTTGTGTGTTGGCTCCCACTGAAGATCGGAGATTGGCAAGGTTATCGATTGCCGTGCGAAATGTTGCCAATGCATCCACGGCGCCGTTAGTCGTCGAAACCGAGGTCGCAGGTGAAGTTGCATTTCCTACGGCACCGTTCAGGTCGATAGTGGCCAACGCTGCGGTCCCCCCTTCGCTATCGGTGGTGACAGTTTGGCTATTTGAAGAAAAAACTGGGATACCGTTGAACGAAGCCCCTCCCGTGTCCGATATAAGGCCTTGGAGAGCTTCGACTTCCGATTGGATGTTCGATCTGTCCGAATCGTTTAGCGTAAAGTCTTGGGCGCGCAAGGCCAGTTCCCCAAGTCGGTCTAACGCTTTTCCGACAATACCCAGGTTCCCGTCTTGCACACTGCTGAACGACTCAGCATTTCCAAGGTTCGTTTCCGCCGCGCTGGTCCGATTGACTTGAGCCTCCAACTTCAGAGCTTGCGCCAAGGCTGCCAGGTCCGTGCTTGGATTCGATAATCTTGATCCGGACGCCAGGTTCGTCAGCGAACTCTGCAACTTCTTGTTAGCCAGCGAGAGGAAGCCAGCTATCCGGTCCGATACCAGGCTGTTTCCTACGGGATTAATTGTTTCAATGGCCATAAATTCACGCTCTTGAATCTCTTAAATCTGCTAAGAGATCGTTAAGCATATAGCATACCTTCTCAACACTGTGAAAGGGAATCTTTCAGCAATTGGGCGAATCGAATTAGGACAGACCACCCTCGGCACTTCCGCCGGGAAGGACGCATCGACTCTCGTTTCTCTCGGTGGGGCGACACTCCGTGAAGCCCTGACTTCTCCTTATGGGACAAGTTTCTTGCAAATCGGAGCTGTGGAAACGCCGGATTGCTTGGATGTCTCGGTGTTTCCATTGTGCCTTCTCGCTCGGATTTTTCGCCTCAAAGTTGAGCAGAGCTCCACGGAGTGTCGCCCCACCGAACCGGGGGCTGAAACTCGAGTTTTACCAGTTGCACGATTCATCATTAATAGCTCTCGCGGGATGACCAGCCTCCGCACTCCTCCTCAATCCGATGAAGAAGAAGCTGCGGTTCAGGCGTGTCCTCATTCAGATGGACCCGACCCATTCCAGAACAGCCGATTCTCATTGACTGGCAGCGGCATCCTGGCAGCATTTCGACGCACCTCGGCACAACACAACAAAACAGATATGAGACTTAGACACTCGATTTTTTGGGCTGTTTTCACAGCGATCATTTCGAATTTCTCGTCCGCCCTCAACGCTCAGAACTTGCGCGATGGATTGGAAGTTTATTGGAGTTTTGACGAAGGCGCCGCCAATACGGCAAACGATTCATCCGGGCACGACCGCAAGGCTGTTCCCGCCGAGAAGCTATTCCCCGGTGCGGTGATCGACTGGTCGGGCGGGAGGTTTGGAGGCTCCGTGAAGTTCGATCGCAGCTACATGCTGCATTCGCCGTTTGAATATTATGGAATCGGAGGATCAGAGCCTCGAACTGTCTCTTTCTGGATTAAGACCTCTTGGAATGCGGCGAATTCCAGTTCGCTGGGAGCGCTCGTCGGATGGGGTGTCAACGCGACACAACAGCGGATTCATGTGAAACTCAATGGCAGCACAGATGCCAACGGCAAGGTTCTCCAGCATATTCGGACAGAGAATCAAGGGGGCAATAATTTCGGCAATTCGATTCTGTTGAACGATGGCGTCTGGCATCATATTATTTCCGTATTCGATCCGAACGTCGATTCGAATGGTGACGGCGTATTTGCGGCAGTCGGCGATTTTGATCACTATGTCGATGGCGTGTTGGAGACCAAAGGTGGAACCGCGGCGACTCCAGTGAACACCAATATTAATCCCGATGAAGGCGCCGTCCCGTTGGCGGTCGGAGGCGGATATTTCCCAAATATCGACGCGGCGAGAACCTCCGAGGCCCGCATTGATGAGTTTCGATTATACAATCGCGCTTTAAGCGTCGCGGAAATCCTCGCGTTGAGCAAAGGAACCGATGTCGATGGTCCGCCAACGATTGAGTTCTCGAGTGAAATCGAGGGTGCTGAACTCGTGGATAACTCGGTGCCGATCGAGTTTTCCGTTGTTCCTCAAGGGGCCGCGACCGTCTCCGCATCCAAAGTATCCCTTGTGTTGAACAGCCGCGATGTGACATCGGATACCGAGATTACAGGGAGCGAAATGAAACTGACCGGAATTTACAAGGGATTGCAGAAAAACATCGTTTACTTGGGCAAGATTTCCGCGACGGACAGTCTCAATCGAACGTATTCTTTTGAGTTTAACTTCGACACAATCTCACTGGATAACTTCGCGATCGAAGCCGAAGACTTTAACTTCGGCGGCGGAACTTCTTTCGACAATCCGGTCCCGTGTGATATCGGCGGCGGCGGGGTGGACCGATGTTTCCGGGATCGCGTCAGCAACCTGGGAGTGGATGCGCAGGATAGCAAGGATGACGATCGCCCCACCGAGGCGGAAGCGGACTATCAGTTGTATCTGGCCAACGGTTATCGTTTCGGACCTGGTGTGTTTCGGGACGAATTCGTGGACACTTGGGTCTCAGGCGATTCTCTCCGCGATCGATTCATCCAGGCTGGCGCAGGGATGTTGGATTACGATGTTGAGAGGATTTCCATGGGTGAATGGATGAATTACACGCGAACACTCGAACCGGGGACTTACCAAATTCTCGCGCGCGCACGAGGGCGCGGCGCGCAGACATTGTCGTTGGGTTTGGTTGCGAATCCCGCATCTGCAAATCAAACAGTCACGCCGCTGGGCAGTTTTAAGATTCTTCCGACAGGATCGAGTTATCGGTTCACTCCGCTCACCGACGACCAAGGCCGCACGGCGATCATGGATTTGGGTGGACGGCAAACCATTCGTTTGACCGCCGTGGACGCGAACGGCAGTGTAGATCTCAACTATTTCATGTTCGTGCCGGCAACCGCCGTACAGGAACCGACGGAGAGTCGTCTGCAATATGCTTTGGAAGGCGGCCAGATCAACATTACTTGGCAAGGAACCGGCGGCGTACTTCAGCGCGCCTCAGCCGTCATTGGGCCTTGGGAGAACGTATCAACTTCCGCGAACCGTTTTTCGAAAAGCCCGAACAGTGCGGCCGAGTTCTTCCGCCTGGTCTCGCCCTAATAGTGCTTTGTTCTAGGGCGGGAGGGTGAGACTCCGTCGAACCCTGACTTCGGCCTTCTCTCGTCACAATCGATTGATCAGGGTT
Source organism: Verrucomicrobiota bacterium (assembly GCA_027623095.1). GTDB lineage: Bacteria > Verrucomicrobiota > Verrucomicrobiia > Limisphaerales > SIBE01 > JAIPJX01. The sequence goes on from JAQBVM010000067.1 coordinate 15,272, forward strand.
CGGCGGGAACCTCACCCTCCCGAATTTGACATTCGGATTGATCTCTCGGATGACATGCCCTTGAATACCAAAATACTACTATGCGCCGCTCTGATCGCTCTCTTCTGGTATCGGCTTTGATTCTCGTCTCCAATGGATCCCCAAATCCGCCATGCGAGGCCACGCCTCCGGGCCGCCTTCAGCCGAAGGTCGAACTCGAAGAGACGGTTTACAAATACACACCCGCCACCAACGGAGCCGGACCAATGTGGTGCAGCGGTTCAACCTGCCTCGTAAGAATCGGCGATACCATTTTTGCAAGCGGACTTGAGACGGTCGAAAACGCGCCTCCGCTCAACAACTGCCGATGGGTTCTGTTCAAGCGCGATGCGAATGGTTGGACCCGCCTTCACACCGACAAAATCGGGCGAACACGGGAACCTTCCCCGATCATCGGATTCGCCGACGGCCAGTTATTCCTTTCCGCCAATCCAACGCTCGGATTGGGCGCTGAACCGAACGGAGGTCCGGCTCGTCCAAGAATCTTTCAATTCTCGACGGCTTCCCCCGCGACTGAGCCCCAGACAATTCTACCGGTCTGGGACGGAGATCCCGAGTTCCGGGAACACTCTTACCGAAGTTTCGCGGCCGATGCCGCCTCACAGGAGTTCATCCTTTTTCAGAACATCGGTTACACGCATGCCGAATGGACGTTTCGAGCTTTATCCGGAACCTGGCCCGCGCGCGGGAAAATCAAATGGCCCTGGGGAGGCGAATACGACAAGCCGCAACCAATTCGTGTGTGTTACCCAAACGTGGCTCTCAAGAATCGCGCCGTCTATTTTTGCGGTGTCAGCGACGTTGTTGAGCCTTATCAGGAGTGGAGAGAATTCAAGAAGGAGATTACCGGACAAGAATGGGACTATGACTTCAGACGCTTATTTTTCACCTGGACACCTGACATTACTCAGACCGCGTTCGCGGAATGGATCGAAATCGCAAGCCGCGACAAAACCGCCGGTTGGGTTTCGCCAGGCGATCTTTGGGTGGCGCCAGACGGTGCCGCGCACATTATTTGGACCGAACGCGCCATTGACGAGCGGCTCAAAGCGCGCTTTTTCCCGTCCGCCAAACAGTCACATTCCCTGAACTACGCAGTTGTCCTCGACGGAAAGATCTCTTTAAGCCGCGCGCTTCTCGTTGCCGAAGAGGGCGGAAGTCAGGAAATCCCGTCCAGATGCCGGTTCCAAATTGGTCCCGACAACCGGGTTTTCGTAATCTACTACGTGAGCGGCAAGAATAGGAGCGGAGAACAGGTTTCCGAGAATCGCGTCTTAGAGATTCTGGCCGGAGGCCAGACAACTCCCGAATTTCGGATTCCTCTGTCCAAACCGTTCACAGACTTCTTCACCGCGACCATTCGCGCCGGATCCTCGTCCAGCGCCACGGTCGATCTGCTTGGCCAGCAAGCCGGGAACCCAATGACGATCAGTTACGCCAAGATTCAGCTTTGGTAACAGTCACCCCAAAAACGGAGGGTGAGGCTCCCGCCGAACCCTGAACTCTCTTCGCACAATGGAGGGGACGCCGGGGGGATCTCCGTCTTCATTCGAGCGCCTGAGAATGTAGGGCTACACGGAGTGTCGCCCCACCGAGGAGAATGTTTGCGCCTCAATTCCCAAAAAACAATTCCGATCTTGCTTTGGCAAAGCACCTTCATAGTTTCGAGAAATGTTCGAAACCATGCGACCTTCCGAGAGCTCTCGTTCAATGAATGAGGAACAGGGCGTGATCCAGCCCAAACGAGATCCCATTTCTTTAAGCCATCCGGATCGCTTTTTTGACCGTCACATCGGGCCGAACCAGACTGAAATCCAGGAGATGCTCCGGACGATGGACCTCCCAAGCCTGGATGCGCTCGTCGATACAGCGATTCCAAACGAGATTCGATCGGGCAAACGTCTCAATTTGCCTCCGGCCCTGAGCGAATTCGATGCGATCGCCAAACTCCGGTCGATCGCGGAACAGAATCAGGTGTTTCGGTCCCACATCGGTACAGGTTATTACGACTGCATCACACCCCCTGTTATCCAGCGAAATATTCTGGAGAATCCCGGTTGGTACACGCAATACACGCCTTATCAAGCCGAGATCGCACAAGGACGTCTCGAAGGATTGCTCAATTTCCAGACGATGGTATGCGATCTGACGGGTCTCGAAATCGCCAATGCCTCGCTTCTCGACGAAGCCACTGCGGCAGCCGAAGCCATCACAATGTGCCATCGGATCAATGGATCCGAGGAGCGTTCTCTTTTTCTTGTCTCCGAACGCTGCCACCCGCAGACAATCGACGTTGTGCGCACTCGAACACAGGCGCTTGGCATTGAAGTCGCTGTTTGCCACCATGAAGCATTTGTGTTCGACGAACAACTTTGCGGCGTTCTGCTTCAGTATCCGGACACATACGGCGCCATCTACAATTTCGAAAGGCTCATTCATGGAGTGCATTCCGTCGGGGGGCTGGCCATTGTCGCAACCGATTTGCTGGCACTAACCCTCCTTCGGCCTCCGGCCGAGATTGGAGCGGATATCGCCGTGGGAAGCACTCAACGATTTGGCGTGCCGCTCGGCTTCGGAGGGCCTCACGCCGCGTTCATAGCCGCGAGCGACAAATTCAAGCGTCAACTGCCCGGGCGGTTGGTCGGTGTTTCCAAAGACTCGAGAGGCAAAAATGCGCTAAGGCTTTCCCTAGGAACCCGTGAACAACATATCCGGCGCGAAAAAGCGACGAGCAACATTTGCACAGCTCAAGCGCTTCTCGCGAACATGGCCGCCATGTACGCGGTGTATCACGGTCCTGAAGGGTTGAGACGAATAGCGCGCCGGGTTCATGCAATGGCGTGCATTCTCGCCAATGGGCTCAGGCAACTCGGCTTTAAAATCCGGGCAGCAGCGCACATGCACGAACATCCGGACGCCGTCCCATTCTTCGATACCCTGAGGATCGAATTAGGCAACATCACAAGCGCCGAAATCGCGGCACGAGCTGCGGAACAAAGGATCAACCTTCGCGTGATCGACGCGAACGCGGTCGTTGTCGCTTTCGATGAAACGACCTCATCGGATCACGTCGAGGATTTGTTCCGTATCTTTAATGGCGGCGCTCCTCCTGGATTCACGGTCGAAAAGCTGCTCGCGGAAACGGAGAACGGATTCGCATTCAGCCCCACGTTCGCGCGAACGTCACCCTATCTCAAACATCCCGTCTTCAACCGTTATCATTCCGAAACGGACATGCTTCGCTACCTGAGGCGCCTCGAATCACGCGATCTCTCGCTCACCACGTCGATGATCCCGCTCGGGTCATGCACCATGAAACTCAACGCGTCGAGCGAGATGTTTCCCGTGACATGGGCGGAGTTCTCACGGATTCACCCTTTCGCACCGCAGAGTCAAACCAAGGGTTACCAAATTCTATTCACACAGCTTGAAATGTGGCTGGCCGAGATAACCGGTTTCTCGGCGGTCTCGCTTCAACCGAATGCCGGATCACAAGGCGAGTACGCCGGATTGCTCGTGATTCGCAAATTTCATGAACAGCGAGGCGAAGGAAACCGGAACGTCTGCCTCATCCCGACTTCCGCGCACGGCACCAATCCGGCGAGCGCCGTCATGGCAGGAATGCGCGTCGTTCCAGTTGCCTGTGAACCGCACGGTGACATCGATGTGGATGATTTGCGCGAGAAAGCGGCGGCGCATCGCGATCAATTGGCGGCTCTGATGGTTACGTATCCATCCACTCACGGCGTCTTCGAAGAAACGATCACGACCATTTGTGCCATTATTCACGAGAACGGCGGACAAGTGTACATGGATGGCGCAAACCTGAATGCCCAAGTCGGGCTCTGCCGTCCCCAAGAACTCGGAGCCGACGTCTGTCATCTAAACCTGCACAAAACATTCTGTATTCCCCACGGCGGCGGCGGACCAGGGATGGGGCCTATCGGCGTAGCCGCCCACCTGGTTGAGTTCTTGCCCGGGCATCCAATTGTGCCGTGCGGCGGTGAAAACGCGATCGGAAGCATCGCGGCGGCTCCATGGGGAAGCGCCAGCATCCTTCCCATTTCATGGATGTTCATCGCCGCTATGGGGCCGGAAGGCCTTGCAAAAGCGACCAAGGTTGCAATTCTAAACGCCAACTATATCGCGCGCCGGCTCGATCGGTACTATCCAGTCCTCTTCAAAGGACATGGCGATCTGGTCGCTCACGAATGCATTCTCGATCTTCGTCACTTTAAGTCTGTAACCGTCGAGGATGTCGCGAAACGCTTAATGGATTATGGATTTCACGCTCCGACAATTTCCTGGCCTGTAGCCGGAACAATGATGGTCGAACCAACCGAGAGCGAATCGAAGAGGGAACTTGACCGATTCTGCGATGCGCTCATCGCCATTCACGCCGAAATCAGCGCTATCGAATCCGGCCAAACGGATCCCAAAAATAACCTTCTCAAGAACGCGCCTCATACGGCGGATATGGTGGTTTCAGAACGATGGGATCGGCCCTACTCCCGCTCACAAGCGGCGTTTCCGGCCAAGTGGCTGTCCGACCATAAGTTCTGGCCCGCGGTGGGCCGGATCGATAATGTTTTCGGCGATCGAAATCCAGTCTGCACCTGCATCGGCATGGAAGCGTACGCCGAGTGATCCTGCCTTGCCTTGCGGGGGAGAATCGTTAATACATCCGGTATGCATTTCACAAATCGGCCAGTGCTGCTCTTTCTCATCGCGACCACAGCGTTCGCGCCAATCGGACGGGATCAGGCTCGCGCTCAAGGCGCGTCAAGCGCATCCCACTTAGCTATTCCCGCGGCCGATGACGGTTTGCCAGGTGAGGGTCCGATTCGCCGATACGATTGGTTTCAAAAACTCTGGACCGCCCGCCGCACCGCCTGGGCGGAACAGGCGCAACACGATCAAGGCGCGATTGTTTTCCTGGGGGATTCCATCACCCAGGGCTGGGGCAATGACATGGGCGGCAGCTTCCCAGGACTCAAAGTCGCCAACAGAGGCATTAGCGGCGATACAAGCCGCGGCGTGCTCATTCGGCTCAAAGGGGATGTGCTCGATGTGCATCCAACCGCGGTTGTGCTGTTGATTGGCACGAACGACCTCGAGGAACAGGCCAAGCCCGAGACCATTGCAGGAAACCTGAAGCTCATCCTCGCATCGCTCAAAGAGCATAACGCAAAGATGCCGATTATTCTTTGCAAGGTTTTTCCAAGTTCGGCGACGAAAAAGCGGCCCGCGGATCAGATTAAGCAAATCAACGATCTTTACGCAGCGGTCGTGAAGGGTGATCCACAAATTACCCTAATGGAAACTTGGCAGCTCTTTGCAAATCCTGAAGGCGACGCGACGAAAGAGGAGTTTCCCGATCTCTTGCACCCCAACAAAGCCGGTTATGCGAAATGGGCAGATGGCATCCGCCCGATACTTGCCACATTGGGTTTTCTCGAAACAGAACCAGACTCCTTTACGCCAGAACCAGGATTCGAAAGCCTGTTCAACGGACACGATCTCACCGGGTGGGGTTATCGAACGACTTCAGAATCCGATATTCAAGCAGCCAAACGCTGGCAGTCAAACGACCGAAATGCGCCGCCCTGGCCCATCATCACCCATCCGATCGAATTCAACGGCAAAACGTCAAGCAATGATGGCCGATACGTTGCGAAGAATGGGCGACTCATCGTGACCACTCCTCCCGAAGGTCGAAAAATCCAACAACTCCGAACAATACGCGATTTTCCTGAGAATTTCATTCTCGTCCTCGAGTTTCGCGCCACGCCGTTCGCGGATAGCGGAGTTTTCATTCGTGGACCTCAGCTTCAATGCCGTGACTTTATCCTTGCGGGACCTTACAAGAATCTCCAGCGGTATAAAGCCCAGGATTGGAATGAACTCGTGGTCACGGCGAGAGATGGCGTCGCGCAAGCGACCTGCAACGGCGAGATCCTCGAAACCGCAATGAAACTTCCCGAAACCGGCCCTATTGGCTTGGAAGGCGATCGCGGGCAAATGGAGTACCGGCGCATTCGATTCAAGGCGCTGCCTTGAGAGGGTTTTAGAAACTGCCAACCGGGCCGAAGCCTCGGAGAAAACGGAGAGTGCAGCCGGACTGAATCGAGACTCGACACCTGCGCAGTAAGTGTCAAATGATATGCAGTTTTCCGCATGACACCCAGAAGGTTGGCGGCGTTCCGCTTTGCAAACGAAGCCCGCGCGAACAGATTAGCTGAGAAAGACGAATATGAAACACCTATGGAAATCTGAAATCGCCGTATTGACTTCGAATCATTCGTCCGATCGGCAGACTGCGAAAATTGCCAAAATGGAGGCGGACGGCGCTAGATTCGTTCGCGGGTTCACCTTGATCGAACTTCTCGTCGTGATCGCAATCATCGCCATCCTCGCGGGCATGCTTCTCCCGGCCCTAAGCCGCGCCAAAGAAAGCAGCAGGCGCGCAAAATGCCTCAACAATTTGCATCAAATCAGCATCGGCATGGCCATTTACGCGGATGACAACAACGACCGAATGCTCCAGGCCCGCTTCGGTCAAGTCCAGATCGCGCTAAATCCTCCAGAGCAGCAGGCGGCGCGATCCGTGGGTCTGACGATAGATACCAATTCGCCTGTCGCCAAAATCTGGACATGCCCCAACCGCCCCACCTTTCCCCAGTTCGAACCGGAATATCCACAGTGGTTGATCGGTTTCCAATACTTCGGCGGCATCGAGCAATGGATCAATCCCGCTGGGACATTTAAGTCGCGGAGCCCGGTCAAATCCTCGACTGCACAACCTGGCTGGGCACTTGCCGCCGACGCGGTCATGAAGATCGACGGCGTATGGGGCGGAGGGCGAGACACGTCGTTCAAGAACATGCCGCCTCACAAGACCAGGAACAATCTTCCCGAGGGAGGCAATCAGCTCTACATGGATGGCTCCGCGAGATGGATCAAATTCGAGCGGATGCTCTTCCTTCACAGTTGGAACGCTGGCGGGACTAGAGACGCTTACTTCTTCCAAGAAGATATCGGTGACGAACTGCAACCCAGCATCGAGCGGCTTCGACCGAAATACTAACGATCCCGAAACACACTCTCCATGCGCCGGAGAAAACACTCAACTTTGTCGAGTTAGGAACACCGGTTGCCCGGTGCCCCCACACAGATCCCGGCGGGCGGTTTTCCCGGGCTCTTCAGATCAACTCGCTCTCGCATGCGCCTCAGGAGCTCTCCGCGACGAAGAAAGATCTCATTAACCGCTGACAGAACCTCAGCTCCATCTGGCAAGGCATTCGGACACCGTTCTCTTCCTCAAGTAACTGCTCAGGTCGTTTTCGATGCCTCGGGCAGGAACGGATGGCCGTCGAGGGCGCGACGAAGGTATTCGAGCACCGGCAGGCCGTGTTTGCGCAGAGTTGAAATGTAAGAACGAATTCGCACGTGGCGACGAGCGCCTTGGAGCGTGCGAAAGCACCCGGAAATTTTCACGCGTACTTTGATCATCCGGAAGGGGCGCTCGGCTTCATTGTTAGTAAAGGGCAACTCCCACGCCCACAAGAAGGCGAGAATGAGCCGCCCGAGCCACAGGCGAACAAAGCACCCATAAACTGGCAGGCGCCTTGGAGCGAATCGCTGGACTTCAGGAAACGCACGCGAAAGAGTCAGCCGATCTCCGAAAAGAATTGGCCATCGCTGAGAAGCAAGCCCGCGCCTTCGAACTCAAGCTCGCCAGCGCGGAAGCGAAGTTGGAGAAATAGCTCAGGATTGCTCCGATCCTGATGCCCGTATCTTGGGGACTCCCGCCGTCCCCAAACCTCAGCGCTGGGCCTCACGCCAGCCCAGACCCGCGCCAAAGGGCAAGCCCTCTGGACTTCCATGCCCCAAGCCTCCCTTGATACTCCTCCGGTAGTTGCCGACCTCTTGCCGTGACCAGTTGATTCAAGACAAAAGAAGTTCACTTGAGACGATCTTTCCCCTTTCTTCTTGGGACCGTATTCATTACCGTCTATCCACTAAGGGATTATGCATAGTCACATCGGGACCGACCGAGCTACCGCCACTCGTCTGTCCGCCGATGTTGAACCCCTAACGTGAATTTATGCTTTGGATTTGGATACACCATCTCATTTCGACGGCACGATCCAGCACATTTACTCCATGCTCAAGGACGAGAAAGAACCCGCGCCAGACCTCGACGACTTGCCGATTGAGAGTCTGGAATCACTCGGCCTCGCCCTGGCCCAAAGTGGCAGCCAAGGTGGCAGCGGCGTCTCGCCGCTGAATTCTCCGGACAAACAGAGCCGGGACGGCTCCGCCACTCTTTTCAAGAAACCCGTCCCGGTCGAATACAACCCCGCGTTCCCCATCGAGGAATTCGACTTCATCATCACTGACGAGTGCCATCGCTCCATCTACAATCTGTGGCGCCAGGTGCTCAAATACTTTGACACTTCGCTCATCGGCCTGACCGCCACACCTTCCAAGCAGACCTTTGGCTTCTTCGAGCAAAACCTCGTCATGGAATACAACCATGAAAAAGCCTTGGCCGACGGCGTTAATGTGGGTTGCGACATCTACCGAATCAACACCGCCATCACCCAAGCCGGCTCGAAGGTGGACGCGGGTTATTACGTGGACAAACGCGACCGCCAGACCCGCAAAGTCCGCTGGGAACAGCTCGACAATGTGCTCGCCTACGATGCGGGCGACCTCGACCGTGACGTCGTCGCCCCGGATCAGATCCGCACCGTGCTTGCCACATTCCGCGACAAAGTTTTCACTGAAATGTATCCGGGCCGCACCGACCTGCCTAAGACGCTCATCTTTGCCAAGGATGACAGCCACGCCGACGACATTGTCCGCATCTGCCGCGACGTCTTCGCCAAGGGGAATGACTTCTGCCAGAAAATCACATACCGCACCGGCTTCACCCGAACGGAAGAGGACGCCAAAGATAAGCAGGGAAACGTGATAAAGGACGAGAAAGGCCAACCTGTGAAAAAGGTCACCTGGGTCAAAACTTCCAGCCTGAAACCCGACCAAATCCTCAGCGCCTTCCGCAACAGCTACAACCCGCGCATCGCCGTCACCGTGGACATGATCGCCACCGGCACGGACATCAAGCCGCTGGAAATCGTCTTCTTCATGCGCAGCGTGGCGTCGAAGAACTTCTTCGAGCAAATGAAAGGCCGTGGCGTGCGCGTGGTATCCGACACCGAGATGGAACAGGTCAACCCCGGCGTCAAACGCAAGACCCGCTACCTCATCGTGGATGCCGTCGGCGTGTGCGAACGCGTGCAGACCGAATCCCGCCCGCTGGAAAAGAAACCCACCGTCAGCTTCGAGAAACTCCTCGATGCCGCCGCGCTAGGCACGACCGAAGTCGCCGCTGTCGAATCGCTCGCCGGTCGCCTCATCCGCCTGGAATGTCGGTTCGACGCCGAAGTGGAAGCCGAAGTCGTCCAGACCGCCAAAGGTCAAACGCTTTCCCAGATTTCCAAAGGAATGTTGAGCGCGATTGACCCGGATAAAGTGGAAGAGGCGTCCCGCCTCTTAATTGCTGAAGAACGGAGCCGAGACGGCTCTGCCACTCTGCTGAATTACTTCGATCCCGAAGCTCCCATCGCCTTTCTCTCCGGCGATCTGCCGCACTGGCGGCAGGAGGGCACAACGTATTTCGTCACCTTCCGGCTCGCTGATTCGCTACCTCAAGAAAAGCTCCAACAATGGCGCGAAGAACGCGCGAAATGGCAGGCCGACCATCCCGAACCTCACGATGAAGCCACACGCCGGGAGTACTACGACTTGTTTCCGCAACGACTCCAGCAATGGCTTGACGCCGGTTCAGGTTCGTGTGCGCTGGCTATTCCTGAAGTGAAGCAACTGGTGGAAGGAGCACTGCATCATTTCGATGGCCAGCGTTACCGGTTGCATGAGTTCGTGGTTGCACCAAATCATGTTCACGTCCTCGTCTCTCCGTCCGGCGAGCACACTCTCTCGGAGATCCTGCACTCGTGGAAGTCGTTCACTGCCCACGAGATTCTCAAAGTGGAAGCGGCGTCCCGCCGCTTATCTGATAGCCTCCAGAGCCGTCCCGGCTCTGCTACTTTGAAAGTCTGGCAAAAGGAATCCTTCGACCACATCGTCCGCAGTCCTGGCAGCATGGAAAAGTTCCGGGAATATATCCGCAATCACGGTGGTTCGGAAAGTGGCAGCGGCGTCCCGCCGCTGAATCCTGATGAAAAACAGAGGCGAGACGCCTCTGCCAATTTTTTCACCCCAGAGCAACTTTCATGGCTTTGCCTCATCCGCGACCACATCGCCACAGCCATCAGCATCGAGCCGGAAGATTTGGAACTGTCGCCGTTCAACCAGCGCGGTGGACTCGGCAAAGCGCATCAACTTTTCGGCGGAGCCCTTCCTGCTTTGCTCGAAGAACTCAACACCACCTTGGCCGCGTGAAATGCTGGATGGAACAACCTTGAACCATTACCCTGCCTTCGATGAAACACGAACTTCAAGATTTCGTCAGCCTAGAACTCGCCCAACGAGTTGCGGCGCGGTTGCGTGGGTCGTCGGCACCGCTCGTCGCTGCGCAGGCCAATCTGGATCGCTGGTCGCGGCAGAACGCCGATGCCCCGTCGTTGCTGCGTTGCTACGCCGAGTGGCGGGAAATCCTCCAGCGCCCGGTCGAGGATATCTGCGAAGTGCTCTGCGCCGATACCGATGAAGGCCAGCGCCTGCGCCAAAACTCGCCCTTTGCCGGAGTGCTCTCACCCGCCGAAGTCTGGGAAATCAAATTCCGCCTCCGCCATGCAACGACACCAGCTTGAACACATCATCCGCGCCGCTGCGGGCATCACGGGCGCGGAGCAATTTGTCATCGTTGGCAGCCAGGCCGTCCTCGGCCAGTTTCCCCGGGCACCGGAGGAACTGCTCGTCTCCATCGAGGCCGATGTCTTCTCCCTTCGCGACCCGGCGGACAGCGACCTGATCGACGGCTCCATCGGGGAAGGCTCGCCTTTCCACCAGACCTTTGGCTACTACGCCCACGGGGTCGGGGCCGACACGGCCGTTCTGCCGTCCGGCTGGAAGGAGCGCCTGGTCCCGGTCCACAACGAAAACACCGGTGGCGGCACCGGCCTCTGCCTTGAAATTCATGACCTCGCCGTGTCGAAGCTCGTCGCCGGTCGCGAGAAGGATTTGACCTTTGTCGCCGGCCTGCTGCGCCATCGCCTTGCGAATCCGGAAACCCTGCGCGAACGCCTCGCCGCCACACCGCTGGATGCCGCGCGCCGCGACCTGTGTCTCGCCCGGCTGGAACG
>JAQBVM010000444.1 GCA_027623095.1 Verrucomicrobiota bacterium
CTTATCACACTCGGAAAAAAGGCTGCCTCTTTCTCGGCCCGCAGAATGCGATGATCTAATGGGTCGAACAACCGATTCGCCCGACCGCAACGATGAATCCAATGACACTTAGCACCAAAAGCCAGATCGAACCCTTCACTGCGAGGAACAAACCGAGTCCCAAAACGAGACCAATTGCACCCCAGGCAAGCATTCCGTAACAAAGTTTCATAGTGGTCGATCCTATGAAAACAAAACGCCTAAGCAAGCCGCGAGGAAAAGAATTTTCAGATACCGCGCTCACAGGGCTGCATCAAATTGATCGGGATCGCTGCGGCTTGGGACAAGCCGCGGTCCGATTGCGCGATGCAATTCCACCAACAACTCGGAGACGCACCGCGAATTCACTGCCGTTCAAAACACGTTGACATTTGGATCGAGCGCCGCCAAATCCCTTCGCGTGAATCAACCATTTAAGTTCTGCCCGGGATGCGGGGAGAATACACTCCTTTTTGAAGAAAATAAACTGCTGCGCTGTTCGGATTGTGGATTTCATTTCTACCGGAACCCGACAGCGGCCGTCGCCGGCATTATCGAGGCTGCGGATGGGCGCGTCCTCCTGATTCGCAGAGCAAAGGATCCATCCCGCGGGAAACTCGCTTTTCCGGGTGGCTTTGTTGATATCGACGAGACTGTTGAAAGCGCTTTACGACGGGAAATCGCCGAGGAAGTCGGATTGCAGCTTACCGAATTCACGTATCTCACGTCTCATCCAAACGATTACCGCTTCAAAAACATTGTATACCCAGTGATTGACATGTTTTTTGTGTGCCACGCGGATGGCTCACCCGCCTCGGCTCAACCGGACGAAGTCGAGTCCGTTCAATGGATCTCACCAAACGGCGTGGACAAAGAACGGCTTGCCTTCGAGTCAATGAAACACGCGTGGCTGTGTTTCCAAAAGCTTGCCGTCCAACTGTCACTTCAGGGTGGCTAGGCAAGTTTTCCGCGTATCAAATTGCCCCCTTGTCCGTGAGCTGTTTGAAACGACCGGCGTGATAAAAGGTAAGCTTCAACAATCGCAACGGGCGAACTTGCGTCCGCAGGCGCGCCTAGGCATGCTGTCCTGAAAACCTTTCACATAAAAGTTCCATGAAGAACCCAATTTCCACGTTGCGCCCGAGAAGCACCCCGGGATTCACACTGATCGAACTTCTGGTTGTGATCGCCATCATTGCGATTCTCGCCGGCATGCTGCTGCCGGCGTTATCCAAAGCGAAAACCAAGGCGCAGGGAATTGCCTGCCTCAACAACGGCCGTCAGTTGATGCAGGCTTGGCAACTGTATTCGGTCGATTTCGAAGACAGGCTGGCCAACAATTTCGGCGTCAACGAAACACGCCAGACCGTGTCCCAGCGGCTGTATGCGAATTGGGTGAACAACGTGATGGATTGGTCGCTCAATTCCGAGATCACCAATGTGGTGCTGGTTCAGAACGGCGTGCTGGCGCCGTACTCCACGGCGGCATTGGGGATCTACAAATGTCCGGCCGACCGATATCTCTCGGACGCTCAAAAGCGCGCCGGTTGGTCGTCCCGGCTTCGCAGCCAGTCGATGAACGCGTCGATGGGACTCTTTAACACCAGCGCAAGCCCGGCGGCTTCGGGCGCAGACGGGGTGAACCCGCTGACCAAGGACCGCAAACAGTGGCTCAAACACACCCATATATCTCAGCCGACGAAATACTTTGTCACCATCGACGAACATGCCGATTCCATCAATGACGGATATTACATCAACGGATTCACCGTGAACCAATGGGGCGACATTCCGGGATCCTATCACAATGGCTCGGGGAGTCTGACCTTTGCCGACGGACACGCCGAGATTCATAAATGGGCGAGCATGACGACCAAGATTCCGGTCAAGACCCAATATGGCACTCTTCCATTTGACGCGGCAGGCCGCCAGGATTTTAAGTGGCTTGAGGAACATGCTGCGGAGCGGTTGTCCAGCCGATAAGCACGCCCAGACCCGGTGAAGTCGGGAACCCAGTGGCGATTGGCCGGGCAACCGGGTCAATCGCAAGCCTCTTCTGTGCAAGGCTAAATCGAGCGAAATCGGAATTCGTCCTCAATCCCGGCGGGTCAAGTCCGCTCGGGCGGTTCGTTCTCCACGCCTTTTCAGATGCTCCACCCCGTTCGATACGATGAACGAACGAAGGCGTTGGCGGCCTCGTGATTGGTGAACCGCATCGCCGTGTCGTCCCAATGAAGCGTTTGACCCGGGAAACGAATCGCAATGAGCCCGAGCATTGCCACCTGGGTCAGAGGACCGCCGTAGTCAAAATTTGAACCGGCCTGACGGCCCGTGCGGATTGCCTCGATCCAATCCCAGGCGTGCCCTTGGACGCGCGGAATCTTTTCGGCCGGCGTATTCTTGCCCGAGTTTTGTTCCATGAGTTTCTCCGGAAGCAGGTGGCAGTTGGCGCCACCGTGTGAACCGTGGACAATCATTCCTTTGTCACCAAAAAGAATTGCGCCGGTGCCGGGGATTTCCTCGTCGGACGGAAAGTCGTTGGGTTTGGGAATCGCCTTGTTTCCGTCGTGCCACACGAGTTTGACCGGACCTCGCGCCTCCCGTGCTGGAAACTCGAAGGTGATCTCGGTGGCCTCAGGGTAGGTCAGACCCTGCTTTGCCGGATCATATTCTCCGACCTGGGCCAGCACGCTCGAGGGTGCGTCCAGATTCAGTGCCCAGAAGGCCGGATCCAAAACGTGACAGATCCAGTCGCCGATCACACCGCCGCCGAACGGCATCCAACCGCGCCAGTTCCAGGGCACCCAGAGCGGCGAGTAAGGACGGAACGGCACCGGCCCAATCCATAAATCATAGTCGAGACCTTGCGGCACCTTATATGGTTCGTCCACTTTCCCGAGGTTCGGAATCTGGCAATAGACATTTTTGAACGCGTCGCAGCCCGCGTGAACGGTATGCACGCCGCCGACGGCACCGGCCCAGACCCATTCGCAAACCCGGCGTATGGAACCACTCGAATGACCCTGGTTGCCCAGTTGGGTGACCACTTTATATTGGTGGGCCGCAGCCATGAGTTCGCGCACTTCCTGGACTGAGTGAGCTAGCGGTTTCTCGCAAAATACATGCTTGCCTCGTCTCATCGCTTCCATCGCGAGCAGCGCGTGCGTGTGGTCTGGCGTGCCGATGATCACCCCGTCGATCTCCTTCCCCATCTTGTCGAACATGACCCGATAATCCGTGAACCGTTTGGCTCCGGGGTACTTGGCAAATTCCTTGGCCGCGTAATTGTCATCCACATCGCACAAGGCGACAATGTTATGGCCCAGCCCCGCCACCTCGCCCACATCGCTTCCGCCCCGGCTGCCAATGCCGATTCCGGCCACGTTCACTTTCGCGCTGGGAGAAGGGGCTTCCGCCCCATGTGTCAAACTGCCCGGAAGAACATTGACTAATGCCACGCCCGCACCGGCATGTTGGAGGAACCGCCTGCGATTGATTCTGCTTGATCGATGCTTTTTCATGTTTTGAGTTTACAGCGAGATTTAGCGTTATGATTGGTGAACAGCCATTGCAAGCATTTGCTTTTTGCTTCAGCCGTCAACCTCTAAAAGCTATAGGATCCGGCGATAATTTGTTGAGTTTTAAGGCCGGACCCAATCTAGTGATAACGATGACCAACAAGTTATTTGGAATTCCTGATCCATTCCGTGAACCGAGAAAGGAGTCAGGTGTGCTCCCGTGTGATTTTCAGGGCGAAACGGTTCCCATGATCCTGCGGCATGCGGACGTGCGGAATGCCTCAAAGGATTGGAAAACGTTCAGTTCGAACGCCCCCTTTCGGGTCCCGATCCCATCGGAGGAGGATTTTCGAACGATGCGGCAGCTTCCCGTCGAGACCGATCCACCGGAGCACACGGAATATCGTAAAATTGTCGAACCCTTTTTCCAGCGATTCAAGGATCCGAAAGTCGTGATTCAAGTGGCGGCGTTGATCGACGCGTTGCTAACCGATGCGTTGAGTCGGAATTCCATCGAAATTGTCCGTGAATTCGCGCTGCCGATTCAGTCGCGAGCGCTCACTTACCTGCTCAACGTCCCCGAGTCGGAAGCAGCCGTATGGATTAGCTGGGGCACGCATGTCTTTCGCGATGGTGGATCCGGAAAGAAGAAAGGCGCGGCGCTGGAGAAGTATCTCGACGGCCGGCACGA
>JAQBVM010000068.1 GCA_027623095.1 Verrucomicrobiota bacterium
TGGATGGTCCCAATCGAATCTTGCCGTGAGAGCTTGCCCTTGGGTCAATTGCATCGGCGTCTCGATGAGAATCCCGTTCTGCAACAACATGAGGTCCATAACCGCCGGCAACACCGCATTGGGACCGCCGAAGGTTTGGGTGATGGTCAAAAACTCTTGGCGCGCGCTCAGCGGGAATTCAAACCGATAAATCACCGATTTGGTCATCAAATCCCCCTGCGCAACTCCCTCGGTGAGCAGGTGCCTATCAAGGTTCACAATTCTCCCTGCGACAAGGTTCCCGTCCGTGTCCCGAACCAGAAAATAGCGAGTGAGAAAATCCCTGTGGTCCTCGGCCGCGCGATTGAGATCCTCCAATGTATAGAGATAGTCCGCTCCTGTTTTCAAACTGTGGTAAAGGACCAGATCCTCCAGCATGATCTGAATCTCGGCGTTCATCCTATCCTCCCGTACATCCACCGTCGCTGAACTGAGCGAGATCGGATGCGCCAACGCGGATCTTGAGGAAATGCAAATGCCTAGCACGGTCAACAAAACCAGAAACGAAGCGACTCTTCCGCCTCCCCGGGCGCCCTCGGACTTTTTGCGCGGAAACGCAAGGACAGGAACGCATTTCCTTCGTCTTCTCATGGCCGAATACAAAGGCACGATCCGGACAGCAAGCGACTCGCCACCCTCGTCGATATCGTCACAAAATGATCTCACCGTAGGTTCAAGGTCCATCCGCATCAATGAAAGTCGGCGGTTGTATCACGGAACTCCGTGAGCTGATTCGACGGTGCAACAAATCGAATCGAAATTAAACCCCAATTATTGATCCGTTACGCCGAATATGGGAGGGTGAGGCTCCCGCCGAACCCTGGAATCCGCAGAAGAATGGGTTCGACTGGAGTCTCACCCACCCGCACAAAACGAGGAACGCGCATGCATCGGTGTTTCAATCGGAAGCGCTGTCCTTTCTGGACGGGGGATTCAGAGGTACGAAGCCAGTTGAATTTGGGTCCGGGCTCTCCAGGAACCCCAAAAAGTCTTAGTTGGCAGCAGGCGAAGTTCTCATTAGATTCGACCCATCCAATCGTTCTGACTGAAAGACCATCCGTGATAAAAGAAGAATTCATCGGTGAATCAATCGCCCCTGTCAAAAGGTCGGTTTCGGTGGCGCCAATCAACATCGGCGAACCGGCGCTGCCTCGAACATTTTCATGGCGACGCGAACATTTCTCTGTGACAGAAGTCCTTGAGAAGTGGAAGGGAGTGGGCGATTGCACGCACGGTTCCGGAGAACGATATGTTCGCAAACACTGGTACCGAATCCGAACCGACACCGATGTTGAGATGAAGATCTATTTTGAAAGACAGGGTCGAACTCGCTCAAAATCGAGGTGGCGACTCTACAGTCTTCGCAAGACCGAAGCAGAAAGGGCCCGCTCTTGAAGCATCAACGATCCGGCATACGCCAGTCGGTCGTTGGGTTCCTCCAATGAACCCAATCAAACCTTTCACTAAATTCATGAAAGTTTGCATGCCTATTCCGCCGATCGGCATTCGCATTGATCGGACGTGCTGCGCCGCAAGGAGGAGCGCCCAGGAGCGTGGGTCTGTGACCCGCTGCAGTCGCGAAACGCCGGCTAACCGCAGTTCGCGTTCTCCCGTTCGACGAATGACCAGTTGGAGCGCGGTTGCTCTCGCGGGGGTATTGGTGTGTCTAATGCTCCCACTCTCGATCCACGCCGGGACGCAAGCGAGAACCCGGGCTCGGGACCTTCGGATTCCGTTTTCAGGTTCGCCGGGTCCCCAAAACGCAATTACGGATGTCAACGGAATCCTGGTCGGCCACGCAACATTGATAAAGGGCCACGGCGCTCTCGAGGTAGGAACGGGGCCTGTAAGAACTGGAGTGACCGCCATCTTGCCTCGCGGCAAGACATACGAACCTGTTTTTGCGGCATGGGCCACGCTCAATGGAAATGGTGAGATGACCGGAACAACGTGAATTGAGGAGTCCGGCTACTTGGAAGAACCAATCCTTCTAACCAACACGCACAGCGTCGGAAGCGTCCACGAAGCGGTTATTGCATGGCGCATGGCGAGAGGGTTCCACGCCTCCGCAACGGGTTTTGACTGGGCCGCGTTACCCGTAGTTGCCGAAACATGGGATGGCCGCTTGAACGATATCCACGGATTTCACGTGAAGAGAGAGCACGTGTTCGCCGCCCTCGACGGCGCAGAGGGAGGGCCAGTTCAAGAGGGCAACGTGGGAGGCGGAACCGGAATGGTTTGCTACCAGTTGAAGAAATACAATCGGCTTCTGGATTACCGCTGAGCCACAGCTTCAGTCTTCTTCGCCGCAGTCCGGTTCGGAATTCTTTTCTCCAATGTTCGTTTTACCGACTGCAAAAGCTCCATTGCTTGGTCCGGATGATCCCTTAGACGACCCTCTATCTCCTGAATTGTCTTCACAACTTCTCCAATTACTTCTCGGTTGCTCGCCTTCCTCGCCAGCAAATCTTGCAAAAGTCCCGAGGCTCCAGTAATGAAAAGCTTGGTTCCCTTCATTTCGAACGTCCGGAGAGAAAGCTGTACAGCAAACCGCCTCGACTGCCATTCGAACGTCACGACTTTTGCCGCATCGTCAACAGCCATATGCCGCATCTGTTTCGACTGAGGGAGTGTTTGCCGAATGTATTGAACCAGCTCTTCCAAGTCCTGAGTCATAGAGGATTATCCCGGTATATTGCGCGATGCCGCCAACTCAGAGGCCTCCGACAAGCGGCAACTTACTGAGGGGACCGTAGCTTTGATGACGCCTTTTACGTTTGTAGTCCCGCCTTTAGGCGGCCCGGACCAGCTTAAGCCGGGACTACGTACACCGGGCCGTCGCCCATTCCAAAGTCTCCTCAACAAGCGAAACGCGTCTAACGTAAACGATTGGAGTTCGTTATGCATCCATAGATTCGTTCTCTGGATTTTCGAGAATCCTATCATGACTGCGCCCGTCCCACAACGGGAAATTGGCAGGAAGGCGACACCGGTGTTCCGAGCTTGATCGGTACGCCACAGTTAGAATACCTCTCAGATGTGACACACTGTCCCAGGACAAAAGTCGATTCTTACTTCGAACGGTTCGGGTATTGCAAACGACAGATTGAGAGGCCCGCTCATCCGGAATTAGGGACCATTGTCGTCATACCATGCCACGACGAGCCGGATCTCATCACATGCCTGAATTCTTTGTGGGAGTGCCGGCGTCCCTCCCGCGCCGTAGAGGTGATTGTTGTTTTGAATTCGTCAATTGATTCATCACCTGAAGTAATGGCTCAGAACCGCAAAACCCTCGCCGACTTTTCCGCATGGGTAGAGAACCGCATCGAACCGCGCTTCCAGAGCCACGTCGTGCATTTTCCCGAGCTTCCCCAAAAACACGCCGGCGTCGGATTGGCGCGAAAGATCGGCATGGATGAAGCCGTTCGACGGTTAGCGGATGTCGGACGGTCGAACGGAATCGTGGCTTGTTTCGATGCTGACTGCACGTGCGATCCTGATTATCTCGCCGCAATTGAATCTTGTTTTCAAGAACACGCGAACGCCCCGGGATGCAGCGTCTATTTCGAGCATCCGTTGGATGGACCGCTCGATGCGGAAGTTTATCGAGCAGTTGCCACTTACGAGCTTCACCTCAGGTATTACGTCCAGGCGCTGCGATACTCCGGTTTCCCACATGCGTACCATACGGTCGGTTCCAGCATGGCGGTTCGAGCCGGCGCTTACAGGAAACAGGGAGGCATGAATCGACGAAAAGCCGGTGAGGATTTCTATTTTCTGCAAAAGATCATTCCCCTCGGCGGATTTCGAGATCTGACAACCACCCGGGTCATTCCATCCCCTCGCCCCTCCCGTCGCGTTCCTTTTGGCACGGGAAAAGCCGTTCGCGATTACCTTGAGTGTAAGACATGCCCCACCTATCCGCTTGAGGCGTTTCTCGACCTGAAACAGCTTTTTGCCGCTCTGTCTGACCTCTATCGAAGCAAAGACTCGAACACATTCCTTATTCAAAACTCTCTGCCGCGGTCCGTCTCAGAATTCTTGAAAGGATCTGATTTCGTGGTTGCAGCGGATGAGATCCTCCGCAATACAGCGAGCGAACGTGCATTTCTAAAACGCTTCTTTCATTGGTTCAACGGTTTTCAGGCCATGAAATTCATTCATTTCGCGCGTGATCATTTTTACGGTCCAGGAACTGCGGAAGCGGATCCGGCGAGTCTATTGCCCCAATTATTTCCCGTCGGCGCTTCCGCGCCGCGCGCGCAAACTGTCAAAGAGTTGCTTGCTGTGTATCGCATGTTGGATCGCGAAAGTGAGTGGCCCGGGAACAGACCCGATACGGACTAGCGAACGTTCGAGAATTCAATGCGATACCTCGGGTCGCTCTCTGAACCTGACTGCAACAAGATCGCAAACCACGCACCGGCATTCGACGCTAAATCACGACTTTCGAGGTTGGCTCCACGGCAAGTGTGAAACGGTCGCGTGAAGCCCGCAATCGGATCCGCGCTCCGAAGGTCTCAGTCAGGGTTCGCGAATTCAACACGTTCGTTTTCTCACCGGATGCCATTACAAGTCCCGACTTCAACATCAGCACATGCGAGAACACTGGCATAATCTCCTCAACGTGATGGGTCACGAGTATGATCGTCGGACCGAATTTGCGTCTGCCAAGCCTCTCGATGAATTGCAAAAAGTGCTCGCGCGCGGCGGGATCAAGCCCGGCACAGGGTTCATCCAGAATGAGCACATTGGGATCCGCCATCAGAGCCCGGCCGATAAGGACGCGCTGCCGTTCGCCCTGCGACAGAAAAATCCAAGGGCGCTCCGCCAAATACTCACACTCGATCTGTTTTAAAATTCGCCTCGCCCGGGCACGGTCACTCTTCGAAATCCGGCCCCAGTAATCGATCATCGCGTATTTGCCGCTGACCACTGCCGTCAATGCAGGTTCCGTCTCAGGCATCATCTGCCGGATTGCGGAACTCACCAAACCGATTCGTTTTCGCAGATCCTGCCAGTTTGTTTCTCCGTATCTTTTCCCTAAAAGCTCGACCTCTCCACAGGTTGGGGTGAGGTATGCGGTTAACGCACTCAACAGCGACGTCTTCCCGGAACCATTCGCTCCAAGAATGATCCAGTGCTCGCCCCTCATCACCTTCCAATCGACGTTTTTCAGAATATTAGTGGAGCCACGGCGCACTCCAAGGTCCGAAACCGTCAAGATCGTTCGTTCGTTCTTCATTTTCACAGATGCGCCCCAGACTGAACGAACCGGCGCCGAAAAGCGAGATTGGCGAACGAAAACGCCGATTCATCGCACGTTTTTCGATTTTTGGGGGAGGGTGAGACTCCCTTTGAACCCATTCCTATGTGGATTCCAGGGTTCGGCGGGAGCCTCACCCTCCCAATTGGGGGGTCATCTTTGTTTAGGTGGGGCACCTGCATTCATCACCGCAACAACACGTTTCGGGCCCAATCGATCATTTCTGAAAACAGGGCGTGTTCGTCAGAGTCTGACAGATCGATCTGCTCGAGTGTTTCCTCCCAAATGATTCCAAAACATTCCTCCACGGAGAAGCCCCTTTCGACACAATGCCGCAGGGAATGCTGGAACCTCATTCGGAAAGCTTGCTTTTCATCGATGAAAACCACTGGAACGAGAACTTGCGGATTCATAATTTCGTGGCTCCCGCTTTGTGGGTTCTTGGCGTATCCAAGTCATGTCTCGTTTCTGATAGAGCGCCGCTTTTTGTGTTGATGGACACGGAATCGAGATCAGCCCGAAATGGGCGGAACGGAACGATTCTTCGTCCTGGAAATAGAGCGGGCAGGCGTGTTCCTGGCCGCAGCTTTTGCATTTGAATAGTACAGGCATGGATGTTCAGGCAGAGGGTTCAATTATTCACTCAAGCAGGGTCCAACTCGGTGTGCAGCGACTCGGTCATGGCCCGCAGGGCTTCCAATGGGCGCATTGGTTCGATTCTTACGAACCTTGCTAGGCTCCCCACACCTTCCTTATTCATCATGGTTAATTTCCGCTATCGCGCGTTCACCATTCGCTTACTCAAAGCTGATAAACATCACATAAGCAGCGATTGTGCCGTCTCAGATTTGCGTCCGCAGCGGTTTCTGGATAGAAAAGACCGGTGCGCACCCAATTTGTCCTCGGTCCCGCGGGCTCCGGGAAGACTTCTCTCTGTCTCGATCAGATTCGTTCCGCGCTTTGCGCTGCGCCCGAAGGACTTCCACTCGTGCTGATCGCGCCGAAACAAGCCACTTTTCAACTCGAACGCGCGCTCCTCGGACATCCGGGCTTGTTCGGCTACACGCGCCTGCAGATCTTGTCCTTTGACAGGCTCGCCGAGTTCGTGATCAGCGAACTGCGCGAAACCTCATTTCGGCTTCTGAATGAGCAGGGACGCACCATGGTTTTGCGCGCGTTAATCGGCCAGCACCAGACGCGACTCAGAATCTTTCGAGCCAGCTCCCGCATGCCAGGTTTCTCCCAAGAGCTCAGCAATCTGTTTCGCGAACTGCAACAGCACAAACTCCCTCCAAAACGACTGCGCCAGTTGTCCGAGCAAACCAACCTCCATGCCGCCCTGCGCGACAAACTGCATGACGTGGCGTTGTTGCTCGAATCGTACGAAATCTGGCTGAACACACATCGTGTAGAGGACCCTCACCGACGAATCGACGTCGCAACGGAACTGCTCAAAAAAGTGGCGGCGGATGCCCGCGCGGAATCGTGTCCGCCCACGGTTCATTTTGGCGGGCTCTGGCTGGACGGCTTCGCTTCACTCACTCCACAAGAGTTGGAATTGCTCGCGGCGCTCGTGCCCCTGTGCGATCAAGCAGTCTTGGCATTCTGCCTCGACCGCGAGCCATCGGGCAACGAATCGTGGCTCTCGACCTGGTCAATGGTTGGAGAAACGTTTCGATGCTGTTTTCAGCGCTTATCGGCGCTTCCAGATTGCGAGATCTCGCGGACTCTTCTTCCAAGAAATCCGGCAATCGGCCGCTTTGCACAAAACCCCGTGCTCGGCATGTTGGAGCGCTTCTGGTCGGAACCACAGCCATGCACAGTGTTGGCGGATGACTCGGCGCCCAGTGGCGTCCGAATCATCGCATCCAGACAAACCACAGATTCGACACACACGGAAGTGAATCCCGGCCTGCCCTTGACGGATAGTCCACTCAGGACATCAATCCAGATTTTTCAATGCGCAAATCGAGACACCGAAGCGTTGATGGCTGCGCGTGAGATTCTAAGTCACGTTCATGCCGGAGGGCGATTCCGCGACACGGCGGTCCTCCTGCGGAATCTTGACTTATACCACGATGCTCTCCGCCGGGTGTTCAGACGCCACGGAATTCCCTATTTTATGGACAGACGCGAACCCGTGGCGCACCACCCGCTCGCCGATCTGACACGGTTTTCTCTCCGCGCTGTTACGTTCGGTTGGAATCACGAGGATCTTTTTGGCGCTCTGAAATCGGGCTTGTTCGCCGCTGCGGAAAAGGAGATTGACCAGCTTGAGAACGAAGCCTTAAGACGTGGCTGGGGAGCAACGGATTGGCAGCGGCCTCTCGAAATTCCAGGCAATCCGAGATTGGAAGCGACTCTGGAGACTCTCAGGAAACAGATTCTACCCCCGTTTCACAAACTCTCGCGAGCAACTTCCTCCGGCAATCGCCAGCCAACCGGCGAGCAACTGGCCGATGCGCTGAGGCAATTTTGGAAGGACGTTCACGCGGGAAAACAACTCGACACGTGGAGCGGCGAGCGAATTCAGGCGGTCTCATCCGCACTCCCCCCTGCTCCCATTCACGCAACAGTCTGGACTCAGATGAACGAGTGGCTGGACGATCTTGAACGCGCCTTTTCCGGCGAAGCGATCCCAATGCGAGATTGGCTGCCGATCCTTGAAGCCGGTCTCAGCGGATTGACCGTGGGTGTCATTCCTCCGGCACTTGACCAGGTATTGATCGGCGCCGTGGATCGTTCGCGGAATCCGGAGCTTCAGCTTGTTGTTCTGCTGGGCGCAAACGAATCTGTCTTTCCCGCGGTTCCCGCGCCGCGCTTATTGCTAACGGACTCAGACCGCGCGGATTTGGAGCGTGAAGACGTTTGGCTCGGCCCCGGAATCAAAGAACGGCTTGGGCACGAACTCTATCTTGGTTATATTGGATGCACCCGCGCGAATCGGCGATTAGTCTTCAGTTACGCAAACGCGGATGCTTCCGAACGCCACCTCAGCCCTTCCCGATTTGTCGATCATCTCAAACGGATTTTCCCCCAGATCCAGACCGACGAATTCATACCTCAGCAGAATTGGATGCAGAGCGATCACGCCGGCGCGTTGATCGCTCCGTTGGTTCAAATCCAAAAACGCAATCCCAATTCAAAAGTGTTCCTGGATCTGATGGAAATTCCCGAGTTGAAGCGAATGCTTGATCCAGTAATCCGAATGGCCGCTCCGCCACTCAATGAATCCCTTTCGGCGGGATCTATCGATAACCTCTATGGGCTCGCCCTGCGAACGTCGGCCAGTCGCATCGAGAAATTTGCCGAATGTCCGTTCCAGTTTCTCATCCAATCAGGTTTGCGGGCCCAAGAACGGCTGCGGTTCGAAGCGGATGCACGAACATTGGGAAGCTTTCAACACGAATTGTTAAAGCGTTTTCATGAGGAAGCGCGCAAGGAGGGCCGCCACTGGCGGGATCTCTCTCCTGAAGACGCCCGTTCGCTCGTGCGCCAGCTCGGCGCTGAACTGGAATCCACCTTTGGCGACGGCGTTTTTCGCGCGGACAAAAGATCCCAATTCGTCGCGCGAAGCCTCACGCGTGCGATCGAATCTTTTATTGAAACCACAGTCGCCTGGATGCGGGACAGGAACGACTTCGATCCCGTTGCGGCGGAACTCCGCTTTGGCGACGATGGCGATCTTCCACCCTGGACTCTGGTTCTCGATGAGAAACATTCCCTGTTGTTCACGGGACTGATCGATCGCGTCGATCTGTGGAAAGACCCCAACCAATCCCATGCCCTTTGCGTCGTTGTGGATTACAAATCGAGCGATCGGAAGGTGGATGAACGCATGCTCGCGAACGGCCTTCAACTTCAACTTCCGGCTTATCTTAGCGCGCTACGAAGCCTGCCAAATCCCTCCATTCTTATCGGCGTTGAACGCATTCTTCCGGCTGGCGTTTTCTACGTGAGCCTGCGTGGAGAACACAAGCGCGGCCAGAACCGCGATGAAGTCGTCAACGATTCAGCGGCCCGGGCAACAGCCTACCGCCATTCGGGCCGTTTCGATGCGGCTTATTTAAACCAGTTGGACCGTCAGTGCCTCACACCTAACTCGGCAAAAACGCCCACCCAGTTCAACTTTAAAATCACCGCCAAAGGAGAACTTCACAAACGCTACAAGGACCCCATGCAAGCCCATGACTTCCTGGAGATGCTCGACCGTGTCGAGGCGCAAATGATCGGGATGGGAAAACGCATCTTCAACGGCGAGGCAACGGTGGCGCCCTATCGGCACAATAATGCAACTCCCTGTGATTTCTGCGACTACCGCGCCATTTGCCGGATCGATCCATGGACTCATCCCTATCGCGCCCTTCTTTGATTCCGTTGAATATCAAAGGAATGAACCTTTATCAAATAGCCTTGTCGAACTAAGAGCGCCGATGCGATGCTGGCCCGTGCAAACGGGAGGCTGAAAAACTTGGCTGGAACTGTCGGAAGGCATCGATGAACGGTCTGAGATGCGTCGCCTTTCGTAAAGAAACCACGAAACTGCAATGTCATTTCTACCGGTTGTGGCGCGCGAGTTGTCTGTCCAAGCGCGCAGGCGGAGCACGCATTGGATTCGCCTGCTGGCATCGCTGATTGCGGGATTCATCATGGCGTGGTTGCTACTCTTAAGCGCCACACCGATCTCGACGGCTAGCCAGGGCAAGACCCTGTTCACGATTCTTTCGGTGCTCGCCTTTGATTATTCCCTGCTGATTGGCGCGATCATCACAGCCGATTGTCTGAGCGCGGAAAAGCGCGAAGGAACGCTTGGTTTGCTCTTTCTGACTGACTTAAAAGGATTCGATGTGGTTCTCGGCAAACTCGTGTCCTCCTCCATTCACGCCGTTTACGGGTTGCTTGCCGTGGTGCCGATGATGGCGATGGCGCTGCTGTTCGGAGGTGTCACCGGGGCGGAAGTTTCACGAACCTCCTTAGCCCTGGGAAATACTCTTTTTTTATCCCTGTCCGCGGGTGTGTTCGTATCGACCATCAGCCGGCATGAGCGCCGGGCAATATTCGCCGCGATTCTCTTGGTCACCACGGTCGCGGCAGGCCCGTACGCGATCGAACTGATCCTCGTTGCAAACAATTCTCTTCCGAGCGGACCGATGGGAAATGAGGCCATTCTTTCGCTGAGCCCAATTTACGCGTTCACGCTATGCCGCGCTCCGGTATTCGGAGCGTCGCAGCTCGCCTCGCTTTATGGTTCCGTGGCGCAAACGCACGCGATTGCCTGGCTACTCCTGACGCTGGCATGCGGGATCATTCCATTGGCTTGCAAAGATCGTCCGCGAGGAAATCGGCGCGAACGATGGGCCGAACGTTTCCGCGATCTTCTGCAGGGAGGAAGACTCATCCGTTCGCGGTTCCGGGGCGCGTTGCTCGACCGAAATCCATGCTGCTGGCTTTCGCTGCGAGACCGTTCGAGGGCGCCAACGGTGTGGGTGCTGGTTGTGCCGCTTGCGGGTATCGGCCTGTGGACTTACGTAGAATACTCGGCGCTTTTCTTTTTCGTCTCGTTTTTTCTTCTGTTCACCATCCACCTGCTCCTGAAGGTTTGGTTGACCGGCGAAACCTGCAATCGCTGGATCGAAGATCGCCGCGGTGGCGCTCTTGAATTGCTGCTCTGCGCCCCGTTGAAAACTCGTGAAATCATTCAGGGGCAATCGATGGCGTTGCGGCGGCAATTCGGCTGGCCCATTGCGGCGACTGTGTGTCTCACGATCCTCGCATGGATGGAAATTCCACATGAACCTGGAAACAACGTGGATACCCCTCTCGGAGCGGACTGGATGCTTGCGAGTTTTCCAGTGCTCGTTGCCGATTGCCTGGCCATACGATGGGTTGGCATGTGGTATGGGTTGACCGCTCGAGGTTACAATCGCGCGATTGCCTCGACATTGGGAAAAGTGCTTATGCTCCGTTGGGTTGCCTTTCTAGCGATCTCCGGTGGGATCTTTGTTTGGTCGTGGGTTGGTTTTCGTCAAGTGCCGCTGATTGGATCTCCTTACTTATGGCTGGGCTTGGCGCTGCTATTCGATCTCGTCTTCGCGTGTCTCGCTCGACGAAATTTTCTCAAGTATTTCCGGATCGTAGCGGCCACGTCCTCCATGGAGACAGCGGATGTCTCTTACGAGAAGAGCATTCCAACGTTCGCGCCCGAGGTCCGGCGCCACCGCACTCGGAAATGGTGGCCAATCGGTAGAATGCGCAAACCGGCAATTGCGTTTGCCGCGCTTCTATTGATCACAGGTCCTCCGTTGGGCTATCGCCTCTGGCTCAACACAAGAATCGAGAACCGAATCACCGCCCTCAAGCGCGCCGGAATTCCAATCACGAGTGAGGAACTGGAGCGAGGGCGTCCGATGAATGAGACCGACCGGAGGGTGGCGGAGATCTTCAGCAGGGCTTTTGCCAAGGCCGTTCCGCCGAATTCGTATCCACCCGGCGTCTTCCAATATCTGCAGAGTTTAAGGCCGCAGTCGCCTCGTTTCGCAAGTCTTCCTCCAATGATAAAGGCCGCGGTGACTTCGGTCATCTCGTCCAACCAGGCTGCGCTCACGATTATCAGAGAAATCGCCTTATTAGAAGCGGCGTCCCCCGGAACGAGCGGAGAGTTCCAAAATGTAAATATTGCCTACCAGGCGCAAGCAGTCTGGACAATCAGTAATTTGATTCAATTGGACGCGATCACAAAATCGGATTCTGCTAATATCGACGGTGCACTTGAATCATTGCGGGTGCTGATGAGAATGTGCAGTTCTCTTGCATCCGTACCCGCCTCTTTTGGATCGTACCAGTTGCAAACTGGATGCGTCCAAAGAGTCCTCGACATCACACAACAGTTGCTCAATCACGATCAGTTTCCGGAGGCGGAACTGGAAAAGATCCAAGAATGGTACGAAGCGTCGCTTCAGGTGACGGATCTGAAATCCGTCCTTGCGGGATTTCGTTGCCACGGCATTGGCTGGCATCGCAACTACACAGCCTATTACGAATCGATTTCAAATGCCACACGACCGTGGGGTGGCGGAAGCAAACAAGCATTGGAGACCATGTTGAGGGTACGGATTCGTGATTTGAGCGGCGGCCGCCACCTGGATTTCCTGGCATTCTTAGACACAATCAACGAAGGACTGCGGATTGTCGAAAATGTAGAAACAGGCGAGTTACGAAAACTCATCTACGATAATCCGAAACGTCCAGCTCTCACAGGGCGGCAATTCCAACCGCCTCAGATCAACAGGATCTACGTGCTGGAACAATGCATCTTACCGTTCCTGGAGTTTGAAGCCCGCTGCCGCTCGGCGATCACCGCATTGGCGATCGAACGTTACCGCGCCCGCCATCGGCAAACGCTGCCCAGCCGGCTTGAGTATCTGGTTCCGGAGTTTCTAGAGGCAGTGCCTGTCGATCCGTTTGACGAACAACCCATCAAATTCAAGCAAATCGGCTCCAGCTACAGAATCTACAGTGTCGGAATAGACGGCGACGACGATGGAGGACTCATCGGCCAAAACGTTTTTGCCGGTTCGCCGCCCGTGCCGGATGGGGATATCGGCTTCATAAATGATCGTTGAGCGCTTCGTTTTTCATTCGCTCCTCCAGGTTTGCCTCATTCAATGACGAGGCGGTTGGGTCCAGGATTGCATTTTGCAGGGCGATCGCCATAAACGGTTGTTTCATTGAGCGCCACACACGAACTCACCCTGACAAAGATCGTCGCGACCCTGGGACCATCCAGTAATGCGCCGGAAGTCATCCAGCAACTGATCGCCGAGGGTGTCCGAGTCTTTCGCATCAACTTCTCACACGGTGAGTTCTCCGAGCACCTCGCGGGTCTCCAACGCGTTCGCGCGGCCGCAGCGAAGGCGAGCCAGCATATTGGTGTGCTCGGCGATCTGTGCGGTCCGAAGATTCGCGTGGGCCGGCAGGCGGGTACGGCACGCCGATCGCGGAAGGCGCCCGAGTCGCGTTCATTCCCGAATTCCCGGACGCGGGTCGGGCCAGCGCCGAACTGGACGGAATCATCTGCCTGAAGATGGGTTTTCAGGACTTCATATCCGAAGCGCGCGCCGGTCATCGAATCCTCCTCGATGACGGCGCGCTCGAACTGCGGGTTGTGGAACAGCTTCAGCTCACGAAGGGCTCGGCGTTGGTTTGCGACGTGGTCGTCGGAGGGTTGCTCAAATCCAACAAAGGAGTCAATTTTCCGGATACCGAACTAACTGTGCCGGCTATGACCGAACACGACTACCGATGCGTGGATTTCGCCGTGGAACATGGTTTCGACTTCCTTGCGCTGAGTTTTGTCCGGACGGCGAAGGATATCCGCGAGCTGAAGGATTACCTGCGCAAGCTGGGAGCGCGGCCCGCCCGCCACCAGACCTCCGGCAAGAGCCGCAGGAGTTTTTCGGACTTTGGCAGCGAGTGGAGAGCGTTCATTCCGGTCATCGCCAAGATCGAAAAACCCCAGGCACTTCAAAACCTGGAGGCGATCGTCACCGAGGCGGACACGATCATGGTCGCTCGCGGCGATCTGGGAGTGGAGATGGACGCGGCGCACGTGCCGGTGTTGCAGAAGAAAATCATCGCGACCTGCCATGACTTTGGCAAACCGGTGATTGTTGCCACACAAATGCTCCAGAGCATGATTGACGCGCCCGTGCCCACACGTGCGGAAGTGAGCGATGTGGCCAATGCGATCTTCGACGGCGCGGATGCGGTCATGCTTTCGGGAGAGACGGCGGTGGGCAAATTCCCCGTGAAAGCCGTGCAAATGATGCGGCGCATCGCCAGGCGGACGAACGCTCATCTACGTTCCCTGCCCAAGTCCACGAGCACGCCGGCGAACGCCCGCGAATCCCGTTTCCGCACCGCCGCGCTGGCCCACGGCGTCAAAGTGGTTGTCCGGGATCTGAACGCCGAATTGGTCGTGATGTGGTCGCAACTGGGAGGCGGCGCGAGCTACCTTTCGCAGATGCGCATGACGGTGCCGATCATCGCGTTCAGCTCGAGCCCGGAGGCGCTCCGCCGGATGTCGGTCATGTTCGGAGTAACGCCGTTGCTTATGGAGAGCCCGAAGGATTCGAATGATTTTCTCCGCAAGGTGGATCAACTCCTCCTGGAACGTGGATGGGTGCGGGAGGACGACGTCTTGGTTATGGTCGCGGGCCAGCCGTTCGGGCGTCCAGGGGTCACCAACACCCTTCGGATTCACCACGTAAACGAGCTTTAGCCCGCGTCCCGCGTCTTCTCGCCGCGCCCGCTAATCATGGCCCGACCGCTGTGTTCTCCATGTTTCAGTCCCCATCATCTTGGAAAATCCTCTCTGACGCCGCAAACTCGGGCGGATCATTGTTTATTTTGTCCAGCGCCGCCAGTGCCCGCGGTAAACAAGTCCATCACGGTGGCGATTCCCTGCAGCCGGTTGTCCCCATCCACCACGAGCACCTTGTTGGAGCCGGACCGAATAAAACATTTCATCACATCGCCGACAGTCGTGTCTGCGGAAACCGCCGGAACACTTGTGAACGTCATGTTTGCCATGGGAGTCTCCGCCCGAGTATCGGGTCGTTTCAGAAATTCGTAGAAGTCTTCCCGCCGCATCAGTCCGAGCAATTTCTCGCCGGCACCCACCACCGGATAAGAACTGCGGGGATGATCCCGGATGACCTGCAGGGTTTCCCGAATCATCATCCCTGGCGACAACGTATGGAGCTTGCGCTCCATAAAAAGCGAAATCGGCTGAGCGGCCACGTTCGGATCGATTTTTCGACCGATGGCCTCGACGATTTCCTGCGATTGATACTTGGCCGCGGATTTTTGAAAAAAATGTCCCAGTGAACCGCCGCCACGGGCAAGTTGGTGAAAGATGCTCGCCGGGACGGACGCCAGATCGGTCGGCTCTATGGCGCGCGCGTCGTAAGACCCAATCCCTCCTTCGAGCAAGGCTTGCTCGCCGAAGTAGCCGCCCGCCGTAATGCGTTGGATAATTTCATCCCCGTCCAGAATTTCCAGCGCCCCGCTCTTGACGATGTAAAACGAAAACGCGGGCTCGCCCTTATGGAAGAGCCGGTCACCGCTTTCAAGATGACTCTCGTTCACGGACTTGCTGAATCGCGGACTCAAGTGGTTGAGATCGCGAGGGAAAAACAGGTCGAGCGTCCAATCGAGCATCACCCGGATCTTGCGGTCGAAGCGGGGCAGCTTAAGCAAATACACAGATCGCCACAGCCACCACGCGAAGAAGCCGGAGAACTGAACTCCAAGAATGTCCGCGACCGCCACATGATGTCCGATGCTGGCAATTTCACCAAGCCCTTTGAATCGAATGGGCCGCGGCTTTTGCTGGCGCATCGTCCGTGCGATGTTCCGGCCGACCAGCGCGCCCTGGCGAAACGCGAACTGCGCCGTGTTGGGGCAATCGCCTCCGGCAACGGCGGGAAAAGCGGCGCAATCGCCCATGGCCCACAGGTGCGTCTGTCCTTTCACCTGGCCGGTGGATTCAGTCACGATACAGCCCTTTCGCATTTCAAAGGCGCACTCCGCACCGAGCGCGGTTACGAGCGGATGCGGCGCATTTCCGACCGTGGAAATAACCGTGTTGGTTTCGATGATTGAGCCGCTCTCCAGATAGACGCGATTGGCCGTGATCGATTTCACGCGCTGATTCAGAACTAGCTTCAGGCCACGCTCCTTGAGTGTTTGGGCGCCATACTCGCCCAATTTGCGATTCAAGCTTGGCAAGAGATGATCCCCACTATGAACGAGATGAACTTGCACGTCGTGTTCGGAAACATTCGGGTAATATTGGCTGAAATACCATGTAGTTCTCTTGGGAGATCAACCCCACATTCCGTCCCGACCGCGTACCCAGTTTCTTGCTCGCGGTCCGGGCACAATACACACCGGCAAAACCACCCCCCAAGATCGCGACGTCCAATTGGATCGTGTTGTGTTCACTCATTCAATCTTCAAACCAATCTCATCATCCGGATGCATCCTGCCTTGCGTGAGGTTTCCTTCAATCAGTTTCCTCGCGACGTTTCGTTTCATTTCGGATTTTTTCGTGCTGAACTTGGACGGCCCGCCTCCCGCAACAAACATTCTGGCGCTCAACCATAGCCCGGAGACCATACCTTCGAATTGCTCCGGTATCAAATAGCGCGGGAGACTATCGCAAGTGTCCGCCGCGCGGGTTGCAGGACCGTTCGAACAATTAACGACATGCCACCCGCCGGCAGATCACAAACAACATAAGTAGTCCCCGATGCTGCATGGGCGGTTTGCGCTCTTGATTTGAAACACCTGCTGTATTTGACTGCGCGCCCGATTGTACCTAGCCTGCCCGCGTGAGATGGATCCTTCTGCATTTCTGCGTCGCAAACCTTGTCTATGGGGCGTCATCGGATGATTTTGCGGCATCGGCCCAAGTCAAGCGTGGCGAGGCTGGCGACGCCATCTTGCCGGAGCTCGCACCCGTTTCCTCGGCAATTGATGCCATCCGGTCATGGCTGGATCAACCCGTCAACGAACGTCTTGCCGATGCCCCGGCGTTGCGGGTTCCGCTTCTCCGAACCGAAGCGGAACGGGCTCGAATACTGCTCGGCGCCGACCGAATCGCGCAACTGGCAGCCGAGCGAAAGGGCGAATTGGAAAAACTTTCCATCTCCGAAGGCGATAAAACCCTACGATGGCTCGAGAAAACTTTTGGCGAAACTCCACCGGAAGGTCGCAGTTTGTGGATTTCCATGCATGGTGGCGGCAATGCGCCCGCTTCGCTCAACGACCGGCAATGGCGCAACCAGATTGGACTTTACGAACCGGTCGAGGGCATTTACATCGCCCCTCGCGCGCCCACCGACACCTGGAACCTTTGGCACGAAGGACACATTGATCCTCTGTTCCAGCGCCTGATCGATGATTACGTCGCGCTGCGCGGCGTGAGCCCCGACAAAGTGTATCTGATGGGGTATTCGGCCGGCGGCGACGGCGTCTGGCAACTCGCGCCTCGGATGGCAGACCGATTTGCCGCGGCCGCAATGATGGCGGGCCACCCCAACGAAGCTTCTTTGTTGGGACTTCGCAATTTGCCGTTCGCGGTTTTTGTGGGCGGCAATGATTCCGCGTATAACCGCAACCGGATCGTCGCCGAACGCGCCGAGCAACTGGATCAACTCGAAAAAGACGACCCCGGAGGCTACATTCACATGTCCCGCGTTTACGCAGGGCTCGGTCATTGGATGAACAAGAAAGACGCCGAAGCTCTTTCGTGGATGGCGCAATTCAAACGCGCCGCCTGGCCCAAAAAAATCGTGTGGCAACAGGATGATATTGTGCATCGCCGATTTTATTGGCTGCAACTCCCAAAAGACGCACCGATCAAAGAGCGGCAAATCATCGTCGCCACCGTCATTGGCCAAACCGTCGCACTGCAAACCGAATTGGCAAACTTGCTCCGGCTGAGGCTTTCCGATCAATTGCTCGACCTGGATTTACCCATCACCGTCACAGCCAATGGCAAGGAGATTTTCAACGGCAAGGTGGAACGTAATGCCGCAGCGATTGTATCCTCCCTCGCCGAACGCGCTGACATTTCCTCGGCGGCCACCGCAATCCTGAACGTGAATTTGCGGCGGGCAAAAGCTGAAAACCAATGAGAAGCCCGTGCCCCCACATGACCGTCGATTGATCCTGGGAACGCCAATCCTATTTCGAAAGGTCGCGAACCCAAATATCTTTGAAACGCATGCGGCCTTGGCCACCGGAATGCAGTTGCAAGGCAATCACGCCTTCCGTCGCACCGGGTGAAGGATAGGTAAAGTCGATCATCTGCACGCCATTCAGGAACACGACGTAACGATTGCCTTCCACTTTGATGAGCATCTCGTTCCAGTCATCGGATCGGATAACGGTCTCGAGCTCTGGAGCGGGCCAAACGACCCAACCTTTGCCATCTCCGTATATCCCGCCCGTATGATTTCCCACGGCCCGGTCGATCTCAATCTGTCTTCCCTGTGTTACTTGAGCGGTCCCGGGTTTGAATGCCGTGTGGAGATAAACGCCGCTGTTGCCGCTTGCTTCACACTTGAAACGCAGGGAAAAGTGAAAGTCGCGGTAAGTTTTCTCCGTGGCCAAATAACCGTACTCTTGAGTCACACCTTCCCCATAGATCGCGCCGTCTTGCACGATCCATTTTTCGCGGCCGATTTGGGTCCAACCGCTCAGATCGGTACCATTAAAAAGTCGCTGCCATTCGGGGCCGAGATTTCGGACAGGTTGAGCAACGGAGGTGATCGCAACGAACAAGGCGGCGAAAACGGCGAAAGAAAAACGCATAATAGGCTCCACGGATTTTGAGTTCAGTCCTACGCGAGGTGTTTCTTGAAAAAGGCGAGCGTGCAATCCCAGGCAAGCTGGGCGTTTTTCTCATCATAGCGGCCGGTCGAGTCGTTGTGAAACCCGTGATTCGCCTTCTCGTACATGTGCATCGTGTAACGCACCTTGGCCGCCTTCAAGTCCTCCTCGTATTCCGGCCAACTAGCGTTCACTCGCGAGTCCAACTCGGCAAGCTGAATGAGCAGCGGCGCCTTGATGTTCTTGCGAATCTCCTTGGCGGCCGGAGTTCCATAAAACGGGACGCCGGCGTCCAGCGCGTCTGGAATCGCGGCGGCAAGCATGTTCACCACGTAACCGCCAAAACAGAACCCGACGGCGCCCAGTTTGCCATTGCTCGATTCGTGCGCCTTGAGAAACTTCGCGGCGGCGATGAAATCCTGCTCGATCTTGGCCCGGTCCATCGAACCCTGCATCGTGCGGCCCTCATCGTCGTTGCCCGGATAACCGCCCAGCGGATGCAGCGCATCGGGAGCAAATGCAACAAAACCCTCTTTCGCCAATCGCCGCGCAACGTCCTTGATATAGGGATTCAGTCCGCGATTCTCGTGAACGACCAGCACAACCGGGCCCTTGCCATTCAGCGCGGTGGGAACGACAAGATAACCCCGGCCTTCGCCATGACCGCCGGGTGACGGAAATGTTGCGTAGCGGGCCTTAATGCCAGGGTCGTTGAAAGAGACCAGTTCGGCGTTGGCGTAGTTCGGCATTAACCTGGAAAGCAGGACGTTCATGGTGAAGCCCGCCGCCGCGAGAGTGGAAAGACGGCTCATGAACGTCCGCCTATCAATGAGGCCGTGCGCGTATTCATCGTACCAATCGAAGGCTTCCTGAGGGATGGGTTGGAGTATCGTGGTTTCCCGTGCTTGTATCGTTGACATGACGATCCTGTTTCTCAAGTTCTTAAACGGCTGACGAGCCCGATTATTCGATTCGAACCTTCGCAAGTCAACCGTGA
Source organism: Verrucomicrobiota bacterium (assembly GCA_027623095.1). Classification (GTDB taxonomy): domain Bacteria; phylum Verrucomicrobiota; class Verrucomicrobiia; order Limisphaerales; family SIBE01; genus JAIPJX01. Next base: position 19,707 of record JAQBVM010000068.1, read on the forward strand.
ATTCCGATCCGCAATTCGAACATTTCCGGTAATTGCGCGGCTCGCCGGCGCCCTTGTAACGCACGCCATCCGCCTCCCGGATTCGTCAAGCCTGAGAATCCGAGGAATCACAAGAATCCCTCACACTCCTGACACTCCCCTCGATCACAGATTTGAACCCCGCTCGCCGGGAATTTTTAACTCTCCGCACGCTGACCGACGTAAAACATATTATGCTTCCGCTCCTGGCGCCGCCGTCGCGCCATTATGGCGCGCCGCGTAGGCGGAAGGAACGAGTGGGGAGAAGGGGTCGCGCTCTACGGCGAGAGAACTCTGATTCTGTAAAACCTATGCTCAAACTTGGCGGCTAGCGCATCCCGAGTCGTCCACTCCCCATCAGGAGGAACGATCTCTTCTGACAACAGCGTCCAGTCTGCAAAATCGGTTGACACCTCCACTGCCACGCCCTTCCCCGGCTCGCAACGAATTCGCAACTCCAGACTCCCATCCTCCCGCGCTGTCACCCCGACGATCGAAGGTCGAACGGGAAGTGTCACGGAAACCAAGTCTAGTCTTCCCGAAAATGAAAGCGGTTCCCCCACCTTGCCCTTGTAAAGGAACAGTTCGTATTGCCCCGCCTGCGACGGTTCAAACGTAATGACACGGTCGAATCGACTGTTGGCAACAGGGGCAAAAAACCAAACCGCGCGGGTTTCCGCAGCGTCGCGAAGTTCAAAGGAGAACAGGATTTGTGTGATTGAGGGGTCCGATACGTTGCCGGAAATGCGTATTTCTTTCCCTGTGCGATAAACATCCGTAAGCGGAAAATCCAGGGTTATTCCTTGAAAAAAATCAACCGGAACTCTGATCGTCCCGCTTCCTTCGGCAATCGTGATCGGTGAGAATTGACCGGCAAATACGAGCGCCTCTCCTTTCCGCCCCTTAAAGAGAATTAATTCTGTATCCCCAATCTGCGAGGGAAGAAAAACAATGCCGTGCCCGAATCGCCCGTCCGTCACATCAAAGAAAAAATCCACACTCGATCCCGTCTCACCGAGCAATCGAAATCGGAACAATACTTGAGAGACCAACGGATCAGAAACCGCGCCCGATATTCGGACTCCCTCCCCGACCCGGAAGACACCCGGCAATGGCGCATCAAGGATCACTCCGGATACGAAGTCCACCGGGATTCTGACGATCCCGCTTCCTTCGGTGATCGTGATCGGTGAGAATCGGCCGGAAAATGGAAGTGTCTCTCCTTTCCGACCCTTAAAGAGAATCAATTCGTAGTCTCCTGCCTGCGAAGGATCGAAGACAATGCTCCGTCCAAACCGTCCGTCCATCACGTCGAAGAAAAAGTCCGCATTCAATCCTGTCCCACCAAGCCGTCGAAAGCTAAACAACACCTGAGTGACCAGTGGATCCGGAATGACGCCAGATATTCGGACTCCATCTCCGGCAGAAAGGACATTGGGCAAAGGCGCATCAAAGATCACGCCCATCGAGAAATCCACCGGAATTTTGACCGTCCCGCTGCCTTTGGTAATGGTGATCGGATGAAATTTCCCCGCGAAGGGAAGCGCATGCCCATTCTGCCCCTTATAGAGAGTCAATTCGTAATCTCCGGATTGCGAAGGATCGAATACGATGCTCCGCCCAAACCGTCCGCCGGTCACGGCGAAGGAAAACTCCGCGCTTCGCCCGCTGTCGCCGAGCGGCCGAAAGCTGAACAACACCTGAGAGACCGACGAATCAGGAATTGAGCCCGATATTCGGAGTCCCTCTCCGGCGGCCAAGGCACTGGGAAAAGGCGCGTCGAAGATGATGCCTGAGAAGAAATCGACAGGAATCTTGACCGTTCCGCTGCCTTCGGTGACTGTAAACGGGGAATAACGCTCGACCGAAGCCGGTGATCCTCCCGTTTTGATCAACGAAAGTCGGATTTCATACTCACCAGCCTGCGCACCATTGAAGACGATGCTCCGCCCGAACCGTCCGCTCGTCACATCGAAGGAAAAATCCACATACTCGCCTACGCGCCCGAACGGACGATAGCTAAGCTGCATTTCGGACACCAAGGGATCCCGAACGGCACCGGAAATCCGGAGTCCCACCCCTGCTTGTACCACGGCCGGAATGACAGAATCGAGAGTCAGGCCCGGGAAGAAATCGACAGGGAAGAAAACCGGACTGTTCCCTTCGGTCACGGTAACTGGAGAAAACCGCCACGGCAACGAATCATCTCCAGCAAATCGAGGGGAATCTATGATCAGTTCATACTCCCCCGCGTGCGAAGGATCGAAGATAATACTGCGAGAAAAACGCCCATCTTTTACATCGAAAGCGAAGGTGATCTCGTCATTGGAACCTGTTTGCTCGATGGACCGGAAACGAAAGAAAAGCCGTGAAATCGAAGTATCCGCCACAGCGCCGGAAATGCGCTCGCCTTTTCCAGACGCATAACCCGCTTGGAGCGGCGCATCGAATCTGAGTTTGCTAAAGTAGTCGGCGGCAAGAGCCAGCCGAGGCTTGAATTCTCGCGGGATTGGAATGAGCAGCGCGCGAAACGCACCCGCTTCTTCGGTCTCGATGTTGACCAATCCTTCCGATTCATTCCCCGTGAGCCGAAGATAAACGGAAGCGGCAGGCCTCAATTGACCCTCAACGGGCGCTCCCGTGAGCGCAAAAACGGTCTCCCTCGTCAAAGGCAACGTCCGCTGCCCTGCTGTCGGTTCGGTGAAGTACGGAAAACGATAATTGAACTCCGGGGCCAGCCAGGTTCCACTCAGAAACGTCCGCGCGGCAAATCTCGCGTAAAGGTCCAGAAATCCCCGCCCTGTGACCGCTTCGACATTTAGCGTGCCCGCAAGCGCCGTTTGCGCGAGTCTGCCAAGGATATCCTCACCGAAATCTTCCATCAACCCACGCAAGAACAGGTACCCCGCTCCTCGAATCCCTTTGTTGAATTGAGCCGGCCCAGTCATTGAATAATCTTGAGGAGAATACAAATAGGTCTTCACCAATTCCGGATTTCCTCCCTCAAGATACCCGCTCACCAAATCCTCAGTGACGACGGAAAGAGCCTCGTTGAGCCAACTCTCTTCGCTTCTAGCGCTCCGCATCAAGGCGTGTTGGTTAAAATTGATCAGATGCTGAAACTCATGGGCAATAAGCGATTTGTAAGAGTCCAAAGTCTGTGTCGGACTGATGTACATCATATCGGCCTTATTGCCATCGCCTCCCTCAATGCGCGCAAAGAGCGACTGAGATCGATAGAATCCACTGATGCCTCCCACTTTATCTACCAAAGGAGTGAACAATAAAAGAACCTTCCCGTCACCGTCCACATCCGACGGTTTTCCAAACACCTCTGTGACCTTTGGATAAGTAATCGCACTGAAGGTGTCGAGCATGGCCTGAACGTCTGCAGCAGTGAACGCCATGGAATCGACCATCGCGACATCGGCGTAGGCGACCGCCAGGCTGCTCGAAGCCACGAGAGTTGCCTCAACCGTCTGATCCTCCTTCAATTCTCCAAAAGCGTTGAAAGCGAATGTTCTGAAAGTCATGGGTGAAATCTGCCGTTTCGCCTTGCGAACGGTCGGACTTCGTCGGTCTTGCCGCATCCGGCGAGCAGCCAACTCACGTTCCTCTTCTCGCAAAACACTCTCCAAACGGTCCCGATCCGCCACCACAGCGTGAGCCTGGCTCTGGATTCCTTCCGCGTCGCCCGCTGCCAATTTCCCCGACACTTTGTAACGAAATACATTCGTGTCTCCGCCTTCAGTCACCGTTGAATACAGAATCAACTCGTAGTCCCGAACCGTGAAGTCGAGAGTCAGCGCCGCGTGCCCCCCCGCGAAATCGATGGAGGTTACCTCACCGATCGATTGTCCAAACGCCGGAAAGGAACAAAAAATTCCAACGGCCATCCAAGCGGTCCACATTACGAGCTTGTCGCATCCTGCTGCCATACAGACAACATGAGTATGAAAGGCTTCACAGAAAGCGAGCCATTTGAGTCCGGTGCGGACCCAAGTTGTCGGTGGAATCGCATCGTACCGATCGGGTCGGAACGGCAGGCTGCATCCATGAAGAGAGCCGAACTCCTGGCCGCACCACAAGTCGATTGTGCGCCGCCCGCGGCGAGCAAGTGGGAACGATAGTACCGCGCGTTTTTGCGTCTTCGGCCGTCGCTGCTGCCAACACACCGGGACAAGTATGTGGCTGTTCACGAAGAAAAAGTGGTCGATTGTGGTGAAGAGGAGATCGCTTTGGGGCTGCGGGTTTACGCGGAATTCGGTTACGTGCCGATTTATGTGGAACGCGTGTCTGACGAACCGCAGCCAGTGGTGCGAATTCCCTCACCGCGCCGCAAGCGCACGGACTCGTGATCCGCTATCACTACAACCACCAATTCGGTCTTCCCGCTCCGGTTGTCCACGTTTCGCTTCTGGGACTTGAAAGCACTGCCGCAATCGCGGACCTCCCCGCGCAGATTGATACGGGTGCGGACATGACTGCTTTTCCGGCAGTCCTGATGGAGCGATTAGGTCTTCTCCCATTCGGCACCGTCCAAATGTCGGCCTTCGGCGGCATCCTCACGACTGTTCTCACGTTCTTGGCACGGGTGCAGATCCAGGGATGACGGAGCTGAGCTGGCTGAACCACGGACCCTATCTGCTAAAGAGCATCGAAGAGTCCGTGGAAGTGGGTCTGGGTGTGCTCAAGGCGCCAGATGGATCAGAGAAAGCGCAGCGGCAGGTGTCGCCGGACAGCGAGCCGGTGCCGGGCTGGCGGCCCGCGCTGGGGCAAGTGGTGCCGCACGCCAAATGGGTGCTGGAACAGAAACTGGGCGAAGGCGGCTTCGGCGAAGTTTGACTGGGCCGGCATCAGACGATGAAGGAGCGGCGTGTGTTCAAGTTCTGTTTCCGCGCCGACCGGGTGCGCTCGCTGAAGCGCGAGATGACGCTCTTTCGCATTCTGAAGGAGCGGGTGGGCAATCACCCGAACATCGTGCGCCTGCTGGAAGTGTATTTCGACGAGCCGCCTTTCTACGTGGTGATGGACTACGTGGAAGGACACGCCTTGAAGGTTTGGTGCGAGCAGCAAGGCGGAGTGGAAAGCATCCAGTGACCGGGATGAGTTGGTACGAGGCTGCGGCGTATGCCGAGTTCGCCGGCAAGAGTCTTCCGACACTTTTCCATTGGAACAATACCGCGAGCAGCTTCAGGTTGAGTTCTGACATCATTCCTCTGAGTAATGATGGCGGCCAAGCGTTGGCGTCGATTGGCGCTCACAGGGGCATCAGTTCCGGCGGAACCTACGACATGGCCGGGAACGGCGAAGGAATGGTGCTGGAACGAGGGTAGCGATGGTGAACGCGACATAAATCCCAATACCAAAAGTGACAAAATAAAAGTTCCTTCTCGCTTGTCCCAGGCGTTCGTGCCATTGTTTTTCATGCCGCATCGCCCTAAAAAATCAAAGAAGCCCGCGCCCAAATCAGGTGAGCTGGGAATCGGCCAGTTCCGTGCCAATCAAGTCTCGGATCAACGCCGGAGGGACACAGCCACTCGTTTAAACTTGTCACGGTTTCAGAATCGGAAGTCGGATTTGAAATGATTCCGTCTGTGTCCATGTCGAAGGCTGACGCGCGTGACCACGGGCGGAGAGATTAGAGGAAAATGTTAAACGATCCGAGAACGGCTCTAACCAAAGTTCATGACCCCTGAGGCAAGCCCGCTGTTGGACTGGTTGCTGCGGAAGTTTCCCGAAACCCCGAAAAGCCGCGCCAAACAATGGATTTTGGCGGGTCGCGTAAGCATCAACGGCCTCGTCGTCCGCAAACCCCATCAGACGATTTCGGACCCGGGCGATGCATTGCAACTGCATGATCGCAATACCACGACGCTCGCGTGCGGTTCAGGGTGGCAGATTCATCCGCGTGTTTCCTTGCTGTACCTCGATGCGGCCATCGCGATTGTCAACAAGGGGCCCGGTCTCATCTCCGTGCCCGCGCCAAATTGCGACCTATCCGCCCTCAGCATTCTCGCCGACTTCCTGGTTGGCAAACTGAAAGCCCGGGACCGCAGCGTCGCCGGAAGATCATTGCCACCCGCCTTTCGCCTGCTTCAACCGTTGCCGGTTCATCGCCTCGATCAATACACCAGCGGTGTCTTTTGCATTGCCACGAATCCCGCCTCGCGCCATCACCTGATCGAGCAGTTAAAGGCGCACACGATGAAGCGGGAATATGTGGCCTTTGTGGAAGGCCGTTCGAGCGTGCCCAAAGGCACTTGGAGGCAATGGCTGCAATTGAGCAAAGACGAATTGCGCCAGCATGTCGTTTCCGAATCCCAAGCGAAAGCCCCGGAGTCTGAGGCAAAGGAAGCAATCACCCACTACGAAGTTATCTCCGAGCACCCGCTGGCCGACGGCACGGGCGTCGTCACTAAATTACGGCTCAGGCTCGAAACTGGGCGGAAACATCAGATCCGCGCCCAAGCTGCCCACGCCGGACTTCCGTTAATCGGCGACCGCACCTATAACCCGGCCTATCGCGGGCGCGACCCCGCGAACTCGTCCATCGAATTCCCGCGCCAAGCCCTGCACGCCGAAG
>JAQBVM010000069.1 GCA_027623095.1 Verrucomicrobiota bacterium
TTCCACGCCAGGCAAACCTTCAGGGAAAGCTGGCTGCGGCTCAAGGCCGGGTTTTGGGCGATCAATTCCCGCAGGAACAGGACATCGGCGGCGCGAACCTGGCGGCCTCGAAAACTCAACACCACATCGGACATGGGGTGAAGGATAGCCAAAGGGGAAAGGAACGTTAGCTTTATTTGAACCAATGTTGGGTGGAGATCAAGAGCCTCCGGCCAACGGCACCCGGCGCCACAGGGCCGCCAGCCCGTCGATGCCTTTGTCATAGTTCACCGCCGACCTTAGGGGAACCCGAAATCGTGTTACGCATGTTTACCGACGCACCTCATTGCTCACCGACCGCATCGCCGATGGTTGTGCAATCCAGCGACTGCAGACAATCGTTTCCGGCCACCACCGCCGCGCGATCTTCGCTTTTTCGCTATCGCTTTTCCGCCGCTTCCCTCTTTACGGTCATTACGCCGGGCTGAGCGCCGAAGCCATCAGCTCTCGGCGCGCCGCCCCGGGGCGTTCGGTCAAACGCCATGAAGTAAAGCACCGGGACAGCCACGGGGCTGATGAGCATCGATATGATTCCACCCGCCATGAGGGAAATGGCGAGTCCCTGGAATATAGGGTCGAACAAGATGACCGTCGCGCTGACGACCACGGCCATCGCGGTCAGCATGATGGGCCGGAAGCGAATCAAGCCGGCTTCCACCACCGCGTCGGCGAGTGGCATGCCTTGCGCGATGCGCAGTTCAATGAAGTCCACGAGGATGATGGAGTTGCGCACCACGATTCCCGCGCCGGCCATGAATCCAATCATGGACGTGGCCGTGAAGAAGGCGTGCAAGACTCCGTGCGCCGGAAGGATGCCGATGAGCGAGAACGGAATCACTGTCATCACGATGAATGGCGTGAGAAATGACCGAAACCAGCCGACCATGAGGATGTAAATCAGCACCAGCACAGCGGCAAACGCCAGCCCGAGGTCGCGGAACACTTCGATGGTGATGTGCCATTCGCCATCCCACTTGAGCGCCGGTTCGCGCTCGGTGAACGGGAGCGCGGCGTTGTAAATCGTGAATTGCGCGCCGCTGCCGCCAAATTCGCCCGTGTCGAGTTTTCGCAGCGCCTTGTTCATTTGTTGGATCGCATACACGGGACTCTCGATTGCGGACGCCACGTCGCCGATGACGTAGGTCACGGGCATAAGATTTTTGTGGTAGATGCTCTTGTCTTCGAGGGTGCGCTCAATCGTGACCAGTTCGCGCAACGGCACCAGTGGTGGGCCGCCCGGCGCAATTCCGGGCTCGGAAAGAGCATTGGCATCGCCAGAGCGCACGCGCAACGCCAGCAGGTCTTCGGGTGACGTTCGATCCGCCAGCGGCACTTGAAAGATGATGTTCACATCCTCCTTCTCGCGCGGTTGGTGCAACAAATCGACCGTGTCGCCCGCCACGGCAAGCCGGAGCGTGGTGGAAATGTTCTCAGCGCTAACGCCGTGGAGCGCGGCCTTTTCCTTGTCAATGACGAACCTCGTCTTGGGCTGGTCTGCTTCGACATACCAATCCACGTCCACCACACCGTCGGTGTTCCTGAAAATCTCCAGGACCTTTTCAGCCAGCTTCAGCCGCGCTTCGTCGCTGGGACCGTAGATCTCGGCGACGAGCGTTTGGAGCACCGGCGGACCTGGCGGCACTTCGGCCACGGCGACACGCGCGCCATATTTCGCCGCGATGGCGGCGACGGCTGGCCGGACGCGCTTGGCGATGTCGTGGCTTTGCGCCTTGCGGTCGTGCTTGTTGACGAGGTTGATTTGCAGGTCGGCCACGTTCGCACCCCGCCGCATGAAGTAATGGCGCACCAGGCCGTTGAAGTTGAAGGGCGCGGCTGTGCCGATGTAAATCTGGTAATCGGTTACCTCCGGTTCAGGGCGGATGACGGCTGCGATTTCGCGTGCGGCGCGGGCGGTCCGTTCCAGCGAACTGCCCTCCGGCATATTGAGAATGATCTGGAATTCGCTCTTATTGTCGAACGGCAGCATCTTCACCTTCACCCAGCCGAAGGCGACCGTTGCCATCGCGCCAGCCGTGAGCGCACCGATGATGCCCACCGCAGTGTATCTCAGGGCGGGTCTGGCGATGAGCTGCGACATGATGCGGCGATAAAGCCGGGAGAACCTTCCTTCGCTCGAAGAATGTGCGTCGTGGCCGTGTCCCTCGGCCGCGGCGGATTCCGCCTCGCGTTGTTTGCGCCAGTGGAGAATGCGAATGGCCGCCCACGGCGTTACAACGAAGGACACCGCCAGCGAGAATATCATTGCCGCACTCGCGCCAATTGGAATGGGCCGCATGTAAGGACCCATCAACCCACCCACAAACGCCATCGGCAGCACCGCCGCGATCACTGCGAACGTCGCCAGAATCGTCGGATTGCCGACTTCGCCGACGGCTTCGACGGCAACAGCGATGCGGTCGCGCCCACGGCTTTCCGGCAGATGAAAGTGGCGGACGATATTCTCCACGACGACGATGGCGTCATCCACGAGAATGCCGATGCTGAAAATCAGCGCGAAGAGCGTGATGCGGTTGAGCGTGAAACCACCGAGATAAAACACGAGCAACGTCAGCGCGAGCGTCGCGGGAATCGTGATGGCCACGATGCCGGATTCGCGCCAACCCAGCGCCAGCCAGATGAGGATGGAGACGCCAACCACGGCGATGGCCATGTGGAGGAGCAGTTCGTTCGATTTCTCGTTCGCCGTTTCGCCGTAATGGCGGGTGATTGTAACGCTCACGTCGTTTGGGATTAGGTAGCCTTTGAGCGTGTCCACTTTGCGGAGCACTTCGTTGGCGACCGAAATGGCGTTCACGCCCGGACGTTTCGCCACGCTCAATGTGACAGCGGGTTGCTCGTTGCCAGCGCTTCCGGCCGCCGCGCCGTGGCCGAAGAAAACGTATTGATTCGGTTCTTCCGCGCCCTCAACGAGGTCCGCGACCTCGCGCAAGAAGACTGGTTTCCCACCGAAGACACCCAGGACCACGTCTCCGACCTCGTCGGCCGTGCGTAGAAATGCTCCGGTTTCAATCACAACTTCCTGATCGTTGCCGGTGACACTGCCGGCGGTGTATTGCCGGTTAGCCTGGCGCAGCATCGGCACGAGCCCGGCCGGCGTGAGATTGCGCGAAGCCAGTTTGACAGAATCAAGCAACACCCGCAGTTGCTGACGCGCGCCACCGATGATCGTAGTTTCGGCGACCAGCGGCACTTGCTTCACCGCGTCGTCCACTTGGGCGACGAGCCGCCGGAGGGTGAGATGGTCGTAACGGTCGCTGTGAAACGTCAGCGCCAAAATGGGCACGTCATCAATGCTCTTGGCCTTGATGAGCGGAAAGCTCACGCCGGGTGGAATGCGGTCGAAGTTCGCGCGCAGTTTTTCGCTGAGCTTGACAAGGCTTTGCTGCGGATCTTCGCCCACTTTGAATCGCACCACCACGAGCGACTCGCCGGGGCGCGACGTGGAGTAGATGTATTCGACGCCCGGGATTTCCCACAGCAGCTTCTCCATCGGGCGCGTGGCGCGCTCCTCTACTTCCTTGGCGCTGAAGCCAGGCAAGCCGACCATCACGTCAATCATCGGCACTTTGATTTGCGGTTCCTCCTCGCGCGGCAACATCAGCGCGGCGAACAATCCCAGCAGCACCGAGGAAACCACGATGAGAGGCGTGAGCTTTGAGTCAATGAACGCATGCGCGATGCGTCCGGCGATGCCAGGTCCGCTGTGACCAATTTGGCTGGCTGGTTTCATGGTTCGACGTCCACAGGCTGGCCGTCCACGAGTGAAGCGGCGTTTTCAATCACGACGTTTTCCCCCGGCGAAAGGCCCGAAGCGATTTCCAATTCGTCGCCGATGCGCTTGCCGGGTTTCACCAGCCGCATGACGGCATGTTTGTCCACGACCGCAAAAACCATTTGAAGCTGCCCGCGCCGCACCACGGCGGAGGCTGGAACGCGCAGCGCCGTTGTCTCCTTGAGTGGCACAGCCACACGACCAAATTGGCCCGCGCGCAAGCCCGACCCCGGCGGCAGGTCAAGCTTGACGCGGAATGTCCGACTGTTCGGGTCGGCTGTCGGCGCGATTTCGCTAACGGTTGCTTGAAACTCACCAGCCATATTTGGCACGCGCACCGGCATCGTCGCGCCCAGCCTAACCACACCGATGATTCCTTCGGGAATGTCCGCTTCGAGACGCAGGTGTGCCGGGTCCTCCAGTTCAACGAGCGGTTTGCCCGGCGCGGCCTGGTCGCCCACGCCGGCCAGCTTGCGCGTCACCACGCCATCGAACGGCGCGACGATCTCGGCGTAGCCAAGCATCGTTTGCGCTTCCATCACAGCGGCATCGGAGACGCGGGCGCGGGCTTGAGCAGCATCGAACTCCGCTTGCGTGGCGGCGGCGCGTTGGAGAAGAGCGGTGAAGCGTTTCAAGTCACCGGCGGACTGCTGTTGCATGGCCAGCGCCCGGTCGAGCTGGGCGCGAATCTCCCGCGCGTCCAGCCGGGCCAGGAGTTCACCCGCCTTCACCGACTGACCGGGCACGGCGCGCATTTCCTGAATGCGTCCCGGCACTTTCGCCTCGATGCGCGCCTGGAGTTTCGCGCGAACCGTGCCGACGGTTTCCTCCGACGCGACGTGTTTCTTTGCCTCGACAGTTTGCACGCGGACGCTGGCTGTGGGCAACACAGGCGCGGGAGATTTGTATTCATCGTGACGTGTGCAGCCCGCCGCCAAGGTGACAACAAGGCTCAAGGCGAGAATGGCTTGGTTCAGGAGTTTCATGTTGTTCATAGACCGGAATTCGATTGCGGCAAACCAAGCGCCTTGCGGAGCGCCGCGATGGCGATGCGCCGGTCGCCTTCCGATTCAGCGCGGCGCACGCGAGCGGCGATAAGTGCGGTCTCGGCGTCAATGAGCTGCGTGGAAATCATCAGCCCCTCCTCGAAACGGGCGCGAGTCAGCTCCGCGCTTTCTTGTGCCTGCGCCACGGCAGCTTCGGTGACGGCCAGCCGTTCGCTCGCTTCCGTCAGTTGCAGCCACGCCTGCTCCACTTCAAAGTCAATCGCCAGCCGGAGCTTGCGTTCTTCCTCGCGCAGGGCCTCGAGGTTCGCCTGCGCCTCACTTACGCGGCCACGCGTCAATTTGCCATCCCAAAGGTCCCACTGCACCATCACGCCAGCCGTGTAGCTCTTGCCGTCGCCATCCGTCACCCAGCCCTGGTCATATTCGAGACTGCCAAAGGCGCTCACGCGCGGGCGATAGCCGGATTTCGCATGGCGCACCTTGGCTTCCGCGGCTTGTTGCGCCTGCCGGATGACGGACAACTCCGGGCGGGCCGTGAATTTCTTGTTTGAGATTTCAGACTTCAAATCCTCGACGGGCGCAGCCACGGCTGGCGCGGAATCCGCCACCGTGAATTCGCCCTCTTCGATGCCGAGGAGATTTCGCAGCGCCAGCTCCGAGAGCGCAGTGGCGTTGCGGGCACGCACGAGGTCTTCGCGCGCCTGCGCCAGCCGGACCTGCATGTCGAGCACTTCCGTTTTCAGCGCCGTGCCGACGTCCACGCGGTTGCTGGCAATGACGACGTTGCCTTCAAACGAACGAACGCCCGCTTCGGCGGCACGGATAAACTCGCGCGTCTTGAGAATCGTGTGAAACGTGCGCGCCACTTCAAACGCCAGCGTGTTGCTCACCGCATCCGCACTGGACTTGGCCGCGCCGCTGCTGGCCTTGGCGGCGTCGCGTCCGGCGCTAATCCGTCCTCCGGCGTAGAGCGGCAGCGTGAGGACGCCGCGCACGTTGAGATTGTCCACGCCGGGGACTTCGTTGAAATTGAGTGACGGACTGAAGGCGCGCTGGTTGAGAATGCTGCCGAAGGCGAACATTGGATTATCCGTGCGCGTGTAGCTGGACTGCAGTTGCAGTCGCGGCCAGAGGGCGGAGCTGGCCTGCTCGATACCGGCGCGGGCTGCGGCGATGCGCGTCTGCGCAATGCGCGCGTCGGGACTGTTGGTGAGCGCGTGGCTTATGGCTCGCTCCAGTGTCCACGGCTCAGCGGCGCGTGCCGACAAGCGAAAGAAAATCACCGCCAGCAAAGTCAGTGACAGAAGCTTGATGGGGTTGGCCGTCTTCATGGGATTACGAGCAGCAACCCGCCGAGGGTTTGCCGACACCCAGTTTCTTCAACACAATCTCCAGCGGACAGAAACGCGTGAGCGAGGATTGCAGCAGGTTGAACCCGACGAAAGCCGTGAACCAAAGCCAATGCGGGCTCTGAAAATGGGCCAGCAACAGGCTCACAAGGATGAATGTGCCGGCGAACAGGCGGATGTAGCGTTCCAATGTCATAAGTATTCAGTTCCTGCCCTTACCGAGACACGAGCGGACAAAAGGTTACAAAACGCGGTGTTCGGCAGACGGCGGAAGCAGTTCGTGGTTCGGACCGCGAACACCATGGGCGTGCTTGTCACCGGGCGCGCGTTTGTTCATCATGCTGCGAACGATGTCGGAACATATGACAGACGGCGATCTGGTGCGACGCGCGAAGGCGGGCGAACTGGCGGCGTTCGAGACGCTGGCCGGCCGCTACGAGCGGCATGTCTATTCGCTTGCGCGCCGCATCGTGCGGCAGGAGCAGGATGCGGAGGACGTGACGCAACAGACGTTTCTCAGCGCGTTGGAGCACCTCGACGGCTTTCGCGAGGAAGCAAGCTTCTCGACCTGGCTGTTGCGCATCGCGACGCATGCCGCTCTGAAAGTGCTCCGAAAGCGCGAGGGCCTGCCCACCGTTTCGCTCGAAGCGAACACCGAGCCACAGGACGGCTACGACACCGTTCCGCACCCGGAGTACATCGCAGACTGGAAGGAATCGCCGGAACAACTCGTGGGCCGGAACGAAACTGCGCGGCTTATTGACGAGGCTTTGAACGAATTGGACGATAAACACCGGGTGGTCTTTTTATTGCGCGATGTGCAGGGGTTATCGGTGAAAGAAACGGCGGATGCCCTCGGCCTTACGGAAGCGAACGTTAAGGTGCGACTGTTGCGCGCCCGCTTGCAGCTCCGGGAGCGATTGACCCAGGAGTTTGGGGACCCGGCCCGGCGGTTCGAGCCCCATCGCCACGAGCAAGCAACGTAATTTGTAACTTTTCATCAAGAACTGGCTCAGTAGCGACACAAACACTATGAAGTGTGAAGAATTGCTGGCGATGTTGAACGAATACGTGGACGGTGGGGTTGATCCCGGCGTCTGCGAACAGTTCGAGAAACATCTCGCGGGCTGCAATCCCTGCCAGGTGGTCGTGGACAACATCCGCAAGACCATCACGCTCTACAAGGAGGGCCAGCCGTATGAGCTCCCGGTCCAGTTCCGTGAGCGGCTGCACTCTGCCTTGCGAATGAGGTGGAAGGAGATACATTTTTCGAGCAAGGAAACTGAATGAGTCTCGAACGCGGCGCCTATTCGGTGACGTGGCCTTCGGCGTCGGAGTGCGAGCCTGTCGCACCCGGCGCATACCGTTTCAAAAGATCCGCGGCACGAAACGCCGCACTCGCTGTGAATAAGCGGCGTATTCCGGAAACTTCTCTCGCAGCCACCGCTCCTCCACCCGGGCTTTCGCATCGAGCAGGACCGCCAGAGAAAGTGCCGCCACCACCGCCGCACCGCTCGACCACGCCAGAGCCCAACCCACCGATGCAAACATCAAGCTGCTATAGAGCGGATGCCGCACCCGTCCATAGACGCCGTGCTGGACGAGTGTCGCGGATTGCATGGGCTTCGGATATGCGGTGCGATTCCTCCCGAGCGCGCGCACGCCTGCGATGCCGAACCAACCACCGACACTGGCGAGCACGACGCCGAAGATGGAGATAGCCGCACTATTCCATTGCCCTTGAAAGAGCGGGGCCAGCAAGAGCGCGGCAAGTGTCAGCCCGTTTTGAGCTGCGACCCACACGCCGCCGTGTTGGATGAAACCTCTACTCTTCATGCCGACTCGCGGGCGGCTCGCCACGTCCAGATTCGGACGTCAGCCACTGGCCGTCCTCCATCTCGTAATTCGGGCCGATGGCTTCCAGCGGAGGATCGTTGAACAAGGTCTCCAGCACCCAGACGCCGCGTTTCACCGGCGAAGTGCGCGTCGGGGGCGAAGTCAGAGTCAGAATGCTTGCGTGCGTCAACAGACCGCCGCGCTGCGGTTGCGGGTCGAGTTGAATCTGCTGAAACGCGCCGCCACTCACGCCTTCAACGCCGTAGTGACCGGCGAGCCGCTCGTTGAGAAACGTGTAATCCGCGTTGAGAAACTCCATGATGCTGCGGTCTTCCTCGATGATATGGGCGACGAACCGGCGCGTTTCCTCGTGCATGTCCTCGCGCAGCGATTCATCAAACTGAGGATACAGGCCCGGATCGGGAGCGACGTTCTTGAGACCGCTCAGATGCAGCCATTGCTCGGCGAAGTTTTCCGTCAACGACCGCGCCTTGGGATCCTTGAGCATCCGGCCGACTTGCTCCTCCTGATGTGCGCGCAGTTGATTCTCCCTGGCAAGGTTGAATAACTCGTCATCCGGCATACTGCTCCAAAGAAAATAGGACAGACGGCTCGCCGGTTTGTATTTACTGATCGGAGCGATTCCCTCCGGCGGATCCTGTTCGATGCGGTACAGAAAACAGGGCGAACTCAAGGCGGCCCGGAGAGTCGCGTACGCGGACTTCGGGCGGATGAAAGACTCGCCTTCCTGGGTCAGCGAGAGACGGGCAAAGATCATCAGCCGGTCGATCTTTTCGGGCGCGACGGAGCGGCGATAGGCCCGTGGCAGGAATGTCTCCAGGACCAGCCTTACGCGGTCCTGATTATTGTTGAATCCCAGCTTGACGTTGCGAATCGGCAGAAACACACCGTCGTCCGGCTCCGAGTAGGTGCCGTCCTTTTCCGCCCAGTTGGGGCTCACCTTGGCGGTCTGATCGAGTTGCGCGATCGCCTGCTCCGCTGTGCTTAGGTACTGCTCAAGTTGCCCCGGCGAAACCGTGAACAGATCGGCGATGTTGTCGAACCCGTAGCCGATGTCGTCGGGGGGCAAAACATCGGCCTTGAAGCCGTCGAAGTAGAAGTCCTCCGTCAGTCTTTGCTCGACCTCCCGCGCGTCGGCGAACTCCAGGTTCAAGTCGTTTTCCAGATCCTTGCCTCCTTGGCAGTCCGTTCAGTTTTGGTCCAGGAGGGGCGCAACGGCGGTTTTGAAATCCGTCCGCTCCGGGCTCGTGACCGCCGCCGATCCACCTCCGGCATCCGGCCGGAACCGCACTTCATCGGCGGCGAGAAATTCTCCGGCGCGGGGGCCGCTGAATTCAACGTAGGCGATGTCGCGTCCTTTCACCGTCAACTCGAAGATAGGTATGGGGTCGCCCGGAGCCTTGCGCCCGGGAATCACGTCCAGCGACGCCTAATCCACCTGCTTCCCATCGCGGTCAAAGGCCGCCAACCGCGCGGCGCAGCCGGTCGAACCCCAAAGCACGAGCGTGACCGATGACGCGCCACTTGGGAACCGCGCCCTGACCGGGATCGGGTCATCGGCCATCGCGCTGAGGATCCCCCTCCGGTCCGACGAAATGAGGGGGAAAAACATGAGCCGCGCCTTCGCCTTGCTGCGAGTCGGCGCGTGGGCCGGCGTGAATACAACTCCCTGCTCCTCCCAGGATTCTACCCAGCGGCCGGTGAGCTCCGCTTTCTCGAAATCCACAACCACTTCGGTCTGGGCGAACACCCCACCACTCCACAGCAGCAGCAGAAGGACGACGCCGGGGAGCCGGATTCGTCGGGCCTGCATTGGGAGTGTTGAAGGGCGCATGATCGATCGTCTCAACTCATCGCCAAGCCCCGCATCGTGCCGGTGGACGAGGCGAAGTTGTTCGCCTCGATCCCCATTCGTTGCAGCATGGATACGAACAGATTGGGCAGCGGATAATTCTGTTGCGCGTCGAAGGCGAGGTGCTGGCCGTGCCGGAAGCCGCCGCCGGCAAACAGGACCGGCAGGTTGTTGGTAGAATGCGCGTTGGCGTCGCCGAGGTTCGATCCGTAAAGAATCATCGAGCGATCCAGCAGCCGCGCGTCGCCCTCGCGAACCGACTTGAGATCGGCAAACAATCCCGCGAGCAGGCGCATGTGCCACTCGTCGATGATTTTCAACTGGGCCAGCTTGTCCTCCGCTTTGCCGTGATGCGACAGGTTGTGGTACCCGTCGGTGAGGGTTGCGCCCCGGACCTGCACCACCGGAGTGCCCACGCTGTTCAACATCAACGTCACCGCGCGGGTGGAGTCCGTCTCGAAGGCGAGCCGCACGAGGCCATACATGGTCTTCACCTTGTCGAGGTACTGGGCCGGGTTGGCGGGATCGACCGGTTCCTCGGCGTTGACGACCGGCTTGGGCTTGTCCTCCCAGCCGCGCGAGGCCAACAGACGTTGCTCGAGATCGCGAACGCTGGAGAAGTACTGGTCGAGCCGGCTGCGGTCGGGCGCGCCGACATCGCGTTGGAGGAGCCGGGCCTGGCTGGCGACGGTGTCGAGGATGCTGCGGCCGGTTTCGAGATCGCGAATCCTGGCCTGCACCTCGGCCGGCGAGCCCTGGAGGAAAAGCTGCCGGAACACCTGGGCAGCACTCTGTTCCGGCGGGATGGCCACACCGGTTCCCGTACACGAAAGGCTCCGGCCGCCGTTCACGGCCAGGGTGATCGAAGGGAAACGTGTCTCCACTCCGATCTGCTCGGCGATGTATTGGTCCAGCGAGATCGTGTTGCGGAAGGAGCTGCTGGCGGGGTGCGGCGCCGCGGTCAGAAAGCTGACATCCGACGGATGCCCGCCATCCACGTTCGGATGGGCGACGCCGCTGAACACCGTGAAGTCGTTCCGATGTTCCTGGAGCAACTCCAGGTACGGCGACGGCGCATATTCGCGTCCCGAACCTTGTGGAAAGAAATGCGCGGGCAACACGCCGAGATTGTTGCAGATCCCCAGCATCCGGTGCGGGGTCGCGCCGGTCGCCGCAGGCGCGACCGACTCCGCCGCCCGGGCAAACGGTGCAATCATCGACTCCAGAAAAGGCAGCCCCAGCGCGATCCCCGCGCCACGAAGAAACCGTCGTCGCGAGACCGGCCGGCGCGTGCTGACGAAGGGAGCGGAGATGGGGCGTGTCATGGGCAATCTTTCGTTGGATTCACATCATTTCTTCAAAAACAACTCACTCTGCACCAGTTCGTGTACGAGGCTGCGAACGCCATGGCCTCCAGCCCGGGTGCGTTGCAGGATTTTCTCGATCTGCGCCCGGTCGGAAAACCGCACCGGCGCTCCGGTGGCGTAAATTGCCAGTTGCCGCGCGAGGTTCCGCGCGATCGGCACCGGATCATCGGACAAGAGCCGCTTAAACTCGCGAACGTCTCCAAAGGACCGCCCGTCGGGCAGTTCGCCGGCGCAGTCCACCGGCAGCGCGTAGTAGAAAGCGAAGCGCTGACCGTCCATGCCGATCCCGGATGCCGGCGGGACATCCTCCTTCACCGCCCGATAGCGATCCCGCCAACCGCCCATCACGTCGAAGCTTTCCAGGGCGAATCCGGGAGGATCCATCCGGCTGTGACAGGACGCGCAACTCGGATCGTCGCGATGCTTTTCGAGTTGCTGGCGGATTGTCACCGCGCCGCGGATGTCCGGTTCGACGGCCGCCACGGGCGGCGGCGGCGGGGTCGCGTATCCCAATATGCGTTCCGTGATCCAATGACCGCGCAGGACCGGCGACGTCGTGGTGCCGTTGGCGGTGACCTTCAACACACTGGCCTGCGTCATCAACCCGCCGCGCACGCTGTCTTGAGGAAGCTTCACCCGTCGCATCTTCGCCCCGTGAACGCCGGGCACGCCATAGTGCTCCGCCAGGTGCCCGTTCAGGAAGGCGAAGTCGGAATCCACCACGTTCCTCGCCGGCAGATCGGCGCGCAGCAGTTCCTCGAAAAACAGTCTGGTTTCCTCGAGCGCCGCCAATTTCAGCGGGTCGTCCAGCTCGTAATCGTTGTAAAGCGTCGTGGAGGGCGACGTGTCGTCGAGCTTTCTCAAATCCAGCCAGTAGTCGGTGAACGCCTCGACAAAGCGGCGGGACCTCGCATCGTTCAACAAGCGCTCGGTCTGCGCCCGCAGCACTTCGGGCCGGCGCAATTCGCCGCGTGCGGCAAGCGCGCGCAAGGTGTCGTCCGGTTCCGAGTTCCAGAGGAAGTAGGAAAGCCGGGCGGCGAGCGCGTCGTCGTTGAGCCGGCCGGGCGCCTCGTCCACGAACAGGAACCCCGCAGACGACAGCACCGCCGTGTAGGCGGAGAGCATCGATTTCGCGAAGCCGGAGCCCCGGTCGAACTGGTTGTTGAACAGGTCCAGGAAGAGTTGCACCTCGGGCTCGGTCACCGGACGGCGATAGGCGCGCTGGGCGAAGCTCCGCACCAAACGCTCCGCGTCCTGCTGCGGTGCCGGTGTCAGCACTTCTACATTCACCTCGCGCAAGCCCCGTCCACCCCGCCCCCGGAAGCCGCCACGTGGACCACCGGTCGGAGCCGGCGCAACCACCTCCAACGCGACTCCAGTTTCGCCCTCGCCCAGGCGCTTCAGCGGAAGGTCGGCAAACAAACGGCGAAACCCTGCTCCGCGCGACTCTTCATCCAGCGGTCCTTCCGTCTCCATCCATTGAATGGCATAGCCGGGCATGCCGTCGGGCTGTGCCAGCGGGTTGACATACTGTTCGTCCGAGCCGTTCACGCGCGTGCGGAACAACCGCATGCCATCCGTGCGAATCCCTTCGCCCGCCGCCAGAAGAACTTCAATCTCGTGAACGGCGGGTTCGGGTTTGAAATCGAATTCGCCGATAGGCCGGTTTTGTCCGGCGCTGGATGCGTAGACTCCGATGGGCTCGTCGCGCCGCCCCGGCCAGACTTCATCCAGGTTGGGTCGATGCCACAGCGGCAGGTAGTAGAGCGGCGCCTTCTCGCCCCCAAACCCCTCGTAAAACCAGCGGCTGATCCCGCCGCCGCTCACCCAGATCGTGTAGCCCTTGAAGCGCAGAAGATACCGGCCCGCAACGGGCGCCCGGAACTGACTCCAAGAGTAGCCGCCCGCGTCGCTGAAAATGCTGGAGACCCGGCCGACCGCTTCCCGATCGCGCGTTTCGGGGCTCGAGACCGGCGCGCGTCCGGCCCGCACATCGGGTTGTGCGCTGGAATCCAGCACCGGAAAGGAAAGCCGGTCGGACAGCGTCCCGTTCTCGCGCGGACGAAAGTTGGCCGTCATGCTGAACTCGTCCCGCGCGTGGTATCGGTTCGTGGCGGGTTCCGGACGTTCCAGTTGCGCGCTCATCGCCTGGCGCAGGGCGTGGTCGGCCGAGCTCATGTAGCGCGACAACTGAACGTGCGAAACGTCCAACGCCTCGCCGATCTTGTTGAACCGAAACTTTTCGCCGTCCTCGGGGAGTCGATCCTTGATCTGAACCCAGGGCACGTCGAGGAGATCGCGCAGCGTGTTTTCGTATTCGTAACGGTTGAGCCGGCGTTTCATGGCCCGACCGTTTTTCTCGGTGACTGCCTGTTCGGCGCGGGTCAGCGTGGATGCGAGGCCGCCAACAAACGCGTCCAACTCGGTGGTGGTGGGACGAGGTTTCTTCTTCGGGGGCATCTCGCCCGCGCGCACCCGGTCATGCACCTTGACCCAGGTGGCGAAATTGGCCTCATCGTCGGGTTGAAATGCCAGGCCCGTCAAATCCAACCCGGCCTTGCGACTCAGGTCGTCGTGACATTCCAAGCAATGCTTCTCCAGGAAAGGTTCGGTCCGGTAAACCCCCGTGGCTTCCTGCGCCGAAAGCTGGGTCGAATTCATCGCGGCTGCAAGCAGAACCGGGCGGATGGCGATGGCGCCCCACTTCGGGGCGCAATCATGCCGGGGCTCTGTCGCGAACCAGCTCATTTGACCCCGGCCTCCCTGCCGGCCTCGGCGATGACCGCGTCAAACGCAGGTTTCGGCTGGTTCTCACCGTCGAACAACAATGGACTGCCCGAGCGGCGCCACGACACGGCATCGTTGACACCCCAGAACGTGACCATCTCCACCCATTCACGGTGCTTGATGAACGCGCGAAAAATCCCCGCGTAGGCGTCGGCAAGCTTCCGGTCCGCCTCGCTCACCAGTCCGCCCTGCGTGGCTTGGGCGTTGGCGGCGATGTCGGCCCCGGTGCCGCGTTGCCCCCCCTGGGCACTGTTGATGTCGAGTTCAGTGACATGGATGGGCAGGCCCAGCTTCGCGACCTCGCCCAGCGAGCGGTCCATCTGTTCAAACCCGGCGGTGGAGACATTGAGATGGGCCTGGGTGCCAATGGCGTGAATCGGCACGCCCTGCTCCTGCAGCGACTTGATGAGCGTGACCAGTTTCTGAATCTTCACCGGGTTCTCCAGACCGTAATCGTTGTAACGCAGGATCGCATCGGGATCCGCCTCGTGGGCGTACTGAAAGGCCTTGGCAATGAAGTCCGGCCCGATGATCTGGAGCCAGAGCGAGTTCCGCAGGACGTTTTCCGGGCCGCCATCGGCAAGCGCCTCATTCACGACATCCCACGACTTGACCTTTCCCTTGTAACGTCCGACGACGGTATGAATGTGATCGCGCATGCGCTCAAGCAACTCCTCGCGCGATGCGCGGGGCCCCGTGTAGCCACGCCCGAAGCCGCCGCGACCCGGCGCGGCATCGGCAGTTTCCGGTGGGGGAATCGTGCCGGCGAACACCCAGTTCGGTGTCTGGCTGTGCCAGACGAGCGTGTGCCCGACGAGATACATCCCGTTCTTTCCGCCAAATTCCACCAACGCGTCGGCCGGGCCGAAGTCATAGCCCTCCGCTCCTTCACGCGGATGGATGAGCTGCCACTTCATGTCGTTCTCGGCGGTGATCTGGTTGAACTGCCGTTTGGTGAGAGCGATGTCCTTTTCGATCCGTTCCTGACTTCGCCGCCCGCCGCCGGTGCCGGTGGCATGAGATCGATTGATGGCGGTGCCGACCTGAAAGTGGTCCTTGAAGACATTTTTGAGCGCGACGGGGGAGTCCGCGGACCGGGCGGTTGAGACCGCCGCGAGCAGCATCGCGGCGAACAGGCCGAGGCGTAAGTTATGGCTTGAAGTGGGCATCTTCACGTGACCGGGGTGGTTGGTTGCAAGGTGCATTCGTCCTTAAGGCGACAATTTGATTTTCAGGCCCTTCAACGGCGTGCCGGCCGTGTCCGTTAGGCGCATGGCTCCCTGCCAACTGTTCTGTTCGTTGATGATTTTGAAAACGATGACATTAACACCTTTGTTCAGGGTAACCTTCCCCTTGTCTGCGTCGAGCTCGAGAGGACGCGCATCTTGGTAGGCGTAAATGTCCACTCCATTCAAGTAAAGGCGCCCCTGATCATTGCTGCCTAGCGCCATCGTTACACCGGCCATTTCTTTGTCGCACTCGATATACGTGACCACGAAACCAGCCGACCGGTCATTCGATGAACCCAATATCGCATTGAAATCGAAGAAGTTTGTCGAGGCGGTTATGTGCTTCCAGGTCAGTTCTTTTCCACGAATGTTGATCTTATCGCCTGCCTTGGGTTGAAGGGCGGCTTCGTTCTTGATCTGTTCATCGAGAAGCAAATCACCGCAATTCTTCCCCTCCGGGAGAGCGATAGGGGCGAGCATGATCCAATCGCGGATGTAACCGTCCGAGTCGGGTCTTAAGGCGTCGGCAGCGCTCGCCGCCGGCATCAGAAGACCCGACATGGCGATCGCCCCAAAAGCTAGAACTAAAGTTTTCACAAATCGTCTCCGTCTCAAGTTGGATTTGATCCGCGCTTTAAACGCAGGGTTTATGTTCAGTAAGAACGTCAGGCATCTCGACGCGACTTGGGACCACGAACATTTTTCCCGGTGGGGCGTCACTCCGTGGAGCCCTGACTTCTTTCGAGCGCCCGAGAATGTCACGGCTCCACAGAGTGTCGCCCCACCTTTGTGCATGGAGAGGCGCTTCATTTGATCAACCATTCAGCATGGGGACAAGGGCGGACACGCCTACTCGAATTGGTTTGGCTTTTGCACAGGAACCGTCACACCATCCTTCGGCGGTGTGGTGAGCGTGTTGAGAAATGCCAGGATGTCCGCGAGTTCCTGTTCCTTCAACAATATGCCAACGGGCGGCATGGGCGAAATCGTCAGGCTCTCAAATCCCTCGGCAAGCTTGGCGTTCGGATCCATCAGGCTTTGGGCGATGGTGTTCTTGTCGCTGCGAATGGCGATCCCATCGAGGATGGGGCCGATCGCGCCGCCGTTGCCGCCGACGGTATGACACGAGGCGCAAGCAGCCGTGGGGCCGTTAAAGAAGAGCTCCTGACCGCGCTTGGCATCGCCCGCCGCAACTTTCACCTCGTTCTCTCCTACGCCGGAAACCTTGTGAATACGCCCCAGCAGGGTGAGGGCGTCATTCAGGAAGGTGTCGTTTGTATTGGCGGCGGTGCGCGGGAGCTGGGCGACGACCGTCTGAATCTCGGGAATGGT
The DNA here is from genome assembly GCA_027623095.1 of Verrucomicrobiota bacterium. Lineage (GTDB taxonomy): Bacteria > Verrucomicrobiota > Verrucomicrobiia > Limisphaerales > SIBE01 > JAIPJX01. Next base: position 16,613 of record JAQBVM010000069.1, read on the forward strand.
CGGAAATTCCACGAGTTTCACGAACGCAACCTGGCGCGTGAGCAAATCCGGATCCTGGATCACCGGACTGCTGAAGAAGAGCTGGCGGCCGGTTTCATCCGCGGGCAGGGCCCGAATCGCGTTGCGGCGAAGGGCGGGGTCCTTGTCGAGCAAGGCCTTCTGGTGCGTATTTTTGTCGAGGGCGCCGATTCCTTCGAGTGACCAGAGGGCGTGGATGGCGCCTTTACCGCCAACGCCGGAGGTCACACGTTTCTTCAGAGCGGAAGTGGCATCGGTCTTCTTGTCATCCACGATCAGGCGTTGGGCCGTGAGGCTCCAAAACTGATTGCCATTGTCGAGCGCTTGAACCAGTTCAGCGGACTTCGCTCCGTCGAGCGACTTGATGGAGCTTTTCGGACCGTCCTTCCACACAACGCGGTAGATGCGCCCGTGGGTTTCGTCACGCAGGTCGTTCTCGGTCCTATAGGCTCCGCCCTGCCCCGTCGTGGCCTTGATGCCCGTTGACCGGATGTTCGGCGTCGGATTGTGCTGAATGACGAAGCTGTAGAAATCAATCACCCAGATAGCACCGTCCGGACCGACATCGGCAAAGATCGGGGACATCCATTCATCCGTGCTTGCAAGGAGGTTGAATCCATCGCTCGCCTTGTAGCCGCCGCCATCGCGCTCAATATCCATGATGCCGATGAGCTTTGCAGTCGGCTCGGTCACCAGCGCTTTGCCATGCAGGCGCGCCGGCAGGGCATCGCTTACCATGAACGCATGTCCCGCTGCGGCGGTGTAGCCACCAAAGTTATCCACCATGCGGACGTTTGACGTGTTGGGATGCATGCGCATGCCCGGAGCCATCGACCGAGCCGAGGGGATGCGGCGAACCTGGACACTGGTTCCGTCGTCTTCAGCGGGAGGGTTTCTACGAAAGCCTCTGCGCCGACTCCCGGGTTGAGTCGGGTCGAGGATGTGGGCGGGCAGATAGCCGTAGAATGTTGGGTGGCCGTTGGCAGTCGAACCAAACACGTCGCCGTGGGCATTCAGGCCGAACCCCCAGGTGTTGTTGTTAAATTGGTGAAGAAATTCGAGGGCCGAACCAACCGCTTTGAAACGGAAGATGCCCTGGCCGAATTGAAGATTCTCGCCACCGACATTGCCACTAAAGCTCGAGTAGCCCACTGTGCCGTATAGCCAGTTGTCAAAGCCGCGGGCGAGATTGCTCTGCATCGCGTGGCTGTCGCCCGTTCCCCAGCCCGGTAGGAGGGTCTGGCGGACATCGGCCTTGTCGTCCCCGTCGGTGTCCTTCAGAAAGAGCATGTGGCGCGCTTCCGATACAATGATGCCGCCGTTGACGAACACCAGCGAGGTAGCGAGGTTCAATTCATCGGCAAAGATCGTGAACTTGTCGGCCATTCCGTCGCCGTCCGTGTCTTCGCAAATCTTGACGTCTGCTTTGCCCGGTTCGCCTTCGCCAACGAGACCATGGGGATAATCCCGCGCCTCGACGACCCAGGCGCGTCCGCGCTCGTCCCAAGCCATGTAGATGGGTTTGACGATATTGGGTTCGGCGGCGAAGAGCCGCAGATCGAAATCTGCCGGCACTTGCGTGTAACGCATGCTGTCCAGCGGAGCGAGCGGAGCCTGGAATTGGACCGGCTCCGGGCGCCGCTCGTAATTCGGCACCTCGCCCGACAGGCGCCGCAGCGAAGGACGGGATCCAACGTAGGCTTCCCAGGCCGACCTAGCCTGCTTGGAGACGCCGCCGAGTATCGCTTCGCGCAGAACCGGATCCTCCGGTCGATTACCGACGGCGTACTTGATTAGCCCGTTGCCCGCGTTCTTGAACCCGTCGAGCATCTTCCGCTGGGCCGATCCAATCTCGGCGTCAGGCAGCACCTGCGCCACCGCATCAAAGTGCTTCAAATACGTTTCCGTGAGGTCGGAAGCATCAGAGCGATGATCAAGGTAGATCGCCTCGTGGGCCAGCGTCTGGCCGGGCAGATAAACGTAATTCGTGCGCGGTCCGCCAAAGCCGCCTCCAAGCTCGCTCCCTCCGACGCTGACCGGGCCAAGATAAAGAACATGGAGCGGGCGAGCCGGCGCGTCTGCGGCATGCGTGTTGAGAGCGATCAATCCTCCGGTTAGTAGAATCAGAATGAGTTTCATGGTGTCGTTATTGGGACACTCGGTCGTACGGAGAGCGGTTGACGCTAAATCTCTCTCCCCTCACCCCAGGGAGAGGGTTAGGGTGAGGGAGGCCGAATGGTTTCACTGAATTGATACTGCTAAGGCTGTCACTTGGACGTTGGCTTGAAGAGCAGTTGGGAGAAATTATAAAGCCCCTTCTTCCAATGTTCGAAGTCGTGTGCGTGTTCGTCCACATGCCAGATGTGCGGGACGTTCTTCTCCTTCAGATACGCATGAACGCCCTGGCTAATGCGAATCAAGCCGTCCTTGTTGCCGCACGAGATGTAGAGGAGTTTCAATTGCTTGATCGCCCGGTCAGGGTCGGGCACCAGTTGTTCGGGAGGATATGTGTTCGGCGCGGATGAAAAGCCGCCCACCCACGCAAACGTTCCGAGGTTCCCCAAACCGAAATCGAGCGACTGCCCTCCGCCCATGGAAAGCCCGGCCAGCGCACGGCTTTCGCGATCCACCGTCGCGGAATAGTGGGACTCGATGAACGGAATGATGTCGTTAAGGAGATCATTCTCGAACGGCGCGCCCCAACCGCCGAAACCGGCACCCAAGCCGCCACTGCGCCCGCCCGGTGCGCCCGGATCGGCCGATGCGTTGCCGTTGGGGAGGACGAGAATCATGGGTTCAATCTTTTTGTCGGCGATCAAATTATCCAGAATGACGTTCGCCACTCCGCCCCGGGCCCACTCCTCCCTCTCATTGCCGCCAATGCCGTGAAGCAAGTACAACACGGGATATCTCTTGTCCGCCGAATATCCGGCCGGGGTGTAAACCTGCATCCAGCGCCTCACTCCTACCGTCTTGGAATCGTAATCCACCCGATCGAGTTTGCCGTGGGCTATTCCCTCGCGGACCTTGTCGAAACCCTCGGGTGGATTCGGAAAAGCCGCCTTGTCGTCCGGACCAAGCTCGATCGGTCCGCCAAAACCTCCGCGCCCGCGACCGCCGCGCGGGCGATCGGCTGCCTGGGCATTCGCAGTTGCGGGTGCGCTTGTCGCGGCGGCGACACGAGTGGCATCGGATTCCTGACTTCCAAAGTCACCGACTTTGCGGGTGAACTTGATTCCCTTGTCGTTCACCTTTCCGGTGAATTCGATCCGGATTTCATTATCTTGGATCTGTCGCATTTCCACGAACGTCAGCGTGTTGCCAACCAGCTTCGCCTCCTTGAACTCCACGTCGCGCTTTTGATCACCGGTTTCGGCAGTGGCCTTGGCGGTCACCTTTCCGTCCTGGACCTGGAAATTGAAAACGTATTTCTGCATGCCGATTTGCGTGTCGAATTCGGCCTTCCAAGTGCCGGTGACGTCGGCCGCGAGTACGGAGAGCCGAAAGGCCGCGAGGGTGAGGAGTATGAGCGTGGATTTCATGGTGTGGATAATTGTTTAGCTGTATAGAGTGTCGTATTTGAAATAGGTTTCAATTATTAAACAGAAGCGGTGCAAATTCACGCAGACTGCGCCGCCAGGAAAGCCATTCGTGGGCGGTTTTGGGCGATTCGTAGAAAATGCCGTTGACGCCGGCTTCCTTCAGCGCGGCCACGTTCGCCTTCGGGTCGCCGCCGCGGCGGGCACCTTCTCGGCTGCCACCGAGTTCACGGCTGCCGTAGCTGACGAACACGATTTTGTTCTTCTCCTTGAATGCAGCCATGTCAGAGATGTCGTCCGGACCGATGCTCCCGCCGCTGAAGAGGCCGATGTGCGAGAACGTGCCAGGGTTCCTCATGGTGATCGATTTGGTTTCCATGCCACCCATCGAGAGTCCCGCCATCGCCCGGTTGGGTTGATCGGAGAGCGTGCGAAAATTGGCGTCAATGTAGGGGACTAATTCCTTGACGAGAACGGTCTCGAACGGCTCGATGCTGAAGTTCCTCAGGCCGCCCATCCGGGTGTCATTTGTCATGCCGTAGGTCATCACGATGATGAACGGCCGGATTTTGCCCTCCGCAATCAAGTTGTCCATGATCAAACCGGCGCAGCCTTGGGTGCCCCAGCCGTACTCGTTCTCCCCCCAACCGTGCTGAAGATACAGGACCGGATAGCGTTTGTCCGGATCGTGATCGTACCCGGGAGGCGTGTAAACAAACGCGCGGCGTTGGGACTCTGTGCTTTTCGAGTGGAAGAAAAGCTCTCGCAACTGCCCATGAGGCACGTTCTTGAGCGCGTAAAAATCCTGGTCATGCGCCGGAAGCTCGACGCCGCTGCCCCAGCGCATCGCGCCCAAGTTCGGCTTCTCGGCGGAAGTGATTGCCAAACGGTTGCGCGTGGGAAAACGCTGGATTGGAAGGTTGAGTCTCGACAGGCTTGTTTTGAATTCCTCGCCTCACACGGCCAATTCAAGTAGTCTGCCTTTGGTTGAATTGAATCGCCTGTGAACATCAAAGAAACAATTTCGGCTATCAACAAGATGCAGGCCGATGGAGTGATTGATCGGTACGCCATCGGTGGAGCCCGGCAGTTTGTCTTCACCATTCCCAAGCGGTTGCCGATGGAGTGATTGATCGGTACGCCATCGGTGGAGCTGTGGCCGCTAACATCTATCTGGAAACCTCTGACACAAGAGACGTGGATGTCTTCATCGCGTCGAACCCTCTGCCCGGCAGCGTGCTAGTTTCACTCGAACCGGTTCACAGATACTTGGAAGCACAGGGCTTTCGGCTTAATGCAGAAGGATACCCGGTTGTTCGCGGTTGGCCTGTTCAGTTTCTTCCCGCAGACAAGTCGTTGCTCAGAGAGGCACTTGAGCAAAGCGTGGAGCAAGACATTGACGGGGTGCCCGCGCGTGTGTTTACGGCTGAACACCTCGCTGCTATTGCCTTCGACTTGGGACGCCCCAAGGACCGACGCCGTCTGGATCAGTTTCGCGAAGAAAAAGCTCTCGATCCACGCCGACTCAGCGAAATCCTTAAGCGCCACGGGCTTCTCGAACGTTGGTTAGCAACGAAAGGCAACTGAGCAACCGTGGCTAACGTCGTCCAGCAAGAGCTAGAAAGTGATCGCGAGTTGCGTCGTCTGCTTGCCGGACTATCACCAGACGAAAGACTCCGCGTTCTTGGCAAGGATTTCAACCTCGGACGGGAACTTGCCAGAAAGAAATCCTATCGTCTCACGCTCGCCAAACTCTCGGTCGCAGAAAAGCTCCGAGTTCTTCAGGAACTTCGCAAGCGCTCGGAAATGCAACGCGGCTTTCGAAAGTCGCCTCCGCTGATTTCACCACCTCTAGTTGAGGATCGCCTGCAACTTGGACAGCAGGGCAATGCGTTCCTGCCGCGCAAGCTTCGTGTGACTCGGCCTGCGGCTGATTCAATTCGCTTTGGCGGTCGCGCCACAGCAGGCGGGGTGAATTACGAAGTTCGGATTGCCGCGTTTATCGCCGTCGAAATGCTGGCCGGCAACCGATGCTCAGTTTGGGACGAAAGCAGTGGGGAAGACGTGACGGCAATCACGTTGCAGGCGGCAGAGCCGGTTGATGATATTGTTCTCAGTTTGCGCAGCGATTCAAAAGCGCGCGTCTTTATTTCGGCGAAGGAAAGAAGTCGTCCGATACCTCTGACTGCCAAGAGCGCGACTTTCACGGACACCATTGATGCCTTTGTTCGCCAATTCTTGAAAATATCTACCGCTGCAGACACGGAAAGCCGACTTGTTTGGGCGGTAACTTCTTCTGCTGGTCGAGCGGTAACACTGGAGTTGGCTGATGTTCTCGACACTCACCGCATGGACGCAGGCGAGAATTCTATTTCCGGGTTCTTGCACAGTCGGCAGCCAGGAAAAAGGAAGGCGTTGGAATCGTTCCTGGCGGCAGCAACGCGAGAGTGGGAGAGTCAAACAGGGAACTCGCCAACCGATGATGAGTTGCGGCGCTTTCTCCGACGTGTGTACGTGCAGACATACGATTTCGGGCACGGACAACATTGCGAACGCCAAGCGGAAAGCAACATTCGCAGCCATGTCGTTGCAGACACAAAACAAGCGCGACGTGTTTGGGAAAAGCTTGAGTATTTCTTCGCGCAAGTGGATCAGCGAGGTATCGGGGTCACGCCGGCGTCCCTTCGGCGCATGCTGGTCGCTGAGGGCTTCACGCTCAAGGTTCCGCCAGATTACGCCCAGGACATCGCGCAACTGCGCGAACTGACAGCGCGAAATCTTGCGAGGCTAAAGGAACACACCTCTCTTCCTTTTGGCTCGAACCTTAGCGACGCGGTTCACATTGCTCGGACCGACGAACTCAACGCCTTGATGGCGGCAGTAAAGGCTGGTCACTTGCTCATTACTGGCGAACCGGGTTGCGGAAAGAGCGGCTTGATTCATGCCTGCGTCGAAGCATTGCAGGAGGAAATGCCAGTTGTGTTGCTTTTGGCTGAGGAGGTTTTTGGTCGAGATTGGAAAGGCGCTGCGAATCTTCCGGGGTTTGGTCATCCACTTGACGAAGTTCTTGAAAATTGGCCGAGTGGCAAACGCGGTGTTCTCATTACCGACGCTCTCGACGCCGTTCGGGACATCGAGACCCAAAAGATGCTCCGTAATCTTCTGCGCGACGTGCAGACGGGGAAATCAGGATGGACTGTTGCCACAAGCGTTCGGGAATTCGACCTGAAGCACGGACGAGAATTACGCGAGTCATTTCCTGGAAGTGGAGTCGCAGGTTATGAATCAAAAGACTTTGCAGATGTTTCCCATTTTCATGTGGCGCGGTTATCAGAAACTCAGTTGGACACGCTCTGTGCCGAACGAGCGGAGATGAAGCCCTTCATTGAAAGCGCCCGAAAGAATAAGAAGTCCGAAAACATTCATCGCTCACCGTTTTTCTTGCGCCTTGCTCGGCGCGCTTCACAAATCCGGCGATGCTACACAGCGTAAACATTTGGAGAACCTCGTCCTCAATTTGCCGAAGAACGTTCGGCTCCACAAAGACGAACCCCGCGAGCCAACGCCTTCGTGGGTCGAGCATGCTCAGAATCGACTGCTTGGCGTGTTGGAGGAATCAGACATCGTCTTCGAAACCGTGCGAGGTTTGTGGCGCGAGCGGCAGTCCGCAAAGGCGCTCCCTATCAATCGCAGGCCAGTGGGGCCACGAGTCACTTCGCACACGTACTCGGATGAGGAGTTGGAAGAGCAAAAGGGCATCAGCCTGAAGGACCCCGCGAACAAAGAGATGCTTCGCTTGCGTGAAGCACTGAAGCCGCTTTCGAAGAACGACAAGAACACGAGCGACGCGCAGGAAGTCGAACGCCGTTGGTCGGTAATCAAGGAATGCGAGCGAGCGTTGAAGCGATACGGTGAGAGTTCCCCGAAGATGGCAGAAGAGCTTTGGGGACATCTCGTCGGCGCGTGCGCGAATATCGCTGGAAACGTGACGGCATGGCCTAAGACAAGTGATCGCTGGAAAACCATCCGCCGCATTCTTCTGAAGGCCGCTTACGACCGTTCGCCTGAAGGGGACGAGGAGGATGCAAAGGATGAAGGATGGCCTAGCTGAGGCTGGCCTGCACCGCGAATTGACGCTGCTTGGGGCTTGCCTTTTCTCGTCCATCGTTTAGGGCAAGCAGACAAAGATGTAGCTATGGCACTCAGGCGGCTCTGCCGTGATAAATCTCCCCCGCTGCGATTCAATCTCGCGGACAGGCTCGCCGTGTTAGAGCAACCTGCGCCTGGGTTGATGTGGGAACTGATAGACACGTTCGTCACCAAGGAACGAAGGTTTTCAGTATTGGATGCCCTGTCGCTCTCGCTGGATCGGCTTTGGACAAGAGCACCCGCCAAGGTCAAAGAGCGGCTTCGATTGATTGCTGGCCGCACCATGAAGGAAGCGTCAGACGTTAGTCATATCCACGAAACTCTTGCCCATACCTTTCTTTTCCGGTTTTTGCGCACTGGCGATTCGGATTGTGAGGCGTTCATCGCAAACCTTATTGAAGAATGCGATAGCGCGCGAGCGAGTCACGCACTCTTGGCGCAACTACACGGATGCCGAGAAGGTGGATGGCTGACTGCTGGAGATGGGACCAAGCCAGACGCATACGCCGATTCAGCGCGTGCGCGAACTTGGAAATTCTTTTCCAATTTGTTGAAAGCGGCTCAAGCGAAACTGCGGCAAGATCGCGAAGCGTGGCGACAACTTCACGAACACGGCCAGCCAGACGCAGAAACACTCAAACCAGTGCGCGAAAAACTTGACCGAGCCACGCTTTTAGTGGACGGCGTTGCGATGCAGCTCTACTTCGCCAGTGGTGCATTCGACGAGAAGAGAAATAAGGAAAAAGAGCCGCTGACCCCGGTTCAGTTGCGGCGCTTTTGGAAAGAGGCTGCCCCGCTTTTCTCTGCGCTTTCTGCCGAACCACACCCGCACACTGCCCATCAGATTGTTGAGACGTTGTATCATCTGTTGCCTTGTGCTCCGCGCGATGTTTTTCTGCTGGCGACTCAATCCATCCGCAAAAGCGCGACAGAAGCTGGTTACCAATACGACTCGCTGGCCGTCGGCGATGTGGTGACATTGATCCAGCGCGCGCTGGCTGATCATCGGGATATTTTTCAAGGCGACCTCGGTCAGGAGTCAGAATGCTTGACGGCGTTGTTGCAGGTCTTGGATTTGTTTGTTGAAGCTGGCTGGGCCGAAGCCCGTCAGCTCACGCATCGTTTAGAAGAAATCTATAGGTGAATATCGAACCAAGTATCGCGGATGAAGCCACGAGGTCGTAACGGGGTTGCGGGAGATGAAGACGGACACCAATTCAACATTAATCGCAATACTGCATGTAGAGATTTACACGGTCGGCGGATGCAAACCCAATCCCGGCTCAGGCGGTTGCGGCGCGGTGTTGATTCATCCCAAGAAGCGCAGGGAAGTCAGCGGCGGGTTTCGGAAGACGACCAACAACCGGATGGAAATCTTTGCCGCCATTGCGGGCCTCGAACTGTTGAAGCAACCCTGCAGATTCATTGGGTTTGCCCGGTCAGGCGCCTTGCGTGGTTCATCAGAGCAAGGTAACGTCCCATCATGAGCACGGTTGGCGAAATCAGCGAGGCCATTGAAAAACTGGATGTAAAGGAACAGGTGGAGCTCCTGCGAATTCTGCCGCAGCACCTGAAGATTTCGCCGGAGGACCTTGCCTGGTCGCGGCTGGCTGAACCCGCCTTTGAATTCTGGAACAATCCCGAGGATGCCATCTACGACAAGCTTTAAGCGGGGCGACGTTTGTTTTTGTTCCCTTTCCTTTCACCGACCTGAGCAGCGCCAAGCAGCGGCCAGCGCTGGTCGTCTCGGCTGATTCCCTCAATGCCAATCGTGATGATGTGCTGGTGGCGGCGATCACGTCCCAAATTCCCGCGCAACTGGCGGCGGACGAATTCATGATTCCAGCGGGCGATCTGGCCGTCTGCGGACTGCCCAAGCCGTCCATTATCAGATTGAGCAAGCTCGTGGCTCTGCATCGCCAACTAGTCCTAGAACAAGCGCATTAGAGTCTCGAAATCGCCAATCCGGAATTTTGTGAAAAAAATCTCGTC
>JAQBVM010000445.1 GCA_027623095.1 Verrucomicrobiota bacterium
CGAAAGTCGTCGGCATCCTTCTCGGCGGAAGTGCGGAGGGTGGTCTGCCCTCATTCGGAGATGCGCCCGCGCCTGGGCCGGTCGGATTTTCTTCGTGTTCGAATTCGGTTGTCGAGTATAGGGTGATCGCCGTGTTCAGCGGCGAATTTCGGATCTGCGGAGCTTCGATCGATTCGGTTGCTTGATTCGCGCCCGAATCGCGGGCAATAATCGAATTCAGAAAGGCATTCTTATGTTAATTAGTGATATGATGAACGGCGCGATCAATCAGCAGATCGGCAATGAGTTGAGCGCTTCGATCCAGTATCTATCGATCGGAGCCCATTTTGCGTCGGAAACATTGCCGGAACTGGCCGCCCACTTTTACACCCAGGCGGACGACGAAAGAGCGCACGCAATGCGTTTTGTAAATTATCTCGTCGATGCCGGCGGTCGCGTCGAGATTCCTTCCATTCCAATGCCGCGGGCAGATTTCAAGTCTGTCGAAGAAGCCGTGCAGTTATCGCTCGACAGCGAAAAAACCGTCACGGATCAGATCAACGAACTTGTGGAACTGTCCCAGAAGGAGTCCGATCACATCACGAAAAACTTTTTGTCGTGGTTTTTGACGGAACAACTGGAAGAGGTATCGAGTGTGGAAAGCCTTCTGAAAATCGTGCAACGCGCCGGAGAATCCAATTTGCTTTATGTGGAAGATTACCTCGCCCGGCGGAGCGGGAAAAAAGCGGCCCAACAAGACTGAAGATACGCCAGACGCAGAATCGGCGGTTCGAGTGTGATCCGCGCGGTTCGAATTAGTTGAATTATTGTATTCCAACCCTACCTTTGCCCCCAATGCAGTCCGGAAAAGGATCTTTGGTCATTGCAGACCGCCAGTTCAGTTCTCGCCTGATTCTAGGAACTGGCAAGTTTGCCGCCCCGGAAATCATGCGGGATGCGCTGGACGCCAGCGGCGCCGAGATGGTCACAGTCGCGCTCCGGCGCGCCGATCTCACCGGGAAACGTGATCCGTTCGCGAATATTCTCGAATTCATCGATTCCAAACGGTACCTCATCCTCCCGAACACGAGCGGCGCGATGAACGCGGAAGAAGCGGTTCGATTGGCCAGGTTGGGCGTGGCTGCGGGATTGCCCAATTGGGTGAAGTTGGAAATCCACCCAGACCCGCGTTATCTGCTTCCGGATCCGATCGAAACGTTGAAAGCCGCCGAGATTCTGGTCAAGGAAGGATTCGTCGTCCTGCCTTACATCAATGCCGACCCGGTGCTCGCCAAACGATTGCAGGATGTCGGCGTTGCCACAGTCATGCCGCTGGGATCTCCGATCGGATCCAATCGAGGAATCGAAACGCGGGCGCAAATTCAGATCATTATCGAGCAAGCGACGGTTCCAGTCGTCGTCGATGCCGGGATAGGCGTTCCGAGTCACGCTGCCGAGGCGATGGAACTTGGCGCCGACGCGGTGCTCGTGAACACGGCGATTGCAATCGCGAGCGACCCGAATCAAATGGCGATAGCGTTTAAGAAGGCAGTTGAAGCGGGCCGGGCTGCCCATGAGTTTGGGCAATCCGCCCCTCGGCAGACGGCGAGCGCCACAAGTCCGCTGACCGCGTTCTTGGATTAAAACGGATGCAGAGCTTGACCCAAAAAAGAGTCCGTCAGATTTTAGCCGCCGCGCGCAAGGCCAAGATATTGGTGATTGGCGACGCGATGCTGGATCATTTCGTCTGGGGGCGTGTCGGAAGAATTTCACCCGAAGCCCCTGTGCCAGTCGTCGATTTTCAGCGAGAGAGTTTTATGCCGGGGGGCGCCGCGAATGTAGCCCGGAACCTGACGGCATTGAATGTCCGAACCGGAATGATCACAGCAGTGGGGCGCGATCCTGCCGGGAGGAATTTGAAGCGCTTGCTGACGGCCGATAATGTGGATTGTGCCGGGATGATCTCCAGCAGGAATCGGGTTACGAGCATCAAGACTCGAATCATTGCCCATCAGCAGCAGGTTGTGCGGCTGGATCGCGAGTGCGCCGCCGCGTTGGATATGCGCATCGAGAACTCCCTTCTCAGTCAATTCGAATCGCAGCAACCGGAATGCGCCGCCGTTATCGTCGGCGATTATGGCAAGGGGGTTGTGACGGATTCGCTCATGCGGCGAGTCAAAGAGATTTGCCGCGCGCGGGGAATTTGGCTGAGTTTGGATCCAAAACCGATTCACAAAATCGATCTCACCGATCTCTCACTGATCACACCCAACCGGAAGGAAGCGTTCGAGCTGGCCGGGATGGAGGACACGGCGTCGGACCTGCCCCCTCCGAAGAACCAGACTCTTTTGAAAATGAGTGACCGGCTTCTTGAACTGTATCGTCCCGCCTTGTTGCTGATCACTTTGGGAGAGCACGGGATGCTCCTTTGCCGCGCGGGAAGCCGTCCCGTTCACATCCCCACAGTTGCACAAGAAGTGTTTGACGTCTCCGGGGCCGGCGACTCGGTCATCGCAACCTTCACGCTGGCTGTTGCAGCCGGAGCGTCCCCGTTGGAAGCGGCCATTTTTTCGAACCACGCGGCTGGAGTGGTGGTTGGTAAATTCGGAACCGCCACTGTGAGCCCGAACGAACTGGCTGCCAGCTTTGCAAACCGCCTATGAAACGAGCTGTATTCTTGGACCGCGACGGAACGATCATCGAGGAGAAACTGTATCTTCATCGTCCGGAGGAAGTCGCTATTTTTTCCGATGCGCCAGGCGCATTGAAGCGTCTTCAAACCGCCGGATTCCTTCTCGTTATCATCACCAATCAGTCGGGAGTCGGCCGCGGTTATTTCCGGCTTGAAGACGTCAAGCGTGTTCACGAACACCTGCTCCAAAAACTGCGGGAAAGAGGCGTGGACTTCGCAAAGGTTTACATCGCGCCCGAAGCGCCCGATCAACCGAGCCACGGGCGCAAGCCATCACCGCAATTTCTTTTTGAGGCGCGAGATGAGTTGGGTCTGGATCTCTCCCAATGTTACATGATCGGAGACAAATTGGTGGACCTCGAATGTGGATGGAACGGGGGAGTCAAGAAATCGATTCTCGTTCGGACGGGCTACGGAGCCGAGGTCGTGAATAAATCTCCGGACAAACTGAAACGCGCGCTAGTTGTAAACAACCTGGCATCCGCGGCGGACTGGATTCTGAGACCGTCCGAAAGTTCGCAGAGAGCGGCTGTGGGACAACCCGATCCGACGAGACTCTAATGCGTGCACCGTGTCGGGATGCCCTTCGGCTCGCGCGCTGGATTCTTCGAATTCTCGGGTTTTGCAGACGAAGATCGGGTTGCCGTTGTTAGCCTTTCCAAACTCAAGACTATGAGCAAGCTTTTCTCGAGGGCGCCATTCCCGCGCTTGGCGGAATGACTCCGCGCCAAGCCGCGGAGGATCCTCCCAGCGACTGCGGCTCATCCGATTGATAAAATCGCGCATCTGTGATCTCGACCAACGGAACTTGAAGAGTGGCCGGCGCGACAATCTATAAGGGGTCAGAGATGACTAATGGAGTATGTCGCCTGAATTATTTCTGACGGGCCAGCCTCGCTCTCCGCACGGCGTTGGCGGCGGTTCGCCAATGCCCCATCGCCAGCCGCTCCGCAATCCAGCGCCACGTCACCGCTGTCTCCTCCCGCAACCGCGCCGCCATTCGCCCCTTTTTCACGTCCCCTTTCAACCGCCTGCCCAACTCCGATTCCTTCCAACCCGCCTTCCGCAACATCTCGGCCACCAACCGGTGCGCCTGCTGCTCGTCCGATTCCCCAAGTTCCTCCCCGTGATGTTGCGTTCCTTTCTTCGCGCCGATCTGTTCCAGCAGGTTCTCCCGGAAACTCTTCGTCCCCCAGCACCAGCCCCGCCGCAATTGCCTCCAATCCCCGCTCTCTTTGCTCATCTCCTGCTCCTTCCGCTGCTCCATACCCGCCTCAAACTGCCGCCGCCCGACCGCGTTGTCTTCGATCACGCCCCATTCCCCCCAGGGTTTCGGCACGAACTGAGTTGATGAGTGACGGGAACGGTAGTGTTTATGCGATGGGGCAAACGCAGGCGGAAGGGCTGCTTGCTGGATGACTTTTTGGTTGTTTTAGATGTTGAGCCTTTGAAATTTCTAGTGTTGTGGGCAGAGCGATGCGTGCGCTCAATCGGAGAGGATTGAGCGATTGCTCCGACGATGGGTTCGGATT
>JAQBVM010000446.1 GCA_027623095.1 Verrucomicrobiota bacterium
AACCAATCTCATCGATCTTTCCCAAGATTGAACGATCCTCATTCGGAGATGCGCACGTGCCCCGCCCGGACGCGACTTTTTTGTGGTAAAGAATTCCAAAGACCGCTTCAATCGTGCGTCTCAATTTTATCCGAGTTGATTTGACGGTCCAGCACCTATGAAAAACTTCGCTAGCTTCGTGTCTTTTCTGACGATTCTGAACTTTGCCCATCCCGGTTTCGGGGCCGAGTACCGGTTGCCTCCCCATACATTCACGGTTCCGGACGGATTCACAGTCGAACGGATTGCTGGTCCTCCGCTTGTAGATCGTCCGATAGAGGCCGATTTCGACGAACTGGGGCGTTTGTATGTGACGGACTCCTCAGGTTCGAATGAGAAGGTTCAGGTTCAGCTCGAGACCAAGCCGCATCGAATCGTGCGGCTCGAAGACAGCGATGGGGATGGCATTTTCGATAAGAGTATCGTATTCGCCGATAAGATGATGTTTCCCGAAGGGGCGATGTGGTTCGACGGTTCGTTATACGTATCGGCGCCTCCGAGCATTTGGAAACTGACCGACACAGATGGCGACGGCGTTGCGGACCAACGGGAAGAGTGGTTTCAGGGGAAAACGTTGACAGGTTGCGCAAATGATCTGCACGGACCCTATCTTGGTCCTGACGGCTGGATTTATTGGTCGAAAGGCGCTTTCGCCAAACAGACCTACGAGCGTCCGGGGAGTGCGCCATTCGTGACGCGCGCGGCGCATATCTTTCGCGCCCGGCCGGATGGGAGCGGAATTGAACCGGTGATGACCGGTGGAATGGACAATCCCGTCGGCGTGGCATTTCTCCCCAACGGAGAGCGTATTTTCTCCACTACATTCTTTCAGCATCCGGGCGGTGGCAAACGGGACGGACTGATCCATGCGATTTATGGCGGTGTGTACGGCAAGGTGCATGATGTCATCGAGGACCACAAGAGAACGGGTGAGTTAATGCCGGTGCTGACTCACTTTGGACCTGCCGCGCCGTGCGGGCTCATTTGTTATTCCTCGCAGCAGTTCGGTTCTGAATTCCGCGGCAATTTGTTCACTTGTTTGTTTAACCTGCACAAAGTTGAACGAACTGTCCTCGAAACCAAAGGGGCAAGTTTCGAGACGAAAGACACCGATTTTCTAGTTTCCGACCAAACAGATTTTCATCCGACTGACGTGCTGGAAGATGCCGACGGGAGCCTTGTAGTGATCGACACGGGCGGGTGGTACAAGCTCTGTTGTCCGACTTCTCAGCTGCGGAAACCGGATGTGCTCGGCGGCATCTACCGTGTGCGGCGTACCGGTGAATCGCGGCCCGAGGATGCACTTGGCCTTCGGCTCGCTTGGGACAAGTTGACTGCCACCGACTTGGCGGGGTTGCTGGGAGACAATCGGCCCGCAGTCCGCCGGCGCGCGGCCTCCGTCATTGCCAAGAAAGGTTGGAATGCGATTCCCGCGCTTTCGAGCGTCTTGAAAAACAGCGGCGATTCGGAAGCCCGCTTGAACGCAGTCTGGACACTCACTCGAATCGAAGGAGCTATGGCGCGCAGAGTCGCACGGACGGCTTTGTCCGACTCCGACGAAACCGTTCGACATGCTGCGATACATTCGGTGAGCGTGTGGCGAGATCGCGAGGCGGCGCAATCATTGATGGGGCATCTTCAAGATCCTTCGATGGCGCTGCGCAGGAGCGCCGCCGAGGCGCTCGGCCGTATTGGCGACGTACTTACGGTGGGGCCGCTCATCCGGGCGGCGGCAGGTTGCAGTGACCGGACCTTGGAGCACTCGCTTATCTACGCGCTCATTGAGATCGCGAATCCGGAGGTTACCGCAGCTTTCGTTGGAAATTCAGAGCTGCCCGCGGAGTGTCGGAGAGTCGCGCTCATTGCGTTGGATCAGATGGAAGGAAGCACATTGAAATCGCAAATGGTGACTCCCTTGCTGATGGCATCGGATCCAATTCTCAAAGAGACGGCCTCGTGGTTGGTTGGGCATCATCCGGAATGGGCAAGGGATCTTGCTGGCTTCTTTACCGACCAATTGGGGCGCAGGGATTTGAGTCCCAATGAGCTCGTGAAGTTTCGCAGCCTCTTGGGGCAATTTGCCAAGGATGAGTCGATCGAGAAACTGCTTGCGGAGATTGTTCGAGAGGCGCCTTACAAGTCTGCGCGAATCAGCGCGCTTGCGGCCATGGAGGCCTCAGGAGTGAAGAACCCGCCAGCCGCATGGGTTTCCGCGGTGACACAGATTCTCGCCGGGATAGACGATGAACTGATCGCGCAGGCGTTGGGGACTGCCCAATTGTGGACATCCGCGAAGGAGCGCAGCGTCTCGTTGGTTGAAGCCCTGTTGCGGATTTCCACCGATGCCGCGCGCTCCGACGAGCTCCGTCTCGAAGCATTGGCTGCTGTGCCGGGCGGGCTCGCAGTGGTGGAAGCCGAAGCGTTTGAGTTTTTAGTCTCCAGAGTTGCGCCGGGCCGAAGCGTGTCCACCCGTACCAAAGCGAGCGGTGTGCTTGCTGCCGCGAATTTGAAAGAGACCCAGTTGTTCCGAATGACCGAGACCGTTCGAACATCCGGTCCTCTCGAAATCCCGAAACTCCTCAAGGCATTTGTTCGGCAATCCGGCGAAGCGCTGGGTTTGAAACTGATCGATGCGCTGAAACATTCCAACGGCCTTTCAGGAACGCACCCCGATTTCATCCGGGAGACCCTCTCGAAGTATCCAGAACCGGTGCGGCGAGCGTCCGAAGAGTTGATTGCATCGATGAAAACCAGCTCCGCCGATCAAAAGGCCCGCCTTGATGAAATTGCCAAGAAATTGGAGCATGGCGATATTCGGCGTGGACAAAATGTTTTCAACAGCGCGAAAGCCGCTTGTTCCTCCTGTCACGCGATTGGTTATCTGGGAGGCAATGTCGGGCCGGATCTGACACGAATCGGCCAAATCCGAACCGAACGCGATTTGCTCGAGGCGATTGTGTACCCGAGCGCCAGCATGGTCCGCAGCTACGAGCCGATGATTGTGGAGACCAAGGCCGGCGAGGAGTTCAGTGGAGTTTTGCGCCGTGATGCGGCGGATGAAGTTGTGTTGGCAACCGGGCCGGGCATAGAAACCTCAATCGCCCGGGCGGATGTTTTTGAAATGCGCATGGGCACTGTTTCGGTGATGCCCGGCGGTCTGGACGAGCAGTTGGAGTTTCAAGAACTGGCCGACCTGGTTGCATTTTTAAAGGCGAACAGATAATGAAAACCGCTTTGCCGTTAGCAGGTTCCGGGGCCTTGAATCATCCACAGCGTTTCGGTTTCAATGCCTTTACATTGATCGAACTATTGGTGGTGATTGCGATCATCGCAATATTAGCCGGAATGTTGCTTCCGGCTCTGAGCAAAGCGAAATCCAAGGCCGAGCAATCGTACTGCTTGAATAACATGAAGCAGATCGGATTGGCGGTGGCGTTGTATTCTTCCGATTTTGATGAACGTTTTCCATTGTGCAAGAACTGGGGGGCATCCTGGGGAGATAGTTTTAAACTCCGGAATGATAACATGTGGATGGCGGAACTGCTTGAACCGTATCTCGGAAGGAACCAATCCAAACCGACAAATTCAAGGTCGGCTCCTGTGGTTCGGCCGAACCGCGGAACCTTCGCCTGCCCAACTGGGATCAAGACAGTGGATCCAGCCGTTCCGAGGCTGAAGGATTTCATCCGTGACAACGATCACGTGAGTTATGTGTGGAACCATATTTACCTGAAGAAGGATCATTCGACGTATGAAGCTGATCATCCCGTCAGCGGGCGCCGGGTGAGCGACGTGGCGAGCACGACCCGCGCGGTGCTGGTATGGGAGATGCCTTATTGGAATCCTTTGATTTCGGCGCACCGCGACGCGTTGAACTTGGTTTTTGCCGACAATCACGCCGCCTTGGAGAAACGCAAACTGGATGAACAGGATTGGTGGGTCTATCACAGCCGCCGCGGCTGGGAAGATAGCGATTTGACAGGAAAAACGCAGAAGCAGTAGGTCGATGGCGGATTAACACTGCAACGACACTCGTTGGAAAAGAACAACGGATTGCGCGGATTACTCGGATAGGGAGCGCCGGTTTCTCGTGTCTAATAACAGTCTACACCGACACTTATAAAACCGGCACGCGGCCTTCCAGGCCGCAGCACACAAAGACAT
>JAQBVM010000447.1 GCA_027623095.1 Verrucomicrobiota bacterium
CCGAAGAAGAAGGAGCGGTTCAGGTGTGTCCTGATTCGGAGATGCGCCCGAAGTCAGCGCGAATGCGGTATTTGTCTTTTCCACGGAACCGAAATGCTTACACTTCGATTGAAGTGTCCGATAAAATCACAACGTTGGGTTCCAAAGCCGCCGCGATGCAGTTCAAGCCTAAAGTCCTCGCGCTCTTCGACGTTGCCGAGCCGGTGGCGATGGATCGGGATTACAGTGAAGAGCTTAAGACGAGCGCGTGGAAAACGGAGGCGGACGTGCTGGAGGCGCTCCAGATTCTTGATTTTCCGTATGACGTGCTGGCGATACACGACGACACAATTGCGATCTGCGAAAAAGTGCGCGCTTGCAAGCCGGATATCGTCTTCAACCTCGTGGAGCAGTTTAAGAACAACACCGCGTTTGAGCAGCATGTAACCTCGTTCCTGGAATTGCAGGGGATTCCGTTTACTGGATGCGGCTCAACGGGAATGACGCTTTGCAAACACAAGGGGATTTCAAAGAAGATTCTCGGTTACCACAGAATTCGTGTTCCGGAGTTTACGATTCTGCCTCGGGGCCGGAGAGTGGTCCGTCCGAAGCGATTGGGTTTCCCAATTTTTGTGAAGCCCCTTCAAGAGGAGGCTTCCACCGGAATCGCGCAAGCCTCTTTTGTCGAGACCGATGAGCAGTTTAAGCAGCGTGTTCAGTTTATCCATGACCGGTTTAATCAACCGGCGATCGCGGAGCAGTACATCGAAGGCCGCGAGATTTATGTGAGCATCCTTGGCAATGAACGGCTGCAGGTGTTTCCGATCCGCGAGTTGACGTTTAGGGAAGTTCCCTTAGACGAACCGCGATTTGCGAGCCACAAAGTGAAGTGGGATGAAGAATACCGAAAACGCTGGGGTATCGACTACGGGTTTGCGGGCGAATTGGAGAACGGACTGCTCCAAAAGATCGAACGGACGTGCAAGAAAATATATCGGCTGCTGGCGATCAGTGGATATGCGCGAATCGATCTCAGGCTAACAGCGAAAAACGAACTCTATTTTATTGAGGCAAATCCAAACCCACATTTGGCGAATGACGAAGACTTCGCCGAATCAGCAAAAAAAGCCAACCTTCCGTTCCCAAACCTAATCGAGAGAATTATCGATTTGGGACGGAGTGCTGTCCGATCATGACGCGCACCATGCTCTCGTGGCCGATTGAATTGCCGATTGCAATAGCACCGGGAGGAAACTCAGCAATGTCGCGCGAACTCACTTCCCAATTTGCCTTTGAAGGGTCTATTTGACCGAATCGAGGAGAGCTAAAGCTTTCGGCTTGTTGTCCCGCATCTGTCCTTCGACCTGCTCAAGAGTCTCAATAACGGCGTTGATGACAGATTGATTCCGGTTCTTGGTCGTTAACGCCGCTTGCATCAAGCCCGACGCGCCGGTCACAAAAATCCTGTTACCCTTTACTTCGAATACTTCGAGCGATTTGCGAACCGCGAACCTCCGTGATTGCCACTCAAATGTCACTACTCCCGCCTTCTCGTCCGGAAGCATTTGTTTGATCAATTTGGGCTGCGGGACCGTACGGCGAAGGTACTGAACCAGTTCATCTAAAGTCTGAAGCATAAGATCTTGTGACGCGTTGCGAAACTACTAACAAAATGAATGGGATGGAGCAAACATAAATCCGGATGGAGAATTGTCGCTCCACCGTCTGCATTGCACAAACTATGGAAAACCAGTGTTTTGCCAATTCCATCGGCAAGCCGAAAGACCGTAAATTAGCAGGCAAAGCAGGGCGAGAACGAATACAACCGTGACCGTCGGAAAGAAGACCGCGGGAGGACTGCCAGATGAGTGGCTCCGCTTTTTTCGCCTTTTATGACGTTTTCTTTCGTGGTCGCTCATTGGCTAGCCATTGTCGGTACTCTAGCGTCGAGTCGGTGTCCAATAGATCGGGACTTGCGGACGATCTCGACCGGAATTCCGGTGCCGAGTCTGTTTCACGCAATTGACTCCCCTGGAGACACGTAACCGGTAAACAACGTTGAACGCAATAGGAAATTGGAGTGCCCGGGTTTGGCGCCGTACTCGAAGGCCGAAACAAGCTTTCTTTCGACATCGATATTGCATACGATGGCGAGACGGATTTGGTGCCGGTTCCAAACGACAACTCAGAATGAACAGGAGAACACTATGAAATCCAATTGGCTCAGATTGGCTCTCGGCGCCGCTCTTTTTGGCTTATCAGCCTTCGACGCAAGCTCACAGGTGACGAAATACGTACGCTATTCCCACGAAGGCAAAACCGCTTGAATGGCAAGATTGTGCAGGAACAGCGAACCAGCGATTTGCTCTTCGACGTTCATCACATCTGGGTTGTCGGTGCCTGGGTTAATGCGGGCTAACCCCCGGGATCAGCCTGAGAAAGACCGTGAACCCGATGCCGGGTCTCGACAAGCTTTCCACAAACCAAGTCAATCCCTCGTCGAATGAAAGAGTTGGATGACTCCTTCCGTGATGATTGTTCCCTCTCCCGCACTCTTCCGTTGTCTTCGTGCCGAGGCTCTGTAGCGTATCGCCCAATGTCGATGGATTCCACGCGGCTCCGCGCGCTGCAAATGTTGGTATTCGCCAATGCCTGCTGGGCGCTGAGTTTTCCGACCATGAAAGCGATGGGCCAGTTGCAGCAACCGCTGCTCCCGGAAAGCAACAGTTGGTTCGTCGCGTCCATGACCCTGGCTGTGCGCTTCGGTGTGGCGGCCCTCGTGATGCTCATAGCGTGCACGAAGACGTTGCGTAAGTTGACTCGCCTCGAAATCTGGGAAGGCGTGGTGCTGGGCGTGTTCGCCAGCGCGGGTTTGATTTTTCAGATGGATGGTCTGGCCTACACTTCGGCGTCCACGTCGGCGTTCCTAACGCAGTTCTATGCGCTGATTATACCTCTCATCGTGGCGTTTCGCGACCGGCGCTGGCCCCCGTTGAGAGTCGTCGCGAGCTGCCTGATGGTGATTGTGGGCGTTGGCGTGCTGGCCGGGATTGATCCGCGCGACTTCCGCATCGGCCGAGGTGAATTGGAGTCGCTCATCGGATCGTTTTTTTTTACAGTGCAAATCCTCTGGTTGCAGCGGCCAAAGTTCGCACCCAACAATGTGAACCACTTCACGTTCGTGATGTTCGTGGTGATCGCTGTCTGCTGCCTGCCTGTGGCACTGCTCACCGGGGGGCAATCGGATGACTGGTTGGCGGCCTACAGCTCGGTGTCTGCGATAGTGTTCATGGTGATTCTCACGGTGTTCTGCACGATTGCGGCCTACCTGCTGATGAACTACTGGCAACCGTTCCTCACAGCGACTCAGGCAGGGCTGATCTATTGTCTGGAACCGGTCTTCGCGAGCTTCTTTGCGCTATTCATGCCGGGCTGGTTCTCGGTCATGGCCGGCATCCAATACGCCAACGAACAACTCAGCATCACATTGCTGGTCGGCGGCGGGTTAATCACCTTGGCGAACATTCTGATCCAGTTGCAACCGCCGCCCCGGACTCCGCGTCTTGATGAAAGGATCGCTATCCGGGAGCACTTGGAGTGATGGCGCAGATGGATCCAACAGACCGATTCAATCAAACCGCGGCACAGTCTTGCCCTGACGCGACTCGCCTCGTAGTGTTTTGGCATGAGTGAAGCGCCCGATCATCTGAAGGAGTTCCCTCCGCCGACTCCGGCTCCCCGCGAGTTGATCGAGCAAGCAACCGCTTTGTTGGACGTTCCTCCGCCATCGGGAGAAGTTCGTAACCCTTCGCGCCGACGACTGTGCCGGTTTTTCCGCCAAAAGCTCCCTGGTATTTCCGGACCCTACCCAGTTGCAATTGAAACAATGGTGGATACTTCTCGAAGTCGTCTTCATACATTCGAAAGCCAATACCAACTTGTCGTAGGTTGAATATACAGGTACTCATCCTCGCCTTTTCCTTAGCATTACCAATTCCCGGAAAGGCAAGCGCCAGGAGAATGCTTAAGATTCCACGTACAACCAATAGTTCTGTGAGAGTAAAGGAGGGATGCTTCATAACAAAGCGACATTGCTAAATTGTGAAATCTTATTAAGATCGGAAAGGCTGCGCAAAAGTTCATAGGGGTCTTCTGGAAGTCGAGTGGGTAGTTTTGAGGGATTTCTGTTTGATTTAGGAGGGTGAAAATCG
>JAQBVM010000448.1 GCA_027623095.1 Verrucomicrobiota bacterium
GACGAGATTTTTTTCTCAAAATTCCGGATTGGCGATTTCGAGACTCTAATGCGCTTGTTCTAGGTCTAGGAGGCGAAGATTGGTGAGACGCTGGATGATTCCTGGATACGTTGTGCGCGGCCAGCGGGTCAGGACAATCAACGAGTGATAGTGTCCATCGAGGAAGAAACCGAAATCGCTTTGACCGCTGCCCTCGCTATGCCAGCAATTTTCTTGAATCGAAAGTTCTGAAGCGAATCCGTCTGCCGGGTCGTAATCGAAACGGTCGTTGAGCGATGGATTGAGAAACCGCTTGTAGTGGCGGAAATGGTCGAGGTCCGACATCGGCAGCACTCGCGCGCCGCCCGAACCGAAGATTTCCAAAAGCAGCCGGTGAACGTGCTCGAACTCGGTTTCGAGCTGGTCGAGCAGCGTGTTGTAATAGTCACGCCGGGCGGCAACTGATTGAAACGCCTTCGGCACGTTCTCTAGCGAGCGCGAGATGTAGAAGATCACTCGCTGCCGCCGAAGTTTGCGTTCGGACATTGCCTGCCAGTAGCGGGAGAAGCGTTCGTTGCGGGCGCGCTTCGTCCAGACGTTGGAAAACTTCTCTGTCTCCTGCTGATAGCGCAGCAATTCCCCCTTGTAGTCGGAATCGCAGAAGTATTGCACTTGCAAGCGCTGGTGTTCGTGGAGAGACGCCAGCAGGAGACAGAGTTGATCTTGAAAATCGTTCAGGTCAGCGACCGGGCTGTTCGTGAGGTCCGGCGCTTCAAAGATGAAACCTTTCGACACGAAACCGCCGCGCCGGAGATGATTGAACACAATCAAGTCGCGGCAGAAGAATCCGTTTGGAATTTGTTCAGGCATAGGTCAGATGCGAATGGATTTTACCGTGACGCTGGATTGCTGCTGCTTGCGGAGCTTCGACATAAGGTGGCCCACCTTCTCCACGTCGCCCACGAGCCGTTGCACGGAGCGCGCCTTGCCGATTTCGTTGGTCGCGATGAAAGCCTCGCGGACGTGCGACATGGCGCGCTCCATGTGTTCGCGTGCGGTCGGGTCGAGATCGTGGCGATGGAGATTCTCCCGCAACGCCTGGTCGGCGATGTCGAGTTGTTCAAGAATGTGGCGGCTCATGGCTGCTCCTTCGCGAGTGGATGGGTGAGGCGGTTTTCGTCCGGGGCAAAACCACTTCCTGTGAACACGCGCTCGAAAACGTCACGGTCATAGCCGGGCGGTTTCCCCTGGCGCAGACCGAAGATGTAAGCGAGGCAGAACGCCACCGGCACAAGCGCGACGCCAAACGAAGTCAGCAGCGACGAATTGAGCATGACGAGGAAAACGAAAAACACCGTGATGCCCACGCCGACGCCGCCCACGAGCCACCAGAACAGACCTCCCTCCAGTCCCCACGTCCGACCTTTGGAATCGGACGCAGCGTTGGTGTCGGTAAATCGAAGGTCAGTCTTCATGGCGGCTCGGGGCGGGTGATGGCGGGATGTGTGGCAGGTGTTTTGGCGAGATCAGAAATTGCCGATGCCGACGCTGCTGTTCGCGTCAATGCCGAAGATTTTGTAGAACGCAAAGATGACCGCCGGCGCAGCCGCGATGATCGCGCCGCCGATGATGGAAATCTTGCCCTGGTCAACGTCGCCCCGCCGAATGGCGAACCCGCCGGCGATGACCGCCGCGATGCCGAGCACAAAGCCGAACATCATAATCACTGCGAGCGTGTTGCTGATGCCGACCTTGAGTTCGGTGGAATTGAAGGCCTGCGCGAAGGCGGGCACGGTGTTGAGGGTGAGGATGGCGGCGACCGTGAGGAGCAAGGGCAGCCGTGAATGAACTTTCGTTGCGATTTTCTTTGTGAGCTTCATAGCGTTTATGTTTTTTGTTTTCTTTCCGTCAGCGGACTTTCCGCCGATCACGCGGTCACAATCTCACAAGCGCGGGGAGTGAAGATGTATGTGATACACAAAATGCAATTAAGTCCCTGCTATGGGTAAGGCATGGACAAAACAACAGACTCAACGAAGCTCACCAAACTCCACGAACTAACCTCGCTGCTGCCGCGCGAAATCCGCGGCCAGTCCCATGCGCTACCGCGAATTGCTTCTGCTGTGCGGCGTGGCGAACTCGGACTCACCAAGCCCGGTCGTCCGCGCGGAAGTTTTCTGCTGCTCGGACCAACAGGCGTCGGAAAAACTGAAACGGTCGTAGTGACGACAAATCATGTATTTGGTGCGGGGCAGTTGTTTCGTTTCGACATGAGCGAATTTCAGAATCAGGAATCGCTCGGCCTGTTGCTTGGCGCGCGACTTGGTGAAGTCGGCTACTTGGGCGGCGTGCGTGAACGTGCTTCCGAAGGCTCGCTGTTGTTCGATGAAGCGGAGAAGGCGCGTCCGCGCGTGCTCGACATTTTGCTCCAACTACTCGACGCGGCACGAATTACCGTGGCGACGGGCCAGACGCTCGATTTCAGCGGCTACTACATTTGGCTTACGTCGAACATCGGCTCGGCCGAATTGATGAGCCTGCAACATTCCAACGACGCCACGCTCGAACGCCACGTCCTCACGCGGGCGCAACAAACTCTGCGCCCGGAGATTTTTGCGCGCGTCAATGAGAAGCTCGTATTCCATCGCCTGAGCTACGAACACCAGTTGGAGATTGCAGAGAAGCTTCTTGCGCGGGAGATCCAATTCCTCAAGATACGCGGTCACGCGCTCGAACTGGAAAAGGCGGTTCTACCGTTCCTCGTGCGAAAAGGTTTCCACCCGAAGCTGGGCGCGCGGCCCATGCGCGATGCGGTCGAGAAATTGGTGGGCGATGCCGTCAGCGAATGTTTGCTGGATGCGCGCCCGGCTTGCGGCGCTCTGGCAGTGGACGAGGCGCGCGATTGCCTCACCGTCCTTTGAATCAAGCGAGCGAAAGATACAAATGGCTCTCGCCAATATCCTCATCGGGCTGCGCCGCGCCGAGCTTGCGTGTCCGCAGTTGCTCGCAGACTTTGCGAATGGCCTTTCGCTTCCCTGCGCTCTTGGGAAGTTGAACGAGCAAACAATCCGAGAATCGGTCGCGGGCTTTGTTGCGGTAGATGTCGGGCACGATCACTTCAACCGCGCCTGCTTGGTAAAGTGCCTCGACGAATTTTGCCGCGAGACTTTCGCTTTTGAAACGTCCGAGCGAGCGAGCGGTCTTGTCGCCAGTTTTCTTCGCCAACCACTTCCGCGCTTCGCGTTGATTGTGTTTCTCCAAGAGCGAATCCACAAAGACGCGGTGAATGTGAATCGGCTTCACGCGGTGCTTGCCGGTCAACTTCGCGGGCTTGCCGCGATATTTCGGCAGTGCTTTGAACTTCGCCGCCACCTCGCGATATTTCTCGGCACTGACAACGTGACCGACGAGATAAAACCGCTCCGAAAGCAAAGTTCCATCGCGCAGCCAGATTCGGTTGCGTCCGGAAAACTCGCCGCAAATAGTCAAGATTTCCATCTGGAGTTTGCCGTTGTCGTGCCACTCCCATTGGATTCCCGTGCCTTGGAACATGACGTATGCGCCGAGTCGTCGCCCCGCTTCACTCCATTGGCGGCAGACGCCGTCAAGCAATCCGTTCTGGAAGGGTTCTTCGGAGGCGCGTTTGCCGTTCTTGTGCCAAACGCGGACTACACCGTGCCTGCGGCCATTGCGCATGGGCACGCTCTCACGAAGCTGTCCGTTTCGATAAAATGTTTTCTGGATGGTGGCTCTCACGTCTCGCACATCCGTTTCTGCTTTGCTCCCCACCTTCCGCCGCCATTCAACACCCGCCGATCTGAAAAGCCAACCAAGAGTTGTTCACCGCTGGTGGATAATAGAAGGGGCGCGAACTCAACGCGCCCCCACGAGAGGCACTGCGAAGCGCCCATGAGAGAAGCACGCCAAGCCGCGTCCGATTTGGCGCGTGCTTCGGCGGCTCTCTCGTCCTCTAAAAATTCGCAGTTTTCTCGTGGGACTTGGCCGTTGCGACGCAAAGGTTATGGAATTGTCGTTATGTCATACATTGCTGCAAATTCGATTGCAGAGGACACTTTTAACAAGTTTCCCCTGCGGCTGCAACACTCCTGCGAAGGTCGGCAAACATCCCGTCGCCCAGCGACAATTCCCCGCGATGAAAACCTAGAGGCAAATTCCCGGCGGCGGCGGAAAGCTCAAGGAGGAACGGAAGC